>PKUY01000360.1 GCA_003131705.1 Acidobacteriota bacterium | reverse complement strand
GATGCAGCGGCGCCATGCGGAACACGCGCTTTCCCGTCAGCTTGAACGAACCGACCTGAATCATCACCGACAGAAGCTCAAGAATGAAAATTCCGCCGATCGAGAGCATCAGGATTTCCTGCTTCAGGATTACGGCAATCGTGCCGATCGCTCCGCCAAGCGCGAGCGAACCCACATCGCCCATAAATATTTCGGCGGGATGCGCGTTGTACCAGAGAAACCCTAGAGAGGCTCCTGCGAGCGAGCCGCAAAAAATCGTAAGTTCGGCCGCATCGGGAATTTTTTGAATATCAAGGTAGTCCGCGAAGCGCACGTTGCTCGAAAGGTATGTCAGCACAGTCAATGCGACAGCAGAAATCAGCACGCAGCCAATGGCAAGGCCATCGAGGCCGTCGGTAAGGTTTACACCGTTCGAAAGGCCCGCGATCACCAACACTAGAAATATGACGAACGGCACGTAGGCCAATGGCCAGGTGAAACGATGATCGAGCAGCGAGCTAATCACCAAATTTGGATGCAGCCGTTTGAAAAACGGCACGCTCAACTGCGTCGAGTAAACACCTCTCGCCTGCAATCCGATGAGCACCGCGCCGACGAAAACGCACGTCAGCACCTGAAGAAGAAATTTGCCTGCCGCAGTGAGCCCGCGATTGTGCTTCCGAACTACTTTGTTGTAATCGTCCACGAATCCAATCGCGCCGAACGCAAGCGTCGCGGCAACGGCGAGCAGAACGTAAGGATTTCGCAAGTCCGCCCAAAGCAGCGTGGGAATCACGATCGCGGCGACGATCAGCACCCCGCCCATCGTTGGCGTTCCGGCCTTCGCCTGATGACGTTTCGGTCCCTNNGGATCATCAGCCCGCCCATGGTCGGGGTGCCTTGCTTCTGAATGAGGTGACGCTCGGGGCCGTCCTTGCGGATCGGCTGTCCCTTGCCCTGGCGGACGCGCAGCGATCGGATGATCATCGGGCCGAACAGGAACACGAACAGAAGCGCCGTGATCAAGGCGCCGCCGGTGCGGAAGGTGATGTAGCGGAACACGTTCAGCGGACTGAAGTGCGGGCGCAGCACAAACACAAAGAGGTAATAAAGCATTTCAGCCGCGTCCCTTTCGCCCAGTTTCCAGGGCTTCGCGCGCAGCCTTCGGAGCGACACGCCGATGCTGCGCGTCAATCGCCTCGAGAATTTTTTCCATCTTCACTCCGCGTGAACCTTTCAGCAGAAGCAAGTCTTCGCGCGTGATGAATGTTTCGAGAAATCTCGCAGCTTCCGTCGAATCCTCGAAGAACTGCGTTTGATCCTGCGGGTGTCCCGCGCTAACAGCCGCAGCTACAAAATCCGCCGCGTAACCGCGCACGCCGAAAATCCAATCAATTTTCCGCAGCTCCGCGGCGAGGCGTCCGCACTCGCGATGCAGCTCGGGCGAAGATTTTCCGAGTTCGAGCATTTCGCCGGCGGCCACAATGCGCCGCTGATATCCTGGTGTTTCTGCGAGGAGTCTCATCAGCGCGTTTAGCGCCGTTGGACTCGAATTGTACGAATCGTTGATCACCGAAAATCCCTCCTCGTACCGGACCACTTCTCCGCGTTTGTCCGCCGGCGTGAGAGTTGGAAACACGCGCCGCGCGTCGTCGGCGCCAATGCCCCATACGCTCGCCGCGGCCAGCGCCGCCAGCGCGTTCATCACGTTGTGCCTGCCGATCAACGGCGATTCAAGCCGCGCGCGTCCGTCGGGCGAGACGAAATCGAACGCGGCACCCTCCACGCCACGCTCTTCAATTGCCTCGGCGCGAAATTCCGCGCGCGGGCTTGTCCCAAACGAGATCACGCGTCCGCGTGCGACGTCCGCAAACCGCGCCACGCGCTCGTCGTCCGCGTTCAGAACGGCTGTGGCATTCGGCCACGCCAGATTTTCGATCAGTTCGCGCTCGGCCAGCGCAATCTCCTCAATCGACGCGAAGAATTCCAGATGCTCCACCGCAACTCGCGTGACGACGCCCACCTCCGGCGCACAAATCTGCGCGAGTTGCGCGAGCTCGCCCGTGTGCGACATCCCGAGCTCCACCACCGCCGCGTCATGTTCGTCATCGAGCTTCAGCAGCGTAAGGGGCAGCCCGTACTCGTTGTTCAAATTTCCTAGCGTTTTCAGCACGCGAAATCGCGAGCCGAGCAGCGCCGCCAAAATTTCCTTGGTGGTCGTTTTGCCGACCGAACCCGCCACCGCGCCGATCATTTTCGCAGGGCGTCCCGGCCGCGCCTTTCGCCAGATTTCGCACGCGCGCGAAGCGAGGCGCTGCAGCGCGGTGAGCGTGTCGTTCACGACGAAAAGTTGACTCCGAATTTCGTCCGGGTATTCCGGGAAACGCTCGCGCGCAATCACCGCTCCTGCGGCGCCGCGCGCCAGCGCCGTGGCGACAAAACCGTGTCCATTGTGACGCGGACCGCGTATCGCGATGAACAGTTCCCCTGGCACCATGGTCCTGGAATCAATCGAGACGCCCGTCGCCCCGGCCGAAGGTTGCAGGCCCGCGGGAGGCGGGATACCCAAGACTTCAGCCAGTTGAACTACTGTCCACCGCATCGCGTCTCCAATGGGCTGGTCGCTGATCTCAAGCGAATCTCAAAGGAATCTCGAATGCAATCTAAAGCGCTATCGTTTCGGCACCTTCCTGGCAAAACTCTTGCGCCGCAGTATCGCGCGCGCCTTCTCCCGGTCGTCGAAATCGATCGTCTTGTCGCGCAGCACCTGATACGTCTCGTGGCCCTTTCCGGCCAGCAACACGATATCGCCCGCCTGCGCCTCTTCGAGTGCGATGGCCAGGGCCTGCTCGCGGTCCGGCTCGACTCGGTACTTCGCATTGGCTTTCTGCAATCCCACGACCACGTCGTTGATGATCCGCAACGGGTCTTCGCTGCGCGGGTTGTCGCTCGTGAGCACAACTAGATCGCTCAGCGAGCCGGCCGCTTCGCCCATCAGGGGGCGCTTGGCGCGATCGCGTTCGCCACCCGCGCCGAAAACGGTGATGATGCGGGCCGACGGCCCAAGTTCGCGCGCCGTCGAAATCAAATTGCGCAGCGCGTCATCCGTGTGCGCGTAATCCACGACCACTAGAAACGGCTGCCCTTCGTCGATACGCTGGAAACGTCCGGGAACGAGTTCGAGATTCGAGATGCCCTCTTCGATTTTTGCGACCGGAACATTCAGGCCGATTGCCGCGCCGATCGCGGCCAGTATGTTATAGGCGTTGATGCGCCCCACGAACGGCGAGCGCACTTGGATATTTCCCGCAGGCGTGTGGGCCGTGAATTCGAGGCCCTGGAAACTTAGCGCAACTTTCTTTGCGATCAGATCAGGCGCGCCCTTCAAACCGTATGTCATCGTGCGATGAGCGAGCCCTGTAAGCTGCGCCGCAGACGGATCGTCTGCGTTGAGTACCGCCACGCCAGGCGCTCCTGCGCCCGTACCCCCAAACAGCAGGCGTTTCGCGGCGAAATATTCCTCGAAGGTCTTGTGATAATCGAGATGATCGCGCGTGAGGTTCGTGAAAATTGCCACGGCGAAATGGATTCCCCACAATCGCTCCATCGCCAGCGCGTGGGAGCTCGCTTCGAGCACTGCGTGAGTGCCGCCGCCGTCGCGAATTTCGGCGAACATCTGCTGCAAGTCGAGCGATTCAGGCGTGGTGTTTGCAGCCGTGCGGCTGCCCCGCGGAGTGCGGTAGCCCGTGGTTCCGACGAGTCCAGTCGTAAATCCCGCCGCGCGCAAAATCGAGTCCACCAAAAACGTAGTGGTTGTTTTTCCATTTGTTCCGGTGACGCCAACGAGTTGCAGACCGTCCGCGGGATGCCCGTAGAAATTCGCGGCGGCTGTGGCAAGGCCGCGGCGGTCGGTGCCCGGCAGCAGTTCGGCGAACGCGATATTTTCCGGACGTCTCTCTCGTGGGGGATTTTCCGTGGCCACCGCAACTGCTCCGCGCGCGAGCGCATCCTGAATGAATTGCGCTCCGTCGAGTTTTTCTCCGCGCAGCGCAAAAAAGATGGCTCCGGGCGTAACTTTACGGCTGTCGTAAGCCATGGACTCAATCTCGACGTCCGCTGGCCCGACAATTTTCCCGACTTCCGCACCCGCCAATAGTTTTTGAAGTTTCATACCGTGTGTTTCCAGCGTCGCGCTTGGCTTGTCTTCTCTAAACTTGGCTTTCTCTTTGACCTTCAGGCTCAATTCCCATTCCCTCGCGCCGACACGGGCACGATTTCTCCCTGGCGTCCGAACCGCACCGTTACGCTGCTGCCGCGAAGTACCTGCGCACCAGCCTGCGGGGACTGCTCAACGGCAACTCCGTCTCCGATCAACGATGGCACGAGCCCGAGCCGCGAGCACGCCTCAGTGACGCCGCGCACGCTCTGGCCCGTAAGGTTCGGGACGGCGATTGCACTTGGCTCTCCAAAAGCTACCGTGGGAGCACCAGCCGGTTGCTTGGTCTTCGCAACAACCTCGGCGAAACGCTGGCGCGCGAAATCGGCGCCATCGTCAAGACGGGGTTCCTTGGGAGGCTCGGCTCCCATATTTTTCGCCGTTTCCACATCCGAAGGCGCTGCCACGTCGTGCGGCACGCCGAGATATGCGAGTACCTGCTCGGCGACGCGCTTGAAGACGGGCCCACCCACTTCTCCACCGTGATGCGGCCCGACCGGTGAATCGAGCACGACGAGAATCGTGATCGCAGGATTGTTCACAGGCGCAAAACCCAAAAACGATGAGTTGTACTGAGTCGAGGAGTAGCGGCCCGTTTTCGGATCGATCTTTTGCGCGGTGCCGGATTTTCCGCCAGCGGTAAAACCGTCGAGTTGCGAATGCTTGCCCGTTCCCTCAAGCATGACGTCTTCCATCATCCCGCGCACCGCTGCCGCCGTCTTGGCGTCGGTTGCCGTTTGCGGCCCAGGGTCGGATGGCAGCGCGCCGGGCGTGCCGCCGTCGATTTCGCGAACGACATGGGGACGATTCAGCGTTCCGCCATTTCCCACGGCGGAAATCGCGGAAATAATCTGAATCGGCGTGACGCTGACTTCCTGTCCCATGGCAAGCGAGCCGATCGAACTGGCCTGCCACTCTTCGATCGGACGCAGCAGTCCGCGATTCTCTCCCGGGAGATCGATGCCGGTCAGCCGCCCGATTCCGAACGCGCGAACTGCGTC
>PKUY01000256.1 GCA_003131705.1 Acidobacteriota bacterium | reverse complement strand
CTCACTTTTGGGGTGCAGTACACCTCCTTGTGACCCCAAACTTATCTCAACCATCAAGCAACCACTGACCCGTTCGCCTCACGCGGAGCGTCCGCCGCCGGGCGGCTTTGTTCTAACGGGGTTGTAGGAAGTCAAAGATAAAGGTTCTGGGCGAATTGTCGACAATCCGGGAGTAATTGTCGGACCCAGTCTGCCCGAGACCGCGCGGATGGCCGCGTAGTCGGTAATGCGGGCAAATGCCTGCCCGGCACTTCGCTCGGCCGGTGGGCAAAAACCCTCGTCCACGCGACACCGTAACCCACGATGATTGAAGATGGAATTTGTGAGAATCTAGCGTGGCAAAATCAAGTGTTTTTGCCTCTAGCCAGCGCGCAGGGTGTGCGTCCCAAAGTGAACAGACGTGACGGATCGAACAGTTTAGACTCTGGCCACCGCAGGCATGGGCGCAACCGTCACACGGCTGACGGAAGGCGAGTCGGGGAGGTCTGTTGCTCGGTGGGCGTCGAAGCTGGGGATCGAAGGTGCGGCCGGGCACTGGAGCTACTGGCATTGGGAGAAGCTCATTCAGGCCGTGGCGAAGCAGGTGCGGCGCGCGAAGGAAAAGCTGCCAGTCAAGAGGCTGCTGCGACCAGCTCAGATGCCAGAGCCGCCTGTCCCTCCGGCAATCGAGGTTCAGGAGCAGGTGGAGGCTCAGGTCGTCGAGCTGGAATGTCGGGATGAGATTCCAGAGTCGGCGCAGCAAGTGTGGATGCACGTCGAAAGCACGATTGAAAAGCTGAAGGCTGAGCAGGTTTTGCAGTACCTGATCTATCGCCAGATCCGGTGCTGCCCCAGTTGACGTCGGCCAATTGCACGGTTCTACCGCTCAAACGGGGATCCCTATTTCTTCGTTGCGCATTGCGGGAGCCGACCATTTCGAAGACCCTGGCTGTCGCTGTGAGTTTTGCGTTCGCTCCGCCTTTTCCGAGTACAGGACCTTATCAGCTCTTCCGAGAAGGGTTTTGATTGTATCGTTTACTTGATATTGTGCACGACCTATTGAGTAACAGATAGAGACCTTTCGCGAACTGAGCTCGACTTCTGGAGACCCTATACGCGACAGGATAACGTCGACCTTCTCTCTCGGGCACTCGGGAAGAATTATCAGGAATTCATCGCCGCCGATTCTGACTGGCACGTCGCAAGCACGGATTGCCTTCCTCAGCCTGCGAGAGAACTCTTTCAGAGCGACGTCACCTGCGGCATGTCCAAATTGATCGTTGATTTCCTTGAAACAATCGAGGTCAAGAATGACAACGGCTAGGGGGTCGCCATTTCTTTCAGCGCGGGCTATCTCCTCCTGGAGACGCTCTTCGCCGAACCGGCGATTGTGCAATCTGGTAAGTGGATCCAGAATTGACAAACCATAAAATTTGTCGGCTCGTATGCGCTGCTTGACTGCGATTTCCAACTGTTCAGTGAGACGATTACGTACGTGCTTAAGTTGATGATGTTGAAACAGGTGAGACGCATTGCAGCTCAACAGCAGGAGCAGGAAACCATTTACGATGCAAATTACTTCCAGATGATTGTCGACGGACATATCTCTCAAAACAAATGGGGCCGCGATCGTTGCGATCACCAACGTGATCTCGGCTATGGTGCTTCGCCAGTTGCTGGCAAGGCGTCGGTCCAGCTGAATAATGGTCTGCCCGAATCTTTCGTGGTCGCTCAGTTCCGGCATTTGTGGCTTGATTTTCTCGATCACTGACCGCTCCAGTTTGCGACGTCCCGCCTTGCTGCCACTAGTTCTTGCTGAATGTGCTAGTCGTCGTTGCAGGTATAACCATGCTCTGGATGTACGCGATTGCTTGGTTCAGGTCCATGCAACCGCCGCCCAGTGAACCGTCGGTCACACAAGCATTGGCATGCCGCAGCGCCCTGGCAACATCAGGTTCCTGGAACTGCGAAAAGTTATGCTTGTTCCCTAACGCTTGATTCAAGAGCACGTTTGCCGCTCCGGATACTAGGGCGGCACTGAAGGATGTACCCGACACGGAGGCATAGTGGTTGCCCGGATAGGTGGTCACCAACGATTCGCCAGGCGCGGCAACAACAACCAAGTCTGGACCGCGATTGGAGAACACGGACGTCTGATTCTGTGCGTCCACCGACGCGACGCCGATCACGTTGCCGAACGCCGCGGGGTACAAGAGAGTGGTCTGGCCGTCATTTCCGACGGAGGCCACGCATACTACGCCCTTTCGCGTCGCGTAGTTGATAGCTTTCATCAACGCATCGGATATATTTGGCAGGCCGAAGCTCATGTTGATTACCGTGGCGCCGTTGTCCGCCGCATAGTAAATCGCACGAATAATATCCGCTTCATTCGAGGTGCCGTCCGCATTGAACGCTTTCAAAGGCATGATTTTGGCGCTCGGAGCAACCAAATGAATTAAGCCCGCCACCATGGTCCCGTGACCGAAATCATTCGGTAAAGTGACACCTTGGAGCGCCGACGCGGTGTCCGCATCCAGAATTGCGGAGGAGAATGAATTCAGTTGAACCGTGTTATACCCATGAAGGATGTGCGCGGTTGACTGATGCAGGATGTGTGCCGTCGACTGGTCGAGATCCTCGAAGTCATTGGCATATCCCGCCACATTCTGCGTGAAATCGTATCCCGGAATAACCACTGCGGCGAGGTTCGGATTCTGCTCATCAACACCGGTGTCGATCACAGCAATGATGCCCTGCCCTAAGTATCCCTGCTGTATCGACGCTGAGTATGCGTTCGTGGAGTATAAAGCTGGCTGCTGTACGTATGCCGCCCAGGCTGTCGTACCGAAGATTCCCGCCAGAGTCCTGTCGGTGACTGTCGTCGTCGGCGGTACGGTAGCCGAGACTGGCCCGTTGGCCGAGTTCTGGTGCCTGGACTCCTTTACTGCTTTGTTCAGTTCCAGTTTCGTCACGTTGGGGTCGTCTTCGACCCACTCCGCCAGCGATCGCGGGTCTACCGAGGCGCTGACCTGCACTAGATAAGTGCCCGGATCGCGAATAGTGCTTACCAGCGTCATGCCGTAGGTCTGGCAGGCCGCTTGCGCTTGAGCCGGGCCGGGAGATTGCAAGATGTATGTGTTAAACGATTGCGCCGAACTGTTCGAAGGAAACAGCGCGAAGGTTAACAGCGCCAAGAAGAAAATTTTGTGAAGCCTTTTCATGTGTTTCTCCGTTTTTCGTAATAAATAGGGCCTGGGTTCGTCGCGGTGCTGACCAGCCCTCTCACTGTCCTTCTAATACGTGTTACTTTACGGTTCAGGACGACCGGGAGCTATAGGCTGTTTGGTCTACCCAAAAAACCCCGGTACTAAAGTGTCTGTGGCCAAGCCCACAAATGGTTACCTTGGTCTCACAATCGGGTCCTGTTTGTATCCTCACGCGCCGCTAAAACCCTCTTTTGGCACTTTGCCCCGCATTCTGAACGTCCGTTCGCGGTAGGTTCTCACTTCAAAGATCCCGTTGGGATAAGTGTTTTCTGGACTGAACAAAAAGAATCTGATTGGGACGTGGAGACATGGGGAGTCGAGGCGAAATCCTCTCAGATGCGTATCGCTGGCCTCGCTAAACTTGCGTTAATTTCTGAGAAGTCGGTTCTGTTTCAGATGAGAAGAGCGTTGCGGCAATCGTTCATTACCAGATCGCACGACACTCGGGTTTGCTGAGGCGGTCGATGGACCGTGCACAAGCCCTGATTCCACACAGCGGTGTTTTAGACAGATTCGGTAACTTCTTGAAGGTCCCAAATGGCAATGCCGACAAATAGCTTCACCACTTCGCTGTCAAACTGCGTTCCAGCCTCAGCCTGCAGTCTACGGATGGCTTCTTCGCTCGGGAGGCCTTTGCGGTAGCTGCGGTCTGAGACCATCGCGTCGAAAGCATCGATGACGCCGATAATGCGAGAGCCTAACGGTATATTTTCCCCTGTTAAGCCTGAAGGATAGCCTTTTCCGTCGATCCGCTCGTGATGGTGCAACACCATGAGGCTTGCTTGGCTGAATCCCGGAATCACACGCAAGACGGCCCATCCGTATTCGGAATGTTTCTCAATCTGTTTGCGCTCTTCAGCATCCAGCTTACCGGGCTTGTTGAGGGTCGCTTCCGGAACTCCGACCTTCCCAATGTCGTGCAGAATTGCACTGACTTCCAAGTCTCGCAGTCCCAAGTCGCTTATTCCAAGTTGCTCGCCTACTCGTATTGCCCATTCGGCCAGTCGGGCCGAATGAGTCCCAGTACTTAGGTCTTTCAAATCGAGCATTTGATTCAGGGCGCATATCGTAGCTGTCCGAAGTTGCCGCAACTGCTCTTCGAGGTCCCGGACTCGCAGCTGGGGTCCGTGTAAGTCGGATACACTCATGCCCGCAGTAAGGACCGATGACGCTACGCTCCCCACAGTCACGGTTCTCCATCGATTTCCGTCTGCAAATCCCAACCTTAGGCTAGAGCTTTGTGTTAATCGGCGCAATGGGCCATTCGTACTAGGCGGTCTGCGGTGTTTCGAAGGGATTACTGTAACAGATCTAACGATTCAAGCGCCGACCGGTCTTGCCACGCAGAATGTACGGGGACCAGTAATAGGGGTTCGGAAATTCCTCCCGGACTCGAGCGACAGATTCCTGAAATACCGCTGGTTTGTCAGCCTCGAATTCGGCACGAGTGTAAAACTCCGTAAAGAAACGGTCAATGGAAGTGCCGGCAACATCCCATAAAGGCATCAGTAAGGTTTGTGCCCCGGCATACTCGAGGCCACGCGCCAGGACATGAATCTCTTCGCCGTTACCGTACGGTCGCAGTCCTGGACCCGTCCCCGTCAGGCCGATCAGCGAGCAAGGCAACCTCAGATGGTACGTATCCAGTATTGAGAGCTCCTTATCCCCGAGCGAGAACGTAGAAAAAAGCGGATTATCCGAGCGCACTCTTAAGCGCGTATCCAAATGGATCGTGCCGCTTCCGGGCCCATGCTTCTCTAGCGTCGATACATTTGCTTGCACCCCCGAGAACGCTCGTACATTCGTAAGAGCCTTTTCCAAACGGGGGCCTACTCTATGGCCGTCCTTATCTTCGGGCGATAGAAGTAGATTATGCTCCTGTAAGGGCGTCTGCCGGGAGGACGACAGGTAATAAAGACTCGAGCTGCCGGCATATGACACCACATGGTTCTCGCCGAGATATTGCGTTCCGTCAAACAGCGNNTCCTTGAGGCGGTGACTGATTGGGTCGATCAGCTCCCGGTAGAGGGCCGCTAAATTCCCCCGCACACCGTCGAAGAGCGACTGCGCGAAGCGCTGCTCATAGTCCCTTCCGATGTCGAACCTGGAAAACTGCCCTTTCAATGACCGCAGAAGGTCGCGCACGGCTCCAGTACGCGTCAGAGGCAAAGCGTGCATATCATTCCGGCCGACCAGAAAAATGTAGATCACATCGCGAGCCTGATGGAACTCCAGAATCAGTTCGTCATCCCGCAAGACACTTCGGACTTTATCGAGGGGAATAATACTGGCGGCCTGCAAAGCATGGAATTCTTCTTCCGTTACCCGCAATTCATTCATCGCCTTCATCAGGGCTTCTTCTTGGTTGCGAATGACCGTGTGAAGCGATTGCGTATTTCGTGAGGGTGTGACCGCTGGTTNNTATTGCCAGTTCAGTCCTTCCCGAAGTTCTTTAACCTTCTCCACCAAGCGGCTCCGGTTCCTCGATGGCGTCGGCAATGTGTTTGCACGGAAGGATAGAAGTTCCGCTAACTCGCGCGATTTAGCCTTTTCAGCGATTTCAAAGACGCCTTCCAAATCTGCGGGGCTCCAAGCTGGTACGAAAGAAAGAGCCACGAGCGCTTCGTAGACTTCGAATTGATTTCGGGACAATGACAGTTTAAATCCTTGAGTGTTGGTTCTCGGAGGGGCCTTTTCCAGTGACTGCAGAGCAGTACGGTAGGATTCGCGCGCGGCAACAATCGAGTTCTGAGCCTCCTCAATTTGACCTTGAATGCAAAGTGACTGGCTCAGGAGAAATGGAGATTCAGATTTCTCGGCCACTTTCAGTGCTGCCTTCGACAATTTTGCTGCTTCGACAATTTTCCCGAGACGCACCTCAATGCTTGCTCGAAACAAATCCGCATATACTGTTTTGTGGGAGTTTGGAAAGGCCGAGAAAACGTCTTGCGCGGCTCGACATGCGCGGAGCGCCTCGTGCAACCGTCCCTCTTGGCCTAAAACAATGGCCTTATAGAAGTCCAATGTGGCGATCCACGCCGTATTATGCTCCTGGCCCATTGCGGTCTGCGCTTGCGCGAAGAAATCGAGAGCTTGAAAGGCCTTATTCTCCTGGTACGCGCCGACCCCGAGCCAAGCGGTTGCTTTCGCCGCCTCGTAATGCATGTTCATACGGTCAAAGCTGTCCCGGGCACGGTGCCCGAGTTGGATTGCCTCCGCGTTTAAATGAAGCTCAAGGTACATCTCGGCTTGATCAAGATCGCAGAGTGCCATGTGATACTGGTCGGAAACGCACTCGCAGTACGCCCGCGTCTGCTTATATAACTGAATCGCCCGTGTATATTCGCCGCGGTTGTAATGCAAATAAGCGATGTTGTAGTCCGCCTGAGCGAGAATCGTCGGCATGTTCTCGCGCTCGGAAATCGATCGCGCCTGCTGATAAGCGTGCTCGGCATTCTGCGAATCGCCCATTGATATATAGCAGACCGCTATATTCATCCAAGCGATGGCGCAGTCCCGATGTTCGTCGAGTTTTTCCAATGTTGCGAGGGCCTGCTTATAATGAGAAACCGCTTCGTCAAAGCGGTCCTGTCGATGCAGGATGTTGCCGAAGTTGACTTGCACGCGTGCCAGCAGAACCTCGTTATGGTGGTGTTTCGCGATTTGGCGGGCTCTTTCGGCACGCTCCAATGCCTCTGGATAGCGACCAAGATAAATAAGTGGTTGGAGCGAGCTGCTTAGCGTTTTTGCTTCCTCAATTTCTTCTTCTATCTCCCGAAACAAATCGCATGATTCCTGAAAATTATTTAACGCTACAGCATACTCGCCCCGCAGTACGCGTATATTGCCAACTGCGCGATGCGCTCGCGCGCGACACAGCTTATCACATGAAAATTCGGCAAGCTTCTGCACCAGTTGCGCGAGCCCTTCAGCGCGAGATACATCTTCGCGCGCGATTCGGTTTACCGCGTCGGCCAAAGCCAGAATCGTCTCACGCTCCCGGAGTGCGGGATACTTTGCGATAAATAGCTCGACGTCTAAATTGAGGCCCTCTTGCAGGAGTTGGTCAATCAGGGGCGCCAAATCCAGAGCGCACGGCGCGGCTTTCGTGACGAGGGGCGCAGGCATACCTTCAACAGGATTTCACTTCGTAGCGGCCTGGGCAACGGTACTCTAGGGTAGATTTCCTATTCGTAACGTGGGTGTTAAACTGAAGATTCTACTTATTCTTCCAATATAATTCGTCAATATTCCACAGGGCTGCTGGGTCCATGATTGCCGGCTGAAAATTACCCAGACCGTTCTTTGCGCCCGCCAAGACATGAGGACTCACCAGAAAAACAAAAGGTACATTCTGTGCCAGCAACTCTTGAACGCGGTCAAAACTGCGTTTCCGCTCTCTCAATGTCCGCTCTGTGAGTTGTGCCCGCAAAAGCTCGTCGATTTCTGCTTCCCAACGCGTAGCGGGCTTGCTCTCTTGAAGGTTCCAGAGATGGGTCGCGCCATTGGATAACCACACGTTGCTGTCGGCGTTGGGATCAATGTCTCCGCTGCCGAGTCCCAGAATGCAAGCCTCATACTCGTGCGTATCCAAAACTCGGTTCAAAAGCGCTCGAAACTCGAGAGGCACAATGGTCACATGTATTCCCAACTGCCGCAGATCCTCCTGAATTAAAGTTGCTATATTCATCCGTTCAGTATTTGATGAGCTGCCCACAATTGAAAATTCCACCTGCTGATGTTCGTTATCGAAAAGGGTACCGTCAGCCGTCCACGAAAAACCCGAGTTTTTGAGTAATTGCCGCGCGTTCTCAAGTGAACGCCCAGGCCGGGGCAACTGCGTATCCTGCCAGACTTTATTTCCCGGCGTAATTGGACTCCAAATTGGGCTTGCCAGACCTTTGTAAACTAACCGCACGATCGCATCGCGATCCACTGCTTCGGAGACAGCTTGGCGAAACCCAAGTGAACTGAACCACTTTTGTTTGCGGGCGATTTCCGGATATTTGTTTCGGGTGTCGTTTAAATTAAAGAAAAGAAAAGTCCATTGCAGGCTTGACCCTGCATCGATCAGTTTGACTTTCTCCGACTTCGTTTGCTTCACCAATGAAGCGAATGTTTGCGCGCTAAGCTGGCTGATAAGATCGATTTCACCGGACTCGAAGCGCAATGAGGCCGAATCCTCATTGGGAATCAGAACAAAGAAAACCTGGTCGAGGTAAGGCAAGCGGTTGTTTTGTTTGTCTAATTTCCAATAGAACGGATTACGTTCCATGATGATCCGCTGCCCCGGAACATACTGTTTGAGGCGGAAAGGGCCGGCCCCGGCAATTTCCGTCGGGGGAGTTGCCAGATTCCATGCCTGGCTCAGCGTTCCCTTTTTGTAAGGCTCTTCCAATAGATGACGAGGCAGAATAGCGAAGCTGTCAAACAGCCTTACCCCCGGCCCGTATGGCTGGTTCAACCCAAATTCAATCGTTTGGGCATCCAGTTTTTTAACTGTGATCGGCTTTCCGCCCACAATCAGTAGGTCACGCTGAGGCGCATGCACGCTCTCGTCCAAATAGATATTAAAGCTGAACAGGACATCGTCCGCCGTCAGTGGCGATCCGTCTGAAAAGTTCAGGCCCGAGCGAAGCTTCACAGTGTACTGACGGCCGTCGCGGGAGACGCTCCAAGACTTGGCTAGGGCTGCCTCTGGCATTTGCGAGTAACGATTGATGTGGATCAGGTCTGCCATCATGACGCCGGTGACTAACTTTGAGGCATCATCTTCCAGCGTAACCGGATTCAAAGTTTTGGGCTCAGCCGTGAGCGCCGCCGAAAGGTGTCCTCCGGCTCGGCCGACTTCGCCGTTGGTTACCATAAACTCAGTCGAAGTCCCGGGATTCTGCGCGAAGGCCCCATTGCAGAAAATCTGAAGGACCAGCCAAAAAGCAAACGATAGAGGTGCGCGTTGAATGGTCATGGGAAGTACTCCAGAAACATCTGTTTTCAGCTCAAGCTGCATTTCGCCCAAAGCGGTTTAACAAGTGAGTCCCTAGAGCAAGGTAACCAAGAAAAAACGGGATGGTGGCCAATCCTGGAGCAATCATCCACCAATAAGCCTGCAACACGTGGACTTGCATAACGGCATTCAGCATATTGCCCCAAGTAGGCACCGGCTCTCCGATACCCAGACCGAGGAAGGAAAGCGTGATTTCGGCCAAGACGTACTGCGGAACGAGCAAAACAGCCTGCGTAAGGATTAGCTCGTTAGCTTGGGGAAGTACGTGTCTTCTGAAAATGTAAAAATCGCCGGCTCCAAATCCTTTTGCCGCCAGTACAAACCGTCTCTCCTTCGCGCTTAGCACTACCCCGCGAATTAATCGCGCGGGCTTCGCCCAACCAACAAATCCAATGACAAGTACGAGCACCAAAAACGCCTGTTGCGGCTCCATTTGCAATGGCAAGAACGCCCGCACCGCCAGCAAAAGATACAACCATGGCAATGCGAGGAATAAATCCGCGACTCGCATCAATAAGCGATCCAGCCACCCGCCGTAGAATCCAGAAACACCCCCGACGATCGCTCCCACAAAAATCGTGACGCTTGTAGCCAGTAGTCCCGCTAGTAACGAAATTTGCCCGCCCAATAGNNCGCCCGAAGCCATCCGTGCCGAACAGCATGATTTTCCCCGGAGAGGTGACGCCCAGCAGATGGACGTTACATCGGAATAGCCCTGCCAGCTTGTATTCATTGCCAGTTACGAACCAGTGAACCGAGTAGGCCTGGCTGCGGTCTTCCTCATATCCCTCTAAATCATCCCTCCGAGATTTCCACAGGTACACGCGCGGCCGAGCATGAAGATGTCCCTGCGAATCCATGAAATGCAGAATTGTTGGCGGCGCGAACGGTACGTCGCGGTTTTGCTCAATTCCATCATACGGAACCGCAAATGCCGCCAGCAAAATAACCATATGCAATCCTGCCAGCAGAATTAAAAGCGGTACCGTTTTATAGATTCTCTGCATCGCTCTTCATTCAATTCGAATGCGTGGGTCGTTCCAATACAACAGTAGGTCCGCCAGGAAATTTCCTCCTACCAAGAAAATGGTGGAAAACATGACTGCCCCAATTACCAAAAATATGTCCCGGGATAGTATGGCTTCGAGCAGCAATGGCCCCAAGCCCGGCCACCCAAGAATAATCTCTACCAGCAGAGAGCAACTAAGCAGAGCGCCTACCGAAAATCCAAAAAGAGAGATCAGAGGATTCGCAGCAANNACCATGTCCCTCCGCCGCGCGCAGGAACGGCTCCCGCAAAGCCTTCACCATCGCGTCGCGAACGTTGCGGGCCAGAATTGGCAGCGTGACCAGGACAAGGGCCGTTACGGGCAACGCCAAGTGGGCCGCCAAATCCACGATCTTCCCACGTGTATCGAAGTCATCGAAATCCACGGACGTCATCCCGCCCGTAGGAACCCAATTCGTTTTTGCCGCGATAAGAAGCAATCCGATGACTACAAGGAGATCCGGAAGGGCCAGCAAAGTTCCGCTGGCTGCCGAAAGCAGATGATCATCGAATCGTCCCTCGCGTTCGGCCGACCGAATCCCGATCGGCAGTGCTACTAGCCAGGAAAGAGCCGTCGCGATGGAAGTGAGTAACAGCGTGTTGCGAGCGCGTGGCCACAATAGGCTTGCGGCCGATTGATTGTAAGCGAAGGAATACCCAAGGTCCCCGTGCGCGAGTGCTTTCAGCCATCGCTCGTATTTAACGCCGACCGATCTATTCAGTCCGTACTCGGCCCTAAGGGCAGCCACTGTTTCCGGCGCAACGCTCGGATCCAGCCGCATTTCATCGAGGAAGTTGCCGGGAGCTATCGACAAGAAAACAAATGAAAGTACTGACACGCCAACGAGCAGAAACGCCACGTGAACGATGCGGCGCAGAAAATATTTCAATTTTTTATCGCCATTTCGCTCAGGCTCGCGATTCCTTTTCTAGGTATGGTCGAAAAAAGCTTTTGCGTATAGCCGTGCTGCGGGTTGCGAAATACGTCCGTTACCGTGCCGCTTTCCACGATGACGCCGTCTTTCATTACGGCGACTTCATCCGCCAGCGCTTGCACCAGTCGGAGGTCGTGGCTTATGAACAGATACGCGAGTTTGCTAGTCGCCTGAAGGTCCAACAGCAAGTTCACCATCTGCGCTTGCACCGATAAATCGAGGCCGGACAGCGCCTCATCAAAAATCAGGACCGCAGGATCGGTAATTAGTGCGCGAGCGAGCGCAAGTCTCTGTTTTTGCCCGCCGCTGAACTCCTGTACCAGTCGCGATCCCCGTGCCGCTGGCAAACCAACCAATTCCATAACGCGTTGCGCGCGATCGATGGCTTCTCGCCGCCCGACATCACGGGAAATGATTAGCGGCTCAATAACAACGTCCAGCGCAGAAAATCGAGGATTCAGCGCCTCGAGCGGCTCCTGGAAAATCAGTTGGATCCTGCGCCGGGCACGGCGCAATTCTTCGCCGCGAAGCGCCAGTAAGTCCGCCCCTTGGAAGCGTATCTCTCCCGAGTTGAATTCCTCTAGCCGCACCACGCATCGAGCGAGCGTCGACTTTCCGCAGCCCGACTCTCCCACTAGAGCCAAGGTCCGACCCCGAGAGAGGACCAGGCTAACCCCGTCCACAGCAGTGACGTCACGGTCGTCTCTGAATAGCCCACGACTCGGATAGATTTTGCGAAGGGCGCGAACCCTTAGAATCGGTCTGTCACCAGCGATGCAAGCTTCAGTTCTCATAGAGGATGCATTCCACCTGATGAGTTGGGGAAACCGCTGTTTTTTTTGGCTTGAGTGAACAGCACGCGGACTTGCGGCNNCCCCGACGGTAGTTTCTGAAATTCAGGGGCGCTTCCGGGTATGGTCTGAAGCCGACGGTTTCTAGCCGGCGAGTGATCCGCCTCTTCCTCCATTAAACCCAACAACGCTTGCGTGTATGGGTGGCGGGGACGAGAAAACACATCCTCCAATCGTCCGTCTTCGACGATCCGCCCGCCGTACATCACCAAAACTCGGTCTACTAGACCGGTCAAGCTACTCAGATTGTGAGTAATAAAGATCAGCGACATTCCGTGCCGTTGCCGAAGCTCGCGGATCAACGACACGATCTCTGTCTGACTCGTGACGTCGAGCGAGGCCGTCGGTTCGTCCGCAACCAGGAGACTCGGACGGCACGCAATTGCCTGGGCGATTAGCGCGCGTTGCCTTTGCCCGCCGCTCAATTCGTGAGGGTAAGACCGGAAAATGCGGTCTGCGTCGATTTTGAAGACTTCCTCCAAGATTGAGTTCGCCTCTTCCCTGCATCTCTTGGTTCCCCAGGGGCGATGCGCACGAAATATTTCAGCCACTTGGTCACCGATGCGCATTTGCGGATGGAGAGCCCCCTCGGGTTCCTGGTGCACCAGTGAAATTTGAGTGGCGCGAAGCGCCGCAAGACTTCGGCCGGCAATACCAACCATCTCACTGCCGCCNNGCTGTTGCAGGCAGGAGCTGGATCAAGGCCAGCGCGAAGGTTGTCTTCCCACAACCCGATTCGCCGACGATACCTACTGTCTCGCCAGTGTGAACATCCATTGAAATACTATTGAGAACGCTAGCGGGCTCATGACCTGGGTCTATAAAATCGACACACAGATTCCGCACGCTCAGCAAATCGGAACGCGCAGGCGCAACATCGCAGGTCTGTTCTTCCAGAGAAGACAATAGCGGCATAATTGAGGCCTATTCGCGAAGCGAAGCCAGTTCTCCATTCAGGCGTCAGAACCATGATGGTTCGTTTGTGTTCGCAACGTCACTGATTTTTATGGCCTGCTTAGTTACTCTTTGGCAGTCCCTCTTCCGTGGCCGGCAGGAAGGTTCCCTATTGCCGCGTAGCCAAAAAAAGAGCCTAGGGTAAGAACCCCAGGCTCTGCGGTCTACTTTGCGACGTCCCGCCTTGCTG
>PKUY01000186.1 GCA_003131705.1 Acidobacteriota bacterium | reverse complement strand
CAGTTCCGTGCCGACTTTCTCCAGGCCGCGCACGTGAAACTGCCGCAAGCCCAGCTTAGTTTTGATCCACGCGTGACAAAACTCCACCACGGGGCCGCGGCGGCGAGAGTGCGCCCGCGCTTCCACGCTGCCCATTTTTCCCCGGAAGGCCGCGACCGTCGCACTCTCTTCCCATCGCAATAGCCCGCGTCCTTGGCTCTGATTTTCCGGGCAGCACTCTGGTTTGCGCACGCAAGGTTGGCAGTCGCTGAATCTCCCCTCGTAACGATAGGCCACCATCCCCCGTTTCCTCTTGTTGTTATGCCGCCCTTGGGATCGCAGCCATTTGCCCTCCGGACAGAGATAGAGATTCCTCTCCGACTGATAGACGAAGGCACTCGGCGGAAGCCGCTGTGGCGCCGTCGCCCCACTCGTTGTCTTCTCCATGCTTCCCAGAAAATCGATCCCTCGCCCGGCCATCTTCTCGATATTGTCTCGCGTGGTGTAGCCGCCATCGGCCACCATCTGTTGCGGCTTTTTCTTCAGCCGCTCTTCCATGCGATCCACGGCAGCCAGCAACTGCGCGCTGTCGTTGGCCTCCTGCGTCACCGCCGCTCCCACAATCAGCCCGTGCGCCGCATCGGCCGAAATCTGCGCGTTGTAGCTGAGCGCCAGCCCTCCATCGGACTGCTTCATCACTCGCGCCTGGGGATCGAACGCCGGCCGTCCTCCTTCTTCCGCGCTGCTTTCGATCACTCGGTAAAACGAACTCAGGTCCAAGCGCCCCACCAGCGTCCAGATGGCCCGCGCCGGATGGTCCTCGCCAATGAGTTTCTCCACATCCACCGCCCGCCAGCTCATCTGCTGCCGGTTCACGTAGCGGATCAACGGCTGTTTGCCGGTCACATTTTCTTGGCTCATGCCGCGAGCTTACGGCAGTCTTCTCATTTGGCAAAACAGAAATTCAGGAGGTTTCTTCACAGCTTCGTTGTAAGGGCGGGGCCTTTTGCCATTAGTCACTCGCTTACGCCGAGCTCAGCCGACAGCCTCGGCCCGTTGTGGCCCGCCGTTCTCCAGTTTTCTAATCGCAACATCCCGTTATTAGAATCCCGCCTAAGTCATTCGAAACAAACGATGCCGATCGTTTCTAATCGCAACAATTCCAGGGTTGGATTTGTCTGTGTGCGCCCGAACTCCCGGTTGCGACTTCGCACTCCTTCTGATATAGATTCGGCGCAACTATTGCGCTGGAAATCCGAGGGAATGGGAATGCGGGGGAAGTTCTTTATTGCCGTTGGGACGTGCGCCCTTCTTCTCGGCGCACTCGCTGCTCCATCGATCCGAACTGCCGCAGCGGGCAGCGACAAGTCTTCCAGCGCCTGCGACCGCGCCTGTCTGAACGGCTTCGTCGATCAATATCTTGCGGCGCTGGTCGCTCGCGATCCCTCTCGGCTGCCTCTTTCGAAAAACGTAAAATACACAGAGAACGGCCAACCGCTGAAGCTCGGCGACGGCATGTGGGGTGTCGCCAATGGTCTGGGTGACTACAAACTTTATGCCGATGATCCGCAGGCCGGACAAGTCATGTTCATGGGCGTCATCAAGGAAAACGATCATCCGCAGATCACCGCGTTGCGCTTGAAAATCGAGAAGGGGAGGATCTCCGAGATCGAAGCGATTATCGCGCGCAGCGGCGGACCCAATACTCCAGGTAAGCCTGAAGGCTTGGTCGACAAACCCATTTTCAACGAGGCTCTCTCTGCCTCCGATCGCCGCCCGCGCCATGAAATGATCTCCATCGCGAATTCATACTTCGAAGGTCTGAACCAGGTGACGGGCAAGATCACGCCCTTCGATCCGAATTGCACGCGCGTGGAGAACGGCAACATTACCGCAAATAATCCAAATGGCCGAGGTATGCAGAAGCTGAGTTGCGGCGCGCAATTCGACACAGGATTTTCTTCCTTTATCAAAGTTCGCGAAGGGGTTGATCGCCGTTTCCCCGTCGTCGATGAAGAACGCGGGCTTGTATATACCGTCATTTTTTTCGATCACGCCGGCACCGTGAGTAAAGTGAAGGAAACGGACGGTACGATCCTGGACGTGCCGCCACCGTACGACACGCCTTACACGTTCTTGTTGGGCGAGCTCNNATGCGTGCGGAAGCTGTGCTGCTGCCGGTTCCTTTCCGCATGCCGGGCGTGTGGGGCAAGTAGAAAGCGATCGTCGTTCCTAAAATAGAGAGCGCTCAATGAATTTAGAAAAATACCAGGGGGAAACCATGTGGCGAAATAAGATCATTACTGCTTTGTTGACGGCTTCAATTTGCGGCATCGGCGTCGGTCAGTCGGCGCAGGGCCGCGCAGCGTCCGCGAAAGCGGGCGATTGCGACCGCGCCTGCTTGAATCACTTTGTCGACCAATATCTCGCTGCGGTTGTCGCCCACGATCCATCGCAGTTGCCGCACTCGGCGAACATGAAATTCACGGAGAACAACGTTGAATTGAAGCTTGGAGACGGGCTGTGGGCCACAGCGGACGCGATCGGAACCTACAAAATTTATATCGACGATCCGACGGACGGCCAGGTCGGCGGCTACGGCGTCGTCGAGGAAGACGGCCATCCCGGAATTCTTGGTATGCGAATGAAAATCGTGAACCACAAGGTGACCGAACTCGAGACCCTTGTGGCTCGCAGGGATTCGGCCAACAGCACCTTCCCCAATCCCGAGGGATTGAAGGACAAGCCCGTTTTCTCGGAGGACGTCCCAGCGGACCAACGCCTCTCGCGCGAGAAACTCATTGCCCTTGCCGACGGCTATTTCTCCACGATTCAGTTAAATACCGGGAAACTGTTCACGGAATTTGATCCGAATTGCGCGCGCGTGGAAAACGGCGTGCAAACTGCCGGCAATCCCAACGGCATGGGCGTCGCCAAGCAGGGATGCGAGGAACAGCTGAAGTCCGGATTGCTCCGATTTGTTACCCGTGCGCGCGATCGCCGCTTTCCAGTCGTGGACCAGCAGAAAGGTCTGGTGCTCGTTTCCACTTTCTTCGACCACGCCGGAGTTCTCAGGGACTTCAAGTTGGTGGACGGCACAGACCACAAAGTCGGTCTGCCTTTCGATCGTCCGTTTTCTTTTGTCATGCTCGAGCTGTTTAAGATTCAGGAGGGAAAGATCCGGCAGATCGAAGCCGTAATCAACACCGTCCCGTATCACATGCCGAGTCCTTGGGTGGCAGCTACGAAATAAAAGGCGGAGCGTATGCGCAGGCGGCAAATTGTGAGCGGCGTGCTGATGATGTTGTTTTGTGCTGTCGTGAGCGCTGGAATTGCCAGCGCTCAAACAGCTAAGACCTCGGACGACTATGATCCGAACGTACAATACGACTGCGACCGCGCCTGCTTGAATAGTTTCGTGGATCGCTATCTCGCGGCCGTGGTCGCGCACGACCCTTCAGTCGTGCCGCTCGCACGGGATGTGAAGTTCACCGAAAACGGCCAGCTGCTTAAAGTCGGAGATGGTTTTTGGGGCACCGCGAGCGGACCTCCGACCTACAAGCTCTACGCGGACGATCCGCAAGCCGGCCAAGTGATGTTCATGGGTGTGCTGCCGGAGAACGGCGCGCCAGCCATCTTCTGTGCCCGGCTGAAAGTGGAGTTGCAAAAGATTACCGAAATCGAGACGGTCGTGTCGCGGAAAGAGCCGGGCAGCTTGGCGAGACCTGAAGGGTTAGTCGATAAGCCGATCTTGTTCGAGACGGTGCCGCCTACGGAGCGGCGGTCGCGCGAGAACATGATTGCGATCGCAAACAGTTATTTCAGTGCGATCGAGAAAGGCCACGCGTCCTACGTTCCGTTCGATAAAGACTGCGATCGCGTTGAAAGCGGCGTTCACACCACAAACAATCCGAGCGCGAACTCGCAGGGCAATTCCACGAATACTCTGGCTCTCGGCTGCGCCGACCAGATCAAGCTCGGAAACTTCCAGCCGGATAGCTTGATCCGCGACCGGCGTTTCCTCGTTGTTGACGAAGAGAGAGGCTTGGTTTTCGTCAGCACGTTCTTCGATCACGACGCGACGCTGAGATCGTACAAGCTGACAGACGGGCGCACGGTACAGCAGCCTCGCACGGCGCCCTGGACATGGCAGATCGCGGAGTTATTCAAGATTCAGAGCGGGAAAATTATGCGCGTGGAAGCGCTCGTCAATCCAGCGCCGTATGGCATGAAGTCCGGCTGGTGACAATCACGCAAGAGGCGCGGTGGCTCGCCGAAAAACAATCGGCGAACTGAGCATCGCGATATTTGCGAAACCTAACGCTGGCCGTGATGGTCCGAATTTAGCATCCGCTTGGCGTCGTCTTCGACGCAGACGGGTGATTCCTGGAGCGGGTCGTCGGATGGCTTCACGATGCGAGGGGCCATCGTCCACGGCGCCGCGAGCACATTCGGATCATCCACGGTGACCTGATAGATCAAGTTGTCGCCATCCTTCCAGAAGCGCTCGGTGACATGCATCGAAGCTGTGTGGAAATATCCGCCTTCGCCAAACCATGTATCTTCGACGAAGTTGGTCGAGTCAATGACAAGAGTGTTGCCTTCCCAATGGCCGACGGAATCTCCGTAGTAGGTGGGGTCGGCATCAGCGCGGTGTGGCCGACCGTCGGTAGGAATGATTCGGTAAGGGTCTCCGGAAATATCCTCGTAAAGGAAAATCACTTCGTTGGGCAGTTGAACAATTCTGCGCGGAGAACTGATCCGCGGAACGCCAGGTTTGCCGCAGTAAAATACCGGATCGACCTTGGCCTCATTGTCGAAGAGGTTTTTCACCTTGGCCTGAAACTCTGGCTTATAGGATGGCGTTGGCGTGGAGGGCAGGGCGCCCGGGACCGGAATTTTCGCCGAACGTCGCGCGCTTAAATCAACCTGCGCGATTGAAACCGAACCGTTGACTTCTTTTTTGAGCGCCCCGCCGGGAAGGTCGATGGCATAGGCCCAGATCCCACTGAGGTCGGGATGCCCATCGGCCGTGTGCTGCGTCTTGTTAATTGCCGCACCCGCGTTTTGCTGGGCAGCTGCGGATCTTGGGACCAGCGTCATCGCGGCGAACATCGTCAAGAACATCGCCACGGCTACCACGCAAACTGAACGGTGCGCCATTTCTTTAACCTCCTTTTGTCAGCGAGTGTTGAGCTGAGATGGACTGACCATTTCCAAAGAGTTTCCGTCGGAGAATGTAATCTTCTGAAGAAAACCGTAGGGCGCTCCGCTGCGAGCGCGGTTTCCCTCGACGGTAACGGTTTGCCCAATCGCTTTCGAAAAATCTCCCTTGCCGACGCCCACGCGCCTCAGCCACGAGGGCGGCGCGCTCTCGAACTTCCAATTCTCCACGGTGCCGTCGTCCTTCTTGGCGTCGATATACACGGCGATGTGCGGATTGACCCATTCGACTTGGGTCAGCGTGCCTGAAAGCGTGAATTTTTTCGTCATGTCGAATATGGACGAAGGCGAATGGTGCGCCCACAAAGACTGCGCCGCAAAGAGCATCACGCAGGCGAGCAGAACGAGTGAAAGTTTGTGTTTCAAGAAAAGTCTCCTTCCCGGATTTTGGCGGAGTCTATCACAGAGTTTTGCCCGATGGCGCGCGACCGAAAGAATTGATCTAACCACCTAAGAGAACCAATTCGCACGATGCGCCCCTGCGTCGTCGCGCAGACGAAAGGTCATTCGGAGGCTTCCAGTGTCTCAGCAATTTCGAGCAGCTTTGTAACGGTGTTTCAGTTTCGGCCCGTTCCGGATGTTTTCAGGATTTTCTCGATGAGGGGCCACCGCATTTTCGGACGCGCTATGCCGTTGGGAAAATGGATGTAGGCTTCGCGACCGTGGATCCGCAATTCTTCCGGATCGGTCTTGATTCCCAGCGCCTTCTCGCGGGCCTCCTCGCCGGGATCGCTGGCGAGGAACGTAACAAGCAACTTGCTGGGATCAATATTGTGGCGCGCTGCAAACGGATTCCTTGCGATTACGTTTCGCAGTTCGGAGGTGGTGCGGAGAATGATGTCGGGACGACAGTCGAAACTCCGCTCAATGCCGCTTTGGAGTCGCTTCGCGATTAAACCGAGGTCCTTTTCTTCGGATTTGAAAATAACGTTGCCGCTTTGCACGTAGGTCTGTGCATTTCGCAGCTTAAGTGATTCGTACAAAGCGCGGAGCGCCTCCATTTTGATTTTGTTGTGGCCCCCGACGTTGACCCCACGCAGCATGGAAATCACCACAGCCATAGCAGGCTCCAGAATATTCCGCCGATGACTGAAGGACTCGGCGTAGACCAAAGCGGACCCGAGATGCCTCGGTCGCGTTGCTCACTCAGGATGACGATCTTCACCGGATCATCAGTGGCAACTTCCATCGTCGCTAAACACTCCGCTGACGAGCATGGCATTCAGGAAACGGCTGCAGGTAGTGATTTTCGCGAGCACCGGATCGTTTTGCAGCGAGTTCGGATCAATGGTTTTTGCCGCATTTAAGGCGCGGCGGGCCGCGACGATGTCATTGGCCCAACCCGCCAGGGTATCGAATTGGTTCCGGAGCAACTGCAAGGCATTTCGATCCTCGTCGGTGGACGCAGAGAGCGTTGCTTGGCGAAGTCCCGCATCGACCCGGTCGTGATAATCCTGAGCCCATGTCCCGCTCACGGCTAGTCCGTAAGTGACCATGGTCCCGATGGCGCCGCGCCACTCACGCATCTCGGCGACTTCGGCGATGGCAGCGCGCGCAAACTCTTTTGACAGGCCTTGTGGGATTTGCGCGGGCGGGGCGGTGGACGTGGCGCTGGATTCCGAGACGGGTATCGTGAGCACGATTCGGTTGGGCTCGACGGTGACAACTGCATTGGTGATTTGAGCGAGGGCTTCGATGTCGACGTAGGAGTGGCCGTCGATTTGGTGGACTCCGGTGCCTATAATTTTTCCGTTCACTACTAACGCCTTGTCGGGTGGGCGCGTACTTTGTGCAGGAAGAGTTCCTGCGAGCGACAGGACGAATGCAAACACCAGGATGAATCGAAAAGTGGAATACTGGGGCATGATTTTCTCACTCCGTGCAGCTAGTTTACGATAGTGCTGCGATTGTCCGCGGGCGCGAGGCTGGGCGCCGCGCCGCGGTGAAGGAGAGAGTTTACCTCATGGGTGCGTCGCCGTGACAATGGCGGTTTTGGGAACTGACATTGAGAGAAAAGCCCCACTCTCACAGACATCGTGAGGATGGGCGGCCTGAAAAATATTCGCCGGGGCTAACGTCGTGCCACTCGCTGAGCAGTGCCGAAGCGATCAGTTCTCTCGGATGCGGAGGACGTGAGGAGACGGATGGGGTGCGTACATTTTGTCCACGAGCGCGGCGCGGCGGTCGAGAATCGCACGCTGATTGAGGGAGGCTTTGTCGGTGATTTCGCCGGCATCGAGCGACGGGGGCTCGTCGAGAAGGATGGCGCGCAGGACGCGATTCGAGTTGCCAGTAGCTTGCGCGGCAAAAGATTCGAGGAGCGCGGTGAATTTCTTTGTGACTGACTCGTGGCGCAAGACTTCGGCGGGCGCGGCGTTCGGTGAGAGCTGTTGCGCGAGCAGGCGGCAAGTTTCGAGATTCGGAACGACCAGCATCGACAGAAAAGTCCGATCGGGACCAGCGATGACAGCGTCGCGTATGTAGGGCGCAAACCATTGCATGACCCGATTGCGCAGAGGACCGACGCTGACCCACGTTCCGGAAGCCAATTTGAAGTCTTCGGCAAAGCGGCCGTCGAAGATGAAGCCTTTGTTGACGTCGGTGGGATCGACGAATCGCACGGCGTCGCCAAATTTGTAATAGCCTTCTTCGTCGAAAGCGTTTGCGGTGATCCCGGGTTCCTTCCAGTAGCCCGGTGTCACGTTTGGACCCTTCACGCGGATTTCGATCTTAGTACCCGAAGGCACCAGCTTGGTTTCCACGCCCGGCATGGGAATGCCGATGAAGCCTGACTGGTCGCAATCCCATGTGCACTGCAGAGCCATGGGTGAAGTTTCGGTTGCGCCCAGGCCCGTGGCCATCAAAATGCGTTCGCCGCACGTTTCGTCCATCATTGTTCTGTAACCGTCCCAAACTGATTGGGACAGGCCTGCGCCAGCATAAAACATGAACTTTACGCGGCTGAAAAAATTCTCGCGAAGGCGTGCGTCATTTCTAAAGTGCGCGAGCAATTCCTCGTAACCGCGCGGTACGTTGAAGTAAACAGTCGGAGCGATCTCGCGAAGATTTTCCACCGTGGCGGCAATTCCTTCTGCGGTGGGCTTGCCGTCATCGATGTAGAGAGTGCCACCGTTGTAAACGGTCATGCCGGTGTTGTGATTGCCGCCAGCGGTGTGGTTCCAGGGCATCCAGTCCACGACGACGGGAGGCTCTTCGCCCATGAAACGAAATCCCTGCAAAATCATCTGCTGGTTGCTGCAGAGCATGCGATGCGTGTTGATCACGGCTTTCGGCAGTCCTGTGGAACCGGAGGAAAAGAGAAATTTCGCGATGTCGTCCCGCGCGATCGCCGCGTGAGCTGCATCCACAGCGGAAGTCGCGGTGGTGGATGCGAGGCTATCGAATGAAGTCGACTTGCGATCGGGGAGAGGAGCCTCCGCGAAAACAATTTCGATTCCGGGGTCCACGACGGATTCGAGCGCGCGGCGATACCGCAGCCCTTTCGAGACGAAAACCATTCCGGGCGTCAAAATATTCATTACGTGTTTGAGCTTGGCAAAGTCGGTCGATAGCATCGAATAGGCGGGCGCGATAGAAGCTGTTGGAACCCCGACGTGCTGGCCCGCAAACATCAGCAGCAGATGTTCGAGATCGTTTTCGGACAAAATAGCGACGGGACGATGTGGCGAGAGGCCGCGGTCGAGAAATCCTTGTCCGATGCTGCGGACCTTGCGCAGCGCGTCGGAGTAGGTGAGGAACCTCCACTTCCCGTCGGCATTTCGTTTGGCCGCGAGAGCCCGATCGGGCGCTACGCGAGCCCAATGAATCAGGCGCTCAGTGAGCACGCGCGGATAATCCTCGAGTCGCTCGTCCGCGTGAACCAAAATCGTACCGTCGGCGCGGCGCTCCATGGAGGCACCGGACGTGCGCAGACGAACGGCGCGTGTCTTTGATTTGGGATTGGACAGCTCGGTCAAGCGCGTTTCTTTCATTGAGGGCAACGAAAAGCAACTTAGCGATTCGGCGATGAATCTTTGCGATGCGAAAGATTCGCTAGGAAGCCTTCGCCGGTCCGCCCGTTGCGGAGTTTTTATAAAGCTGGAACCACACAACGCCGCCGCGATGGATCACGGAGCCGACATCCTCTTTGAAAATCATCAGCGGCTTGGCACCGGCGCGCGGAACCAGGAATGTGACCCATCCCTCCATAGAATCTCCGGGAGCGATCGTACCAGTCAAACTAGGTTTTGGCTGCGCCGCGAGGGAAGGGGAGTCGTACTCTTTTCCGTCGGATGCCGTTGCAGTGAATTGAGTTTGGTCGATTGTGTAGCTGTAATGGAACGGCCTGGTCCTCGCGGAAAATTCGAACCGGATGCGTGCGAGCAGATATTCGAAGCCAGCATCGGGCGGTTTGTTCGAATCGCTCGCGGACTTTACCATCGCCCAGGCTTGTTCTCCGCGCACGGCTTCCAGAACCGTGATCGTTGCGTTGTAGAGCTCGTCGCCGCCATTATATTGATCGCCAAATTCTAGGATAGTCGTCAGCGGCTGACCGAGAGGCTGCGCATGGGCGGGGAGGGATGTCTGCCCGGCCAGCGCCGGAACGCCCAAGAGCATCTGGAGAATTAGAATTGCGGCGCGGAACCGCGCACCGAACGGGCCGCGAGTTACAGCCATTTATCGATCGAGATGCTAGCCCGGTAACTCATGTTCGCGACCATATGATAAGGGTTCGTCTGTCCGCCAACTACCACGAAATTGTAAGAGTCGGCCTTCGTATAACGGGGAATCATCGCATCATCGGCGAGCGGCGGATTGGAGTTAGGAACCCAGCGAGCCGCGAACAGCGTGGACTTGGCGTCCTTCACGGAGATTTGCGAATTTTTCTGAAGCCAGTCGGCGAGTTTTTCTTTCGTGTCATAACCAAGCTCGACGAGTCCTTGAGCGACGAGTGGATCGCAAACCGTGAGAGATCCGAAGAGCGGGCCGAAGGGAATCATGTTGTATCTGAGCGCTTCGTGATATTGCGGGACCGGCTTCACGCCGAGGCCAACGCCTGCCTGGCCCTGCGAGATGCTGAACCCCACAAACACGCTGACGACGTTTTCTTCTGGTTTGAAACCTTTTTGCACATGGAAGGGAGTCCATGGGCTGGCCTTCTCGTTTTCTGGAAGGATCAGGTTGTTGTAGTTGATGCCGTTGCCGAGCGTCCCCAAATACGTTTGTCCGGGCACACCGGAGTTTCCCAGATTTCTCGAGAGCATCGTCCAAGCGCGACCGATTGCGGCGTTCGGCTGGGAGAATGGACCCATCGCGCCGATTCCATAATTCATGTTGAGTTTGTCTCGAATGGGGCCGTTGATCACGGCGGCTACGGCGAAGGAATTCGTCGAGCTCGAAAGCGCGGTAAGTTCCGTCGCGGCAAGCGCCAGGATAATTGGGAAGTAATCGGGCATCGCTCCGGCCATCACGGCGTTGATCGCCAGCTGTCTGACAGTGAAGGACCACTCCGGATAAGAACCACGCGCGGGAGACATCTTACCGACGACTTCATCAGGATGATGGCTCGTACCTTTCAGCATCGCGTCCACTTTTTCCTGCGTGGGCAGCGCGATCTGCATGAAATCCGTCATGCCATTGTCGATGAAATACTGCTGCAGATTATCCGCAGTATCGACGAACGAAGGCGGGCCGACAACGGGCGTGACAGTGCCAGTCTTCGATTCGTCGGCTGTGAGCGGCTGTGTCAGCGAGTCGATGACTTCTTTCATTAGCGGCTTGCCGCTGACGGGATCGTTTCCCTCAAGATACGCGTACATTTCGGCATCCGTCTTGCCCCACACCGGATGCGGCGTGAAACAGATGCGCTCGTGCGGCATTCCGCGCTGAGCGGCGTTCGAGAGCGCGAGATCTTTGAATGCGATGGTGACCATAGGAGCAGTCGGGAAGCCCATTTTTTCGATTGTTATGCAGTGACCGACGGTCGCTGGTGTGCACGTGCTTCAATGGCCGATCGCCATGATCGCGGCGTTGCCCTTGGCTTTTATTTCCGCCCACAAGTTGGGATCTTCATCGGCGAACGCGCCGGCTTTCAACCGGTAAACGGTGGTGACGCTGGGCATGTTTTTCTTGAACCAGATTCCAATCTGATCGAGAAAATGATCCGCGCCCGGGAAACCGTCACCGATGAGGTAGATCGTTTTTCCGTCCAGGCTCGCGAGGCGGGGCGCCATCGGCACAAGCTGCGTAGGCGGCGGTGTTCCTCTCGGATTGAGAGCCTCAACTTTGTTAAGCGTGGCTTTGGCGTCGGATTTTTTGGGTTTCTGCGCGTCGACGGGAGCGCCAGCCAGAAGCGCGGGAGATATGCCCAGCAGCGACAGCATTTTTCGTCTATTCATGAGTGCACCTCATCGCTTGCATCTGGCCTGCCGGGCGCGCCGTTCCCCTAGCGGGTTCATTTATATTCCCCTACGGGGTGAAATTGCAATTCTGACATCTCTCTGCGTGGCCTAGCGCTTACGTCCACTTATCGATCGAGATGCTGACCGTATAGCTGAGGCTGCCGCCCTGGAAAAATGCGTTCGTTTGTCCGCCTGCAACGACGACGTTGATATCCGTCTCGTGTGGCCACCGCGGAATCATCGCATCGTCCGGCATCTTGTACCATGTGGCGTACGGCTCGAGTCCCTTCAGCGCGCGAGGGTAGTCAAAGCCATAGGCGAAGTCCCGCGACTTGTAATCCTTCACGGATTGGGTGGTGTTCTTGTAGAGCCAGGCGATCAATTGTTCCTTTGTGTCGTAGCCCCGCGATTTCAAGCTTACGGCGACAAGTGGATCGGCAATCACCAACCCGCCGAAAAATCCGGTGAAGACGCTGAAGAGATCGCTGAACTGCTCCTCGTGTTTCGGCGTGTCCGTGCTGGTCCCTCGGGCACCTTGCCCGGGCACAATGCCGAGTCCTCGGAACAGGCTGATTGCGTTTTCCTCAACTTTGAAACCCTTCTGCACGTGGAAAGGAGTCCACGGGCTAGCCGCTTCGTTCTCAGCGATTATCGCGTTGTTATAATTCAGGTTGTTTCCCTGCGACCCCATGTAGGTGTCCCCGGGAATGCCGCCGTTGCCAAGATTCTTCGAGAGCAGGGTCCACGCGCGGCCAATCGTGGCGTTCGGCTGGGCAAATGGGCCCAGCGCGCCGATGCCGTAATTCATGTTCAGCTTGTCGCGGATGGGTCCGTTGATCACGGCCGCGTAGGCGAAAGAATTTGTAGAGCTGAATAGCGACGGCGTTCCGGAAGATGCGATGGCCAGAACGACCGGAAAATACTCGGGCCTGCATCCCGCCATTACCGCATTGACTGCCACCTGCTTCACCGTGAATTCCCAGGGCGGATAGGCACCGGCGGCCATTTTCCCGCAGACCTCGTCTGGCTTGTGGCTCGTGCTTTTTAGCATCGCATCCACTGTTTCTTCGGTCGGCAGAATGATCGGGAGAAAATCGGTCATTCCGTTGTTGAGGAAGTACTCCTGCAGATTGACAGCAGTGTCCTTGAACGAGGGCGGTCCGACGTTAATGGGGACCATCCCTGTTTTCTTTTCGTCCTCGGAAAGCGGCCGCGTGAGCGCATCGACGATCTCCATCATCATCGGTTTGCCACTGACGGGATCATTTCCCTCGACGTATGCTCGGAGTTCGTCGGGCGTCTTGCCGGAAACCGGATGAGGAGTGAAGGTAATGCGCTCGTGGGGCATCCCTCGCTTGGCCGCGTTCAATATCGCGAGATCCTTGAAGGCCTTCGTAACCATGGGAGTCGTAGGGACGCCCAGTTTTTCAACGCTTATGCAGTGACCAACGGTCGCTGGTGTGCACGTGCTTCAATGGCCGATCGCCATGATCGCGGCGTTGCCTTTTTCCTTGATCTCTTTCCATAGGGCAGGATCGTCTTCGGCGTAAGGCCCAGCCTTTCGCTTGAAAACGACGGTAACCTTGGGCATGTTTTTGTTGAACCAGATCTGGATCTGGTTCAACAGAAAACCTCCACCCTCGAAGCCGGTGTCCACCAGGTAAACGGTTTTTCCGTCTAGCGTGTCCAGCCGCGGAGCCATCGGAATCAGTTGGATGGCAGGCGGTGTGCCTTTGGGGTTGAGGACTTCGATCTCGCCGGCGGCCGACTTTATACCGTTCGATGAAGCAATCTTTTTGTGGCTTTGGGCCTCGGCTCCCGAGCCCATTAGCAGCGCGGGAGACATCCCGAGCAGCGACAAAAGTTTCCGTCTATTCATGATTTACTTCTCCCGTGTGTCGCTGAAAGCGTCGACGCTTTGCGTTGCGATGCCTTCGGCAGCGAGGTTAGCCACGCGAAGTAGCCTTGTCAAGAACATGCATGAGTAGTTGTCAAGCCCCGTTAGAAATGT
>PKUY01000211.1 GCA_003131705.1 Acidobacteriota bacterium | reverse complement strand
ACGACGAAGACCGCGAGAACGAGGGCGATTTGACGATGGCGGCGGAAAAAATCACGCCGGACGCCATCAATTTCATGACGAAGTACGGGCGAGGGCTGATTTGCCTGTCGCTTTCCGAACAGCGCTGCGATGCGCTGGATTTGAAACCAATTTCGCCGCGGAACACGTCTGCATTCGGCACGCCATTCTGCGAACCGATCGACGCGCGGCGCGGCACCACTACCGGCATCAGCGCATGGGACCGCGCCACGACGATACTGGTGGCCACCGACCCGCACACGAAGCCGGAAGATCTGGCGCGGCCGGGGCACGTTTACACGCTGCGCGCGCGCAATGGCGGCGTGCTCGTTCGCGCGGGACAAACCGAGGCTTCCGTGGACCTGGCCCGCATCGCCAGGCTGAATCCTTCAGGCGTGATCTGCGAAATTATGGATGAAGACGGGACGATGGCGCGCATCCCGCAGCTCACCGAATTTTGCCGAATTCACAAACTCAAGCTGGTGACGGTCGCGAGTCTGATCCGCTATCGCATGCAGCACGAAAGGAACGTCCGGCGGATCGCCGAATCGGTTTTGCCGACAAAGTATGGTGATTTCCGGATGATTGCCTATTCGAGCGACGTGGACCACGAGGTGCATGTGGCGCTGGTGCGGGGCGAGATCGCGGACGAAGAAGCGGGTTCGGCCGCGCAGAGCGCGCCGCCGCTGGTGCGCGTCCACTCGCATTGCCTGACGGGCGATGTCCTGAGTTCCACGGCATGCGATTGCCGCGAGATGCTTGAAGGCTCGCTACAAGCAATCGCGGACGAGGATCGAGGGGTTCTGTTGTATCTTCATCATACGGGGCGCGGCTTTCGAGTCGATTCCAGAACCGACGAGGCAGCTTCGCTGCCGCGGATACTATTTCACGCACGCGAGCACGTGGAGCGCGATCCCGGCGTGCAACGAGTGATCCAGCACGAAAGCGGAATCGGGGCGCAAATCCTCAAGGATCTCGGCCTGCGACGGATTCGCGTACTCACCAATCTTCCACGCAAAGTTGTGGCGCTGGCGGGCTACGGCATTGAAATTGCCGACCAAGTACCGCTCACGATAAAGGCTGCCAAGCGGAGCCATCAAGTTCTATAGCAAAGCTAGCCGACATGAAGCGAGCTAGACTCCGCCCATCGGCGATTAGACCGTCGAAGCCGAAAACTCCCCGACAATGGGACCAGTTGTGAGTTTTAGCGGCCGAAAACCAAGACAACAAATGAATCCGGTACAAGAGTAGGAAAGGGGCGAGGATTACTCGCCGTGGGCTCGGGCCGCGGACCAAAGGTTGCCGTCACGAGATAGACTTCGTGAGTTTTCGGATCCAGCGCCATCTTTCGCGCACCAACCTGTGTCGGCAGGTCTTCGACGACGCTGAATTTGTCAGGCGAGTCCTCGTGAACTACTGTGAGCGTTCCACTTCCGCCATTGGAAGCGAACGTAAAGCTGGTCTCTGGATCGAACTGGTTCGCGTCGACGCCGTCGCCAATTGCTGGCGTGGCGATCACTTTGCCCGTGTCCGCGTCAACCACGGCCATCATCTTGTTGTCACAGCCAGCAAAAAGACGGCGGTGTTTCGTGTCGATGGCCAAACCTGACGGCCCCTTACAGGGCGCCAGCGTCCAGCGCGCTGTCACGGTGAGGTTTTTCGAATCGATTTGGACTTCCTCGCTCTTATCCTCTACGTTGACGTAAACGTGCCCCTCGCCGTCGGCGACGCCGAACTCCAATTTGCCTCCAATCGGAATCGTCCCCGCGACGTTTCCCGTCGCGCCATCGATCGCCGTCGAGTCGCCACTGCGGCCGTTCATCGCAAAAACGCGCTTTGACGCAAAGTCATACAAAATTGCATCAGGATTGGTTCCCGCTTTCGCTTGGCCGATAACCTGCAGCGTCTTGAGATCGAAAATGGTGACCGTGCCCGCAGCACCATTAGACGTAAAGCCCCGGCCGAGATCGGGCGCCAGGGCAATCCCATGGACGCCTGCAGTGTTCGGAATTTCGCCGACCACTTTTTCCGTGTCCACGTCGAGGACAACCACCTTGGTCCCGCGCGAGATAAAGAGCCGGCGAGTCGGCGAATCAAAGGCTACGTAGTCCCAGAAACCTTCGCCCCCGAGTTTGATTTTTTTTATCAGGTGATAACCTGAGGAACCGCCAGCCGCCGGGGCCGCTTCCACTTTTTTCGGGAGTCTAAAACCGCCAAGCCCGGCTCCAACCGCCAAGGCTGCAATTAGAATTGCGAGACTTCCGAACAAAGGCAAGCGCTGAGAGAGCATCAGATTCTCCTGGGACGGCTGTTGCCGCAGGTAATAGTTATGCCGTGATCGTAAGCCTGTCCGACAAATGCGTCAAATAAAGCGGAGGTTAAAAGACATTAATAATGAAGGCGCAGTCTCAATAGACGTCTGGGGCGGCGGCCCGATAGCCTTGTAGGCAGATCTGCAGAAGTGACAGTGGGCTGCGCGAGGGGGCTCTATTCACCGAGGGGGTGGCCGCGCAAACAGCATGGCCACCCTCTCGCGTCAATTGAAGGGATCAATCTAGCTGAGTTGCAGCCGACGGCGCGAAATGACAGCAAGCCCCGCCAGTCCCAGGCCCAACAAGAGGTAGCTGAAGGGTTCCGGGGCGGAAGTAACGCCGAGGCTAAGGTGGTCGTAATCCGCCTCCAAGTTGATTGGGACACCGATAAAATTGAAGATCTGGCCCAGACCAAACAACATCGTGTCGCCGAAAAAATTAGGACTGGCCGATCCGCAGGTGCCGGTAGCGAAGTCATATAAACGAAGTCAGAAGCCACCAGACCCGTCTGCGAGAGAGTCTCGTAGCCACTGCTGCCACCCATGAAGTTGGGGCCAGGAATCGCCGCAAGGTGCCGCTATTACCCCCCACGGCCGAGCAACCGATAGGTTTCGTTCCGCTGCTAGAAAATCGCGATTCACTTCGTCGCGCACGCTTCCACCAGTTGAGGACAGATGTTTCCCGACTAGGGCGTTGTTACGGCTCCCTGAGCATCGTACTCCGTGACCGGGCCGAAAAGGGCGGCCTGCTCGCCAATTTGCGCGCGGTCGCCAACGAGGATAATCTGCGCGTTCGCGGAATCGAAATGACGGCGCGCGGCGGCGACAACGTCGTCAGCGGTGAGCGCACGAATTCTTTCGCGATATGTTTCGAGATAACCTTCCGGCATCTGATCGAGATAGACGGTCGAAAGCTGACCGAGCAGGCCGTCCTGCGTGGCGACGCCGAGGGAGAAGACGCCCGTCAGGTAGCTGCGGGCGCTATCGAGCTCCTCGGGCGTGACGGGAATCGAGCGCATGCGGTCCATCTCGTAGAACATTTCCGTGAGCGTGGCGGCGGCCACGTCGTTGCGCACGGCGGCATTCACTGTGAAATAGCCTTGCTGGCGGAGCGCGTTGATTCCGCTGCGAGGGCTATAGGTGTAGCCCTTCTGCTCGCGAATATTCAGGACGAGGCGCGAATGAAATGCGCCGCCGTAAATCGCATTCGCGAGCACCACACGATACCAATCCGGATCGCGCCGCGTGATCGCGAGATTGCCGATGACCACCTGCGTCTGAACCGTTCCCGGCATGTGCACCAGATGCACGTGACGTCCGGAATGGCGCGGCGGTGCGGGCGATACGAGCGGGGCAGGGCGCGGCGCCTGCCAACTGCCGAAGACCTTGTCGATTTGCTCGAGCATGGCGTCGGTTGCAAAATCGCCGACCACGAGGAGCAATGCGTCGCCCGGGACGTAGTGCTGCCGATAAAATTCCTGAAGCTGCTCCCTGGTGTATGCGGCGACCTGATCTTCGGTAGGAGCAACGACGGCATAAGGATGTGCGCCGAAGAGGACGCGGCGAAGGCGCTCGCTAGCGAGAAATCCCGGCGTGGTCCGCTCGATCTTTAGCTCTTCGAAACGCTGGCGGCGTTCACGCTCAAATTCATCCTCTGGAAAAGAGGCGTTGCGCGCAAGATCAGCCATCAGTTCAAGTATTCCGGAGGAAAACTCGGCGAGGCCCGAAGCGGCAATGGAACTCGAGTCGGCGCCCGCATGCGTACCCAGACCCGCCCCCATGCGGCGCAAGTCCTCTTCGATGCGACGGCTGACTCGGGTTGCTGTGCCCGTGCGGACAACAGTCGCAACCATTTCTGCAAGCCCGGGGGCGCGATGCGCGACCACAGCGTTTCCACTGCGGAAATAGAGCTGCGCCGAAATTTTTGGAAATTCGCGCGACTCGGCGAGCACGACTTGCAGGCCGTTCGACAGCTGGCGCTCGGTGCGCTTGGGCCATTGGACCGGACGTTCGGCAGTGAGGCCAGGCGGCGTTGCACGGGTCACAATGGATGCAGGAAGCGCGCTCGGTGATGTCATCGTGCACCTCCGACGGCCACGGGCCGCCGTACGAGTACGGCACGATTGCTTGGCACCAGATATTTCCGCGCGGCCGCCTGCACTTGCTCCGGCGTGACCGCCAGAAATCCGTCGAGGATGGTGTTGATGCGGTGCGGATCGCCATCGAATAGCGTGAAGCATGCGAGATAGTGCATCAAGCCGAAGCGGGGCATGTAAGATCCCATGCCACCTTCAAGCATCGAGTAGTAATCCGAACGGAACTTTACTTTCACCGGGTCGAGCTCTTCCAGCGCGATAGGCTTGTCCTGCACTTCGGCGATGACATCGTCATAGATGGCGATCGTTCCTTCCGAAGTGAACTCAGGCTTGTGGAAGATGCGCGTGACCATTTGAGTGGGACCGTTCGTGTCGAAAACATCCGCGCTGCCGTCGGCGTCAACGGCAATTTCTTCTTCAAGCACGAGGCGTCGATAAACACGTCCAGCGCGCCCTCCGTGCAGCACGCGCTCGAGAATTGCGGCGGCGTACCAATCGGGGGTTTCGCGCGGCGGCATCGTGTAACCAATGGCGATTGCCGGCAGCGGGCCCAGTTTTTCATCCACTTCGCCGCGGCGCTCCTCTGTTTGAGGAGGCTCGGTTACATCAGCGCGGGGCGGCAACGGCTGCGCGGGGATATTTTCAAAATGACGCCTCGCGAGCGCGAACGCGTCGGGAGGGTCAAAATCGCCAAGCATTAGTAGCACGGCATTGTTCGGCGCGTAGTAGGTGTGAAAGAAGTGTTGCACGTCCGCGAGCGTTGCCGCGTCGAGGTCGTTAAAATCTCCATAGAAATTGTGCGCGTTAGGCCAGTTGCGAAACGCCACGGGCGGAAGATCGAGCCAGGGGAATCCGCCATAGGGCTGGTTCATCACGTTCACGCGGACTTCTTCTTTTACCACGTCGCGCTGGTTGCGAAGGTTCTCGTCGTCAACTTTGAGCGCGCGCATGCGGTCCGCCTCGAGCCAGAGCACACGCTCGAGCGCATTCGAGGGGACGGATTCGAAATAGTTTGTGATGTCGTAATTCGTGGTGCCGTTCAGCAGGCCACCGGAGGAATTAATCAGTCGAATGTGCTCCATTTTCCCGGCGTTTTCGGAGCCTTGAAACATCATGTGCTCGAAGAGATNNAGATGGGCGAAGCCGCTGCGCCCGTGTGGCTCGAGCCGAAACCCAATCTGATAGTAGACGCCGACGGTCACGAACGGGGCCGAATGATCGGGCGACACCACCACACGCAAGCCGTTCGAGAACGTTGTGTGCTCGACGGGAATATGAAGCTTCCTGGATGATTCCTTCGACAATGAACTCAACTGGCCCCTCCCCTGGAATTTTTCAACGATCTCTTGAGGCTCTTGATAGCCGCGGCCGGATGCTTCGACAAAACTCGCCCGGCGAGAAGCGCAAGCGCGGCATACGATTGCTGCAATTCGCGCGGATAGCGCCGAAGCGCTTTCGCATGTTTCGCGACGATGGCATAGTCGCCGCGGGCGACGGGGCCTGTCCAAGCGGCCCGCGGCCCAATCCGCTCTACATTATCGAGCATCTGGCGTATCAAAGGTAAGAGAGTTTGCATCGCGCGCCGCCGCTTAAAGCCGATCCGCATTAACATCTGCACGGCCGACTCAATCAGGGCGAAGCCACTGCCAGCGACGAGAAGCGCGGTCGCGTGATACTCGGGCTTGTCGCGTCCATCGATCGCGACGGGCACGCCGCCGAGCGCTCGTGCGATTCCCTGCGCCGTGCGCCGCGCGACGGGATCACCTTCGACGGCGAATGTGACGCCCGCGAGTTTTGGCAACCTGCGTCCGCTGAACGTCTGCATCGGATGGAGTGACCCTGTGTGCGCGCCGAGACGCGCGAGCGGCGCGAGCACGCTACGGTCAAGTGCGCCACTCGTGTGCAAAATAATTTCCCCGCGACAGGCTTTGCCGCCCACTTTCGCAAGCTCCTGCGCGACGTCGGCCATTGCGTCGTCAGGAGTCGCCAATAAAACTATATCCGCGGCGAATAGATCCGGGGTGATTTTCGCGTGCGCGGAACCGCCGCCGATCGTGCGCGCAGCACGAAGGGAAGTTGCTTTCGAACGCGTGGTGACGGCGACGATTCGCCAGCCCAGCTCGCGGAGCCGCTTTCCCAGCGTGCAACCCACGCGCCCCGCGCCAATGATGGAAATCGTGCGCATGACAGCGTGATAGCATAGCTTGTTCGCTCTTTTTGCGGTGGAGGAAATTGCTTGTTGCACATTTTGGGGACCGCGACGCTGGGCTTTGTCACGTTTTTCTGGATCGTTACGACGATCGACATCGCGCGCGGTGTTCTCTCGGTTCCGTCAGTGCAAGACGCTGAGCCGCTGCAGGATTCCGATTGCCCTTTCGTTTCGATCCTATTTGCCGGGCGCGATGAGGCCCAAAAACTTCCCGAAGCGCTCCCAACTTTTCTGGCTCTGGATTACCCTCGCTACGAAGTGATCGCCGCCGACGATCGCTCCCAGGACGATACCGGATCGATCCTCAAAAACGCTGCACAGAAAGATGCCCGTCTGAAAGTCGTGCACATCGCTTCCCTTCCTCCGGGCTGGCTTGGCAAGCCGCACGCGCTGCAGCAGGCGTACGAACAATCGAACGGCGAATGGTTGGTTTTCACCGATGCCGATGTGCATTTCGAGCCGGATTTGTTGCGCCGCGCGATCGCCCTGGCGAAGAAACACCACTGGGAACATTTGACGCTCTTCGGCGCTCCCAAAACGTTTACGTTCGGCGAAAAACTTATCATGACCTTTTTCGGATTGGCCTTCCTAATGGGCACGCGGCCGTGGGCCGCCAACAATCCTCGCTCGCGCGGCTATACCGGCGTCGGCGCGTTCCAGATGGTGCGGCGCAGCGCCTACGAGAAAATGGGGACGCACAAGCGGCTGGCGATGGAAGTGATCGACGACATGAAACTCGGAAAACTCGCGAAAGACGCCGGCATCCTTTCGGGAGTGGCCAAAGCGGGCAACGCGGTGAGCGTGCACTGGCACGCAGGCCTCGGAAACACTATTCGCGGGACGACAAAAAATTTCTTTGCTGCGTCGCAATTTAAGATCTCGCTGACCATCGCGCAAGTCTTGGGATTGCTGCTTGTCTTCGTTTTTCCGCTAGTAGCGCTGCCGTTTGTGCACGGATGGGCGCGGCTACTTGCGGCACTTTCGTTTGGATTACCTATACTTCTCGGAGTTGGAGTGGCGCTCGAGTTCAAAACAACGGTGATCTATGCGCTGACGCTCCCTATCGGCGCGGTGATTTTCACGTGGATGCTGGCACGATCGGCAATCATCACGCTATGGCAGGGCGGCATCGTGTGGCGGGGGACGTTTTACCCGCTGGAAGAATTGAAGCGCGGGATCGTCTAACGATCACTTCGCGCGGGCGCGTACTTTCGGGCCCGCACCCGGCGCCCCTGCTTGATCGGCGGCTGTCCCTCCCGTATGCGCCCCTGCCAGCAAAGGAACTTCAGTTGACGCAATGACCCCGAGGTCGCGCTGCTTGAGGGCACGGATGTGATCGCGCAGCGCGGCGGCGCGTTCGAATTCGAACTTCTTGGCGGCTTCGCGCATCTGGGCTTCGAGCTGCTCGCCGCGCATGCTCGGCAGCAGGTGNNGTTCGAGCTGCACGATCGCCTCCTGCAATTCTGCTTCGTTCGTGATGTCGCCAATGGGTGCATCGGCGGCAGGTACGGTGATGTAATCGGCTTCGATGATTCTCGCGAGCTGCATGTCCACGGATTTTATGATCGATTGCGGCGTGATGTTGTTCTCGAGATTGTAGGCTTCCTGCTTGGCGCGACGCCGGTTAGTCTCACCGATGGCTTGCCGCATGGAATCGGTCATGCGGTCGGCGTAGAGAATTGCCCTTCCCTCGACATGGCGCGCACAGCGGCCCATGGATTGAATCAGCGAGGTCGCGCTGCGAAGAAAACCTTCCTTGTCAGCGTCGAGAATGGCAACGAGCGATACTTCCGGCAGATCAAGCCCTTCCCGCAGAAGATTGATGCCAATGAGCACATCGAATTCGCCGCGGCGCAGGTCGCGCAGAATGCGCACGCGTTCGAGAGTGTCTATCTCGGAGTGGAGATAGCGGCAACGCACGCCGACCTCGGCAAAATATTCGGCGAGGTCCTC
>PKUY01000347.1 GCA_003131705.1 Acidobacteriota bacterium | reverse complement strand
GATGCCATATGGCGGTCGAGATGATCATCGATCAGTGGAATCCGAGCAATCGCCGCTACCGCACTGAAATATTCTGTTACGGCCCTCGAGACAGCCCATCGCTCCGTGTCCGATTGGGTCGGCAATATGAGTTATGACGGCGATGTACCTGCGAAAGCGGCACGTTAGAGACACTTATACACCGCTTCGATTAGGCGGCGGGCTCGTGGACCGTTGTCGGGTCGCGGATGCCACTTGTTGGTGCCGAAACAAAAGCCGAGCTTGCCGNNCGGCCCCATCCAAACTACCTCGGGCGAGTTCAACAGCAGGCCTAGCGCCTGATGGTACGTTCGACCCATCATGACTTCGGTCATGTTGTGCTGCTCGGTCGTCATTTGGTTGAGTGCTGCCTCCGACAGAATGCGGATACCGTCGATTTCCCCGCCTCGCGCCATGGCTCCGTACAGGCGGGCGATCGCTCTCGCCGCGCCATGGCCGTTGGCGCTGGAAATCTCCGCCTCGCGCCATTGTGGCGAGTTGATCACGGGTGCCTGGTCGCCTTCCGGCCATTCATTCCACGCCTGGGCCAGCATGCTCTGGGGCGCATCTGTNNGCCGCCGATCTGAAAGTCAAGACCGAGAGGTCGCGCGATTTCATCAAGATAAAAGGCCGAGAGAGTCTTGCCGGTCACGCGACGCATGATCTCGCCAAGAAGGAATCCCTGGTTGTGGACGTGATAGCCGGATTGCGTTCCGGGCTCCCACAATGGTTTCTGCCGGGCCAGCGCGCCCGTAATCGCATTCCAGTCGAAGATCGAACCACGCGGAAGTTTTNNTAATCGGCAGCCCCGCGCGATGATCGAGAGCGTAGCGCACGGGGATCGTTTCCTTGCCTGCTTGGCCGAATTCAGGCCAATACTTGGCAATAGGCGCGTCGAGTTCCACCAGTCCGCGATCGAGTAATATGTTGAAGGTAATGCCAGCGACGCCCTTCGTGACTGACATCATGCATACGATCGTCTCGCGCTCCCATGGTTTCGTGCAGGCCTTGTCCTTAAATCCGCCCCAAAGATCGACGACGGGGACTCCGTCCACAACCACCGCGGTGCAGGACCCGACCTCTTCCTCGACGCGATAATTGGTCTCGAAGGCCTCGCGAACCGGCACAAACCTGGGATCGCAGTAGCCGTCTATCGGGAATTCCCGGCCGTCTTTGCGAACCACGCTTCGGATGGTCTCCATTTTTCGGACAACGCTTTGGCTCTTATTCATCCGCAAGCTCCTTTGCCTAGGCAAACAACACGGTTCGTATGCCCCCGGAAAACGGAGACCATCGTCGCGTGGCTTTTCTAATAAGTCCAATTGATGTTTCACGCCGCGTGATAACGAACGTTTATAAACGTCACCGCGCGGCCCATCACTAGCGCCCTCGCTGACGCTACCGTAGCAGGCTATCCGGCGGTACTGCGGCTCTTCAACTCACCCGATCAACGTCCAAAAGGATCACTGCAGAATTGGGCCTCGCACTTCAACTCGATCTGCGTGAATGAACAGCCCAGCTCACCACAACACAAGATACTGTTCAGCGGCGAGCCTTGGATAGAAAGGCGAAGTTTTACATGAGCGTACTCACGTGGTAGCTGTCCATATATTCGCGAAGCGCAAAAATCTTATCGTCCTTGATTTCGATGATGAAAGCGTAGTGGTTGTTATACTTCTTGCCATTTTTCAAGCGTCCGACTCCGTTCGCTTCGACAGCAACCGCAGATCCGTTGGATACGATGTTGTGAACCGTGACCTTGGGGTCGCCGTCCTCGAAAAGGCCTCGTACCGGGGCGAGAAACTCATCGATGATGGCGTTGCGTCCCTTCTTTTCGCCCGCACCCGGGATTCCCGTCGCCATGACTGCCCAGGTTGCTTGTTCATGCAAGAGTGCTCGCAGACGTTCGAGATTCCCGGTGCTCAGCGTTTCGAAGAATGACCTTACCAGTTGCTCATTTCGATTTTCGACCTCTGACATCAGCTCCTCCTTTCACTTTCTTCCCGCTCCAACGCCTAATGACTCCAGCCTGGCTTCGCGCCATAGGTAACCCACCCCTCCACCGCGTCGATCCTGAGAATTTTGCCGTCTTTAAACTTGAACAGTTCCGCCACCATAAGCGTGGTCGGCTTTCGGTAAACGGGAGGGACCCGGAATGTGGTACCGTTCGTCAGCGTCACCGTCTTCAGCTTTCCCGCGTGATCGAAGAACTTGTCACCGCGGATTGCCACGGCCTCGGCATAAGGATGCTCGGGCTCGCCGGTGAAAACTTTGCCGTGGAAGAGCACAACCTCGTCCGCAGCTCGGGCCGGCGATGCGCCCTGAAGGCAAAAACAAAACAAGAACGCAAGCACCCACCTAGGCACTGATATTCTCCTCCGCGAGAAATTGACGCACATGGCTGCGACGCGCATTTCTCATTACTCCCTTTCAGATGTTTCCCAACCGGTGCGAGATCCGTAGGGGAGAGTGATTGTCACCCCTTCGATCTGGCGAATCTTCCCGCCTTCGATCTTGAAGAATTCACCAGCCTCCACACTGGATGGTCTTCGTGCGACCGCCGGCATTGGAACCTTTCCTACGCCCGGCACCTCCGCCGACTCTACCTTCCCAGGATGATTGAACATGAGCATGCCCAACACGATTCCCATCTTCTCGTCGGCCACTACGAAGCGCCGGGGTTCGATCGACCTGATGTAGGTCCAAATTCCCGTGTTCATGTTTTCTCGGATTCCCATCGANNAGGATGCGGTTGCATTTCGGATCAAAGGGCACCATGTCACCCGAGGAATGAAGAATGCCCTCGAAATACAGATTCACGGTCTTGAGCATTTCTTGGCGTGACATTTTCTGCGAAGCTCCGAGAGGTTGAAGCCAGACTGGGTTTGGGTGCCCAAGCTTTTCAAGGGCTTCAGCATCCTCCGCGTTTCGATGGACCAGCGTCTCAACCTCAGTGATCTTGCGGTTGACTACCCGCAAGCGGAGCAAGAGGATCGCAGGCGTACCGTTCTCCCGGATCGTTGCTTCAAGCCCGGCCTGTCCCGCCTGAGGATCAGCGAAGTAAAGCTTATAGGTTCCCATCCCGCTCATGGTGCCCCAGAGGGCATCGCCGAGTTTGAGCGGAATCGTGTTCTCGGTGAATTTGACGTGATCTGCGACTGGTATCTGGCGGGGATCGTGCGCCGCGAGGGCCGTCAGGTACCGATCCACGAGGCCCGTGAGGCAAGGGTAATCGCACGATTTTTCGAGAGAGATGGGCTGCTCGCGTGCGGCATCAGCCGTCGCGGTGAAATGCACCGCGGAGGCACACAGAAGCAGTGCGGTCACGCTTATAGGGACTCCAAGTCTGTGTCGCATATTCACTCTCCTTTTCGTAACCTTTGGGTGGTGCAGGCATCGCACTTCGTCGTGGATTGCCCGGAGCGCGGAAAACCGGAATGACAAGGCAATGCACTACGGGAGCGACCTCTCGGAAGTCTTCTCCCATCCAGATGTTATGCCGTAGGGCAAGAACCCGCCCTCAGCAGCGACTTGCAGGATCAGTCCGTTCCTGATTTTGAACGCCTCAAGAATCTCCATGCTTGTCGGTTTCAGAAATTCAGGCGGATTGTTGACGCGACCAAATCCAGGTACGTCGAAATATCTGACCGTACCGGGATGATCAAACATGATGAG
>PKUY01000137.1 GCA_003131705.1 Acidobacteriota bacterium | reverse complement strand
GCTCGCGAGAGCGCTTGCCGGCAAAGCGGCCCGCTGGAAGCCATGGGCCGAAGCGAAGAGGAGATCGATGCCTACCTCCGTACGTAGATGTAATATCGATCCTCTGGTCTTTGCTTTTCTGGAGCAGGCATGTCCAGGCTCGTAGCAATAGAGTAGCTGCGATTGATGGCGTCGATGGTTGAAGGTGTGAGGTAGAAGTTAAGCCAATACGGGTCCCGTTCCTTTGCGAGGTCAAAACTCAGAACGATTACAGAAAATCGCCCCGCTCGAATCTGGGCGGCCAACTCACGGTCAGAGAGCATTCCTCGATGAGCCAGTTGCGCCAGCTGAAATAGGCCGGAAAACGGCGTTTCCAATCCTGCCTGCAGCAACTCACCGGGACTTGGGCTGAGCGACTCTGCATGAGGAGCAAAGCTCTGCCGTAGGAACGACTGCATCGCGTTGTGTTTCGCGAAATCAATTGGCCGGGGCGGCGGATTGGTCAACCACTGGCCGGCGAAAAGCATAACTCCCAGCACCAGGACAAGATGGGCAGGGTAGGGGCGCGCGTTCAGTTGCCGGACGATCGCAACGGGCAGTATCGTGCTGATGGCGAGCACACTCTCAAAGAAATAATGAACCCCGCTGCCATCCTTTGAATATGTTAACGCACCGAGTGCTACTCCAATAAGAAGATAACAAGTGAGAAGTTTATTCGGATAGACCTGCAAGTACTCGATGCTGAATAGCAGCGGAAGAAAGAACAGAAATGCCAAGATGAACAGGCCGTGCCCGAAACGGTGCCAAGAGAAGAGCGAAACTTGGGAAAGCAGGAAGTGGCGCCAAAATGCTTGGCCGGAAAATACGATCCACTGAAAGAGAGCGAAGAGCCCGAGTCCGCAGAACGCCAACAGACCTGCGAACTGGGCCGCAAGTTGGTATCGCTTCTCCCAGAGAAGAAAGACGAGTATAGCCAAAGGCCCTGCGAGATATTGCAGCTTGCAGTAAACGCCAACAACTAATAGAGGAACGGCCAGCAGTAGCGCCCGACCAGCCTGGAATCTGTAGGCCACCAAAAACCCCGAGAACATCAGAAGCAAAGTCACGCCATCGGAGAGGGCCTGAATTCCCCGGCCCGTCACCATGCCGAACGCGAGAAAGACCAAGAGACTGAGCAACGCCGCGAGGTAACTATCCGTAAGCCAAAAAGCCAGCAGACCGCAGCCCACGGCGCAACCCAGCATTCCAACTGCTGAGAGGAGTCGCAGCGGCGAGTAACTGGGGTGCCCGTTAAGGAGTCGTCCCCCGACAATGTAATAAAGAGGCCCGTATGTTGCGGCATCATAATGTTCAACGGCAGCCGAATCATAAATGGGAACGTCCTGCCGTAGATGGATCATTTCGGCGAGCGCGACACTCTCGTAAGATTCTTCGCCGGGATAAGAAAGCCGAGCCGGCCATGTGCGCAAGTTTTGTGCGGAGAAGTAGGCCGCGATCAAGAACGCAACCAAAACGCACACAGTTGACGCGTTCGTCCTCACACCTTTCTCCTAGCCTAACGGAGTCTCGGACTTCCGGTGATTCGAAAGTTCTAAATACGTCACCGCGAGCTTACCATCCAGGCTGTCCGCTGCCGGCGGCCGCAGCGTCGTAATCTGTGGAGCGAGGCACGTACACGTAGAATCTGTCCTGGTCCCAAAGTTTTTCCGGCGAGGGAACCGGCAGTGTAGCTGCAATCTCGTAATTTTGTTCGATCGCCTTCCGCGCGGGTTCGGTCAGATAATAATTCAGCCAAATCGAATCCCGTTCGCTTCGAAGATCGAAATCCAGAACGATTACGGAAAACCAGTGAGCGCGAATCTGCGCGACCAAATAATCATCCGGGACGATCCTTCGGCGGGCCAGAAGTTCCGTTTGGAAAAGGTCAGAGAAGGGTAAATCTAGGCCGTTATGCAGTAGGTCGCCTCCGCGAAAGCCCAGCGCCCGCGTGTTCGATGAAAAGTTGCGCCGCAAAANNCGCTGCCGCCTGTGGAGCATGTGGGGTGTACCATTGGCCAGCAAAGAGTGAAAAGCCCAGCAGCAGAATTATTTCGACAGGATAACCCCGCGCGGCGAAACGTTTTGCCACGAGAGCCGGGACCAGGACGCTGATCGCAAGAATTGATTCATAAAAGTACTGAATGAACGCCGATTCTTTTCCGATCGTCGCCACTCCAAGCACGACCGCGCAGGCCAGGTAGGCGCCCATCATTTTGTCCGGTTCACCACGAAGGAATTCGAACGACAACAAGAGCGGGACGGTGAGCATCAGCGCGAATACCAGCAACCCCACCTCGAATTGATGCCAGGAAAAGAGCGTCGCCTGGTAGAGCAGGAAATGACGCCAGAACTCCTGCCCGGGGAAAGCGATCCACTGAAAGAATCCGAACAGCGAAAGCGCGCTCAGCGCCAGCATCCCGGCAAACTGAGCCACGCGAAGATAGCGTTTTTCAAGGAGCAGGAAGATGAATACAGCCAGCGGCCCCGCGACATACTGTGGCTTGTAATAGAAGCCTAGAGCCATCAATGGAGCGGCCAGCAGAATGGCACTGCTATTCCGGAATCGGTACGCGGTCAGGAAGCCAGAGAAAAAGAGCAACAACGCCACATTGTCGGAAAGTGCCGACACGCCGTGATAGGTCACTACGCCATAAGAGAGGAATATCACAGGACTCAGGTACGCAGCGAGATGGCTCCGGCTAAGCCAAAAAGCCAGCAAGCCACAGCCGGCCGCACATCCGAGAATTCCGAGAGCTGAAAGCAAACGGAGAGGGAGGTATGAGGGTCGCTTCGGATTGACAAGCCGGGAACCCACGAGATAGTAGAGAGGCCCATAGGTCGCACCAGCAAAACCTTCATTGCTGGGCGGAGCATAGATCGGAACACCCTCTCCGAGCCGCGCGATTTCCACCAGCGCCGATCCTTCATAGCTCTCTTCGCCGGGATAAAGCATTCTCGCGGGCCAGGTGGCGAGGTTTCGCACAGCGATNNCCAGCACGCTGTCGAAACTCGAGATCGATCGAGTTTCACATTCCGATGGGCGGGCAAATCAGTGGTGTGCATTTAATAGTGGTATTGTCTTACGCTCCCGACGATCTCAGTGTCGCTTTAATTCAAATTGTTGCTTGAACCGCCAGATTTCGAGGCTGCCATTTCAGCTCCATCGCTGCTGGCGGTCCTTCTGGCGCATGGTCGCTGATTTATTCATCTTTGCGAACAGCCGCTCGAGGGCACTCCTCGGATTGGACACTCACCAGCCTTCTCATGGAAGGAGTTATAACAAAACGCTGGTGATACGATGGCAGCTAGGTTATTGATTTCAAGGTCGGCCAGAATTTTTGCGAACAACAGCCTGGAGACCTCTCTAGATCGTAGAAGTTCTGCAGATTAAGCCAGGGTCGTTT
>PKUY01000290.1 GCA_003131705.1 Acidobacteriota bacterium | reverse complement strand
GCGTGCTGATGGCGATCTTCCAAGGAGTTCATCTTCTAGAAATATTTGTACGAGAGGATCGGATTTGTGTCCCCCGCCCTAAGGGCTCGGCATGGACACTGTGCAGCGTATTGTGAAGAAGCACAGGGGCGACATTCGAGTCACTTCAAAACCCGGCGATACGCGTTTCCAGGTGTGGCTCCCGTTGGTAGAAGGGCTCACCTAGAACCGCTCCCTCGTCCGCACTTCATCCGTCAGCTTAGTCTGACGATCCCGCGGAAGGCTCCATCCTACGTTTCCAATCTCCCACGGGTATGCGAGCCATCTGAAAAAGATCCGACGCACGTGCATACCAACCGGAGCCGTGCATGCGGCCGATCAACTTCAGTTTCGGCGTGTCGATGTAGTGCTTCTTCGCGTCAATTACCATTTCGTCGCGAATGTGCATGGCCAGAACACGCCCGATCACAAGCCCGTTACTCGAACCTAAATCGACGATCTGCATGANNTGAGTTCGCATTCCATTGCGACGGGGCTCGCCGCGATGCGCGGCGGCTTAACGTGAAGCGACGGGAGTGTCGTCAATCCCGCCTCCGTCAACTCGTTTACGCTCGGATCGAATTCAATTGCCGTTACGTTCATCGCCTCGGCGTTTTCTTCTGACACAAGATTCACCACAAACTGCCCTGTCTCTCGTATGTTGTTCCGGCTGTCCTTCGGACGGCCGGGCCCGTGACTGCCCATGCTCACACCCACGATTGGCGGATCGCCGGCCAGCGCGTTGAAAAACGAGAACGGCGCTGCATTCAGCTGGCCGGCGGAATTCTGGCTCACCACCCACGCGATCGGACGAGGCACAACAGTCGAGACGAGCAGCTTGTAGCAATCGTTCGGAGACATGTGGGCGAAGTCAAACAGCATTGAAACCCTCCTCGGATCGGTCCAAGAGGACGCCAGAATGTTGCATCATAGGCTAAATACATTACCCTCCTCTTCGCTTTATATAAATGGCGATGTTCGAGGCAGAAAGTCTCTCTTGCTTTCGGCGAGGTTAGGCCTGCCTAGCAGGAGAAACAATTGCGTCGTGTGGCGATTATGAAGAAACGAGGAGGGTTCAAAGACCGTGCCCTGAAGTTCGACTCAAGATGTTAAATGGCAGAACTTCAATTCCTGAAAGCACTGCGCTCGTTCCGATCTGCGTCGGGCTCGTTTACCTCTTCCGCATCAAGTCCTCGCTGAGGATGACAGCTTCGGCGGCTTCCCTCAAGGACATGGATCATGCACGAATTGCATGTGATGACTGACGTGACGAATTCGACGACATCGGGAAGCACATCGTGGAGCGGGGCTGCCGCAGACATCCGGCCGACCAGCCGATTCAGCAGAGTAAGGTCAAAATCTTCGCTGTTTCCACCGCCGGAATAGTCGACGCGCGTGAAAATGGAAAGTGGGGGCTTATCAATAAGCATAAGCTCTCAGCGATGTTCTCGTTGGCGAACGTCAGCAGCCTGCAGGTAGTCGAGCAGTTATCCCTAGGTATAGGGTCAGGGGGCGGGAGGACTACTTGCGGGACGACGGTTTTAGCCTGTCGGCCATGATCACAAGGTCCGCCAGGGAGTCTGCTTCCATTTTCTGCATGGCGCGCCCTCGATGCACCTTGACGGTGATTTCACTAAGGTTAAGTTTCGCAGCCATCTCTTTGTTCCGAAGCCCCGTAACCACGAGAGCCATTACTTCGCGCTCCCGGGGAGTAAGGCTTTCGAAGCGCCCCCGCAGCTCGGAAATACGGGCCTCTTCCTCGCGCGCCGCGCGATCTCGATCGAGTGCCTGATGAATGGCGGCGAGAAGTTCGTGCTTTTGAAACGGCTTCGTCAGGAATTCGATCGCGCCCGCTTTTATTGCTCGCGACGTCATGGGAATGTCGCCGTGCGCGGTGACAAAAATGATAGGAATGCGTCTCCCCGCCTTCGCCAGCTCCTCTTGAAATTCCAGACCGCTCATGCCCGGAAGTCGTATATCCAGCACGAGGCAACTCGAGACGGCAGGCCGCGTTACATTGAGAAATTCTTCCGTGGATCCAAAAACTTCCGCGTGCAGCCCCACCGACTTCAGCAGACTCTTGACCGCATCGCGAATGGACGCATCGTCATCGACCACAAAAACGGCAGCACTTGAATCATCTCCGGCCATTCTAGGAGCCAGCTGGCACCGTGAACTCAAAAACCGCGCCGCCCGACGGACGCGGCACAGCCCACAATCGTCCAGCGTGAGATTCGACAATCGAGCGGCTAATCGACAACCCCATGCCGATGCCCTGTCTCTTAGTTGTAAAAAACGGATCGAACATCTTTTCCACGATTTCGGGACTTAGCCCGACACCGGTGTCTTCGACAATAATTCGCACCCCGCTCGAACCCTCCTTGCAAGACCGGATAAGGAGTTCCTTAGGTCGGCCAGCGGTTTCGCGCATCGCGTCCATGCCGTTCATCATCAGGTTCAGCACCACTTGCTGCAACTGAACGCGGTCCCCGGTGACGGCGGGCAAATCGGTGTCGAGCTCGGTTTTCAGAGAAATGCGATGTCTCATCGCCTCGCCGCGCAGAAAAACCGTCAGCTCTTGAATCGCTTCGTTCATGTTCAGCCAATCCCTCGCGGGAGCTTCTTTCTTGAACAGCAAGCGAATGCGACCGAGCACCGCGCCGGCTCGTGTGCCGTCCTCTATGATCCTGGATGCAGCCTCGCGAGCCTCACAGAGATCGGGAGGATCTGCGGAAAGCCATTCGAGGCATGCGTGGCCGTAGGTGACNNCCAACGGCCGTTAACGGCTGGTTGACCTCGTGCGCGATCGAAGATGTCAGTTCTCCCATGGTGAGAACCCGCGAAAGGTGAGCCAGCTCCGATTGTGTATTCATGAGAGCTTCCTGCGCCTTGTCGTGGGCCTGCATGCTCTCCCGTAATTCAGCGTTCGATCTGTGCAGCTCGGCCGTGCGTTGCGCCACGCGAAATTCCAACTGGACGCCGGATTCTCTCAGCGCCTCCTCGCTCTTCTTCTTGGACGAACTCACCCAGCTCGCCACAAGCGAGCACCCAATAAACGCGCCAAAATAGGTGGCGTCGGTCGCGTTGATCGCGAAGGAATCAAACGGCGGGACGAAAAAGTAATCCACGGCTGCGGTCGCGAGAAAAACAGCGAAAAGGCCCGCGCTCGTTCCACCCAGCCACGCGCTCACCATCACCGCGGCGAAAAACAGGAACAAAAACGGGTACGGGAAAAGTCCTCGCAGCAATAGTGTCGCAGCCAGGGCCGCCGCCACGAGAACCAGCGCAATTCCAGAAGGCCGCAGGACGGTTGTCGCGAACTTTGCCAGCACGCTTGGCGCACGTAGCGGAAGCTGCTGTCCCAGGCTGTTAAGATAATGGTGCGCGGTCAAATTCCGCGAAGCTTCGAGTGCCCGGAGGTGAATTTGCGCCCGGCCGCAGAGCCGATTCGCTGCCTCTTCCCATAACCGAAATCATGAACGAGTCCCCCGCATGGCGGCTCCCCCAACTTTGAACGATCACTCTTAACTGAGCATGCTAACAATGAGCCATGCCGCTGTCTAATCGTTCCTTCTGATGGGAACAATCGGTCAGGCAAAACGCATACCCAAAAACAGCCTTGCAGCCTTTACCTTCAGCTGCTAGAATTGAAACTGTACTGGATTAGTGCTGTATGGGGCCGGGGACTTCTACGATGGTAAGGCTAGGGAAACTAACGGACTACGGGCTAGTCTTGATGACCTGTATCGCCCGCGATCAGGGTGCACCACTCCGCACCGCGCGTGATCTGGCCCGGGAATCCCACCTGCCAGTCTCGACCGTCAGCAAGGTACTGAAAGAACTGTTGCAAAGCGGGCTGCTAGTTTCCCACCGCGGCATCAAAGGTGGCTACGTTCTGGCCCGCGAACCTCGGGAGATTTCGGTGCTCGAAATGATTGCGGCCATTGAAGGACCCATGGCCCTCACCGAATGCAGTACGGAGATCACCGGCCTCTGCAATCTCGAGCCGTGCTGTCCGATTAAGAATAATCAGCAGATCATCAACCAGGCTGTGCGCGGCGTGCTTGAAAAAGTCATGCTGTCGGACTTGATGCAGCCTCTGCACCTGACGAATATCAGGGACGCGCGCGGCAGGGTTGTGCCGGCAATTGCGTCTGGGAGAATCCAATGAGTTCCAACACGGACACGATCCGAGAGCTAGCCCAGCAGGAATACAAATGGGGATTTGTCACCGATATCGGTGAAGACAGAATCCCGAAGGGCCTGAATGAGGATATCATTCGCCTCATTTCCACCAAGAAAAACGAGCCCGAGTTCATGCTGGAGTGGAGGCTTAAGGCGTTTCGTCACTGGCTGACTTTGGAGCAGAAGCAAGCAGAGCCTAAGTGGGCCAACATCAAATACGGTCCAATCGATTATCAGAGCATCGCCTACTACTCGGCGCCGAAGCAAAAACCGAACATCACCAGCCTCGATCAGATCGATCCTGAGATTTTGCGCACCTATGAAAAGCTCGGGATTCCACTGCTGGAGCAGAAAATGCTGGCGGGCGTTGCTGTTGACGCTGTTTTCGATAGCGTCTCTGTCGCCACCACCTTTAAGGGAAAACTCGCCGAGGTCGGAGTTATTTTCTGTTCGTTCTCGGAAGCCGTGCAGAAACATCCCGACCTGGTGAAGAAATATCTGGGTTCTGTTGTGCCCTACACCGACAATTTTTTTGCGACGCTGAACGCGGCCGTGTTCACGGATGGCTCGTTCGTCTACGTGCCCAAAGGCGTTCGCTGCCCGATGGAACTTTCCACATATTTCCGCATTAACGCGGCCGAGACCGGCCAGTTTGAGCGCACCCTGATCGTTGCCGATGAAGGCGCCTCCGTCAGCTATCTCGAGGGCTGCACTGCCCCTATCCGTGACGAGAATCAGCTCCACGCCGCGGTTGTCGAATTGATCGCGCTCGACGACGCCCAAATCAAGTATTCAACCGTACAGAACTGGTACCCGGGCGATAAGAACGGCAAGGGCGGGATCTACAATTTCGTCACCAAGCGCGGCGCGTGCCGCGGCAAGAACTCGAAGATTTCCTGGACGCAGGTCGAAACCGGCTCGGCGATCACCTGGAAATATCCGAGTTGCATCCTGCAGGGCGATAACTCGGTGGGCGAATTTTATTCGGTTGCGCTCACCAACAACTACCAGCAAGCCGATACCGGCACGAAAATGATTCACATCGGGAAAAACACCCGCAGCACGATCGTGGCGAAGGGCATCTCCGCCGGCCACGGCCAGAATACGTATCGCGGCCAGGTAAAAATCATGAAGGACGCCACGGGCGCGCGGAACTACACGCAATGCGATTCACTTCTGATCGGCGATCAGTGCGGCGCTCACACGTTCCCCTACATCGAGGTCAAGAATTCCACCGCGCATATGGAGCATGAGGCTTCCACATCAAAGATCGGCGAGGATCAGCTTTTTTATCTCCGGCAGCGCGGGCTGAAAGCGGAGGACGCCGTGTCGATGATCGTCAACGGCTTCTGCAAGCGTGTTTTTCGCGAGCTGCCCATGGAATTTGCGGTAGAAGCGCAGAAGCTGCTGAGCGTCAGTCTTGAAGGCAGCGTTGGATAAATTGTGGAGCAATCTAATCTGGAATAATTAGTTCTTTAAAGAGCGTACGAGGACAAACGGAATGAGTTTGCTGGAAATCACAAATCTGCACGTAAGAGTCGAAGATCGCGAAATCCTGAAGGGCGTCAACCTGAAAGTGGATGCCGGCCAAGTCCATTCAATCATGGGCCCCAACGGTTCCGGCAAGAGCACGCTCGCGCAGGTGCTGGCTCGTCGCGAAGCCTATAATGTCACCGCCGGTGAAATATTGTTCAATGGCAAGGATCTGCTGGCGATGAAGCCGGAAGAGGCCGCCTGCGAGGGGCTGTTTCTCGCATTTCAATATCCCGTTGAAATTCCCGGCATCAGCAATGCGTACTTTCTGCGCTCTGCCCTTAATGCCATCCGCAAATATCGCGGACAGGATGAAATGGACGCGATGGATTTTCTTCCCAAGCTTCGCGAGAAACTGAAACTGCTCCAAATGGACGAAAAGCTCCTGAACCGTTCCGTGAACGAAGCCTTTTCCGGCGGCGAAAAAAAACGTAACGAAATCCTGCAAATGGCAGTCCTTGAACCGAAGCTGGCGATTCTCGACGAAACCGATTCCGGCCTCGATATCGACGCGCTCAGAATTGTCGCCGAAGGCGTGAACGCGATGCGCAGCCCCGAACGCGCCATGCTCGTCGTGACTCACTACCAGCGGCTGCTCAACTACATCGTGCCGGATTACGTGCATGTGTTGGTGGATGGCCGGATCGTCCGGACGGGCGACAAGAAGCTGGCGTTTGAACTGGAAGAAAAGGGCTACGACTGGATCATCAAGGAAGAAGCAGTGACGGCCTGAGAATCCGGACCATGAATCACAGCCAAGTGATGGCCGGAGCATAGCAGCTTGGAACTGCGCGCTGGTTTCTGCGCTCTCCGCAGACTCCCAGTCCCGAGGACTCCCCAGCGGGGTGAAGCCGCAAGGGAAGACCGCAAGAAGGGAGCGAACGATAAAGACAGGAAGATTGAAGACAGGAAAATCGAGAATAGGAAGATTAGGAAGCTGTTTATTTGCCTGTCTTTAATCTTCCTGTCTTCTTCCCCAGTTCATCGGCCGAAAGTCCCATTAGCGCTGAAAGCGCAATTCATGCTTCGTCTTTCCGACCGCGCGCCAGCCACTCGGCGTAACCCCCAGTTATGAAGCAGGCCGTTGGCCTGCAATCGAATAACGATGGGACGATGAACCCAGGGCGCTGGCCCATAAGCGTTAACTTGTACTGTTGACTGGTTTGGGGTGTCGCCGGTATGATGCGGGCATGCAAGTCCAGAACGCGATAGTCCATAACGCAGCCGATGAGGATTGGGAGTTGCTCACAACCTTTTTCCCTAAGCAATGGAGGGACCTAGCCAGGTCGAGCGGTGCGCTCAAGGGGCTGCGACAGGATAAGGGAGAGGAGGGTTACCTGCGGGTGCTGATGCTGCACTTTGGTTGCGGGCTGTCCATGCGCGAGACCGTGACGCGCGCCAACGAGGCTAAACTGGCAAAACTGTCTTCGGTCGCATTGTTTAAGCGGTTGCGCAAGAGCCGGGAATGGCTCTATCAGCTGTGTCGCGCCCTGTTTGAAGAGCGCGGTCTAAAGCCCACCATTGCCACGAAGCACAACTTGCGTTTGGTGGATGGGACGCTCATCAAAGAGCCCGGTCCGACGGGCGCCCAGTGGCGGATTCATTATAGCCTGCGCTGGCCGGCGCTGCGGTGCGACTACTTCAAACTCAGTCCTGTCGAAGGTGCGGGGAACGGTGAGTCGTTACGTCAGTTTCCGATGGCCCGCGGTGAGCACATTCTAGCCGACCGGGGTTATTGCCACGCCAGTGGCATCCACTTTGTCGCCGAACAGAACGGTTATGTCGCGGTGCGGTTGAACCCCGATGGGATCATGCTGCAGACCCCGGCGGGCGACGCATTCAATCTGCTTCAGAAACTCAAGCCCCTCCAACGAAGTGGCCAAATCGCAGCTTGGAATGCCTTGGTTCCATTCGAGAAGCGACCGCCCGTCTCGGTGCGGATATGTGCGATTCGCAAGAGCAAGATCGCCATCGCACTGGCCCACAAGCAGCTCCGACGCAAAGCCAGCAAGCAGGGTTCGGAGTTGCAGCCCGAAACGCTCATCTACGCCGAGTATGTGATGGTACTGACGACCTTCCCAGAGAAAGAGTTCCCAGCACGGTTAGTCCTGGAATGGTATCGGTTTCGGTGGCAGATAGAATTAGTCTTCAAACGCTTCAAGCAGATAGCCCAACTCGGTCACCTGCCCAAGCAGGACCCGGAGAGCGCCAAAGCATGGCTCTACGGCAAGCTGTTTGTGGCGTTGTTGACCGACAAGGTTCTGGCCCAGGCGCGCGCACTTTCCCCCTGGGGATACACCTTGCAGGCAATCGAGGCACCCTAGCCGCTGGCGGGAATTTGCCTTTGCCTTTCGCCAAGTGATCCAGGCGATACGCCCTTGGCTTCCCCTCCAACAAATGCTCAAGCACTGGAAAGGAATCTCCGTTGGCCTGGCTGAACCACCGCGCCGGCGCAAGTCGCAAGAAGATCTTCTCCTGGAGAGGGAGGAGACACTTCTCTAAACAAGTTAACGCATATGCGGCGCCGGCCCTGCTTCCCATGTGGGGCCTGAGCCGGAAGCTTCCGGCCTTGAGCAGCAAGGCCTCGGCTGGAAGAGCACTTTCGGCACGGGCACAGGCGGCGACACGATCACCAGCGGCCTGGAAGTCACCTGGTCCACCACACCCACCAAGTGGAGCAACAGCTTCTTCGAGCACCTGTTCGGCTACGAATGGGAGCTGACGAAGAGCCCGGCCGGTGCG
>PKUY01000234.1 GCA_003131705.1 Acidobacteriota bacterium | reverse complement strand
AGGGGAGTCAAAGACAGGGCCGGTTTGCTACGGGGGCAGTTTTCAGTAAACTGGCTTATCAGATGGGATGAGAAGGCACTAGCATTTTGGATTTCACGCAAGCCTGAAGAGCTGACTCCTCGTGAGATTAATTTTCACTGCCGCGATAATGATAACGATCCTCGTTCCTTGAAACGAGCTACGCAAATGACCTGATCTCAGGCTAGCGGGATNNCAGGCTAGCGGACAGCAACGCCGCTGGCGACACCGACGGGTGAAAGCCATCCGTGGCGATCGGGTTTTTTGCCGGTGATGATCGCGAAATATTCTTCCTGGACGCGCTTGGTGATGGGTCCGCACGAACCGATGCCGACTTTGATGCGGTCGATCGAGCGAATCGGAGTAATCTCGGCGGCAGTGCCGCAAAAGAAAACTTCGTCGGCGATGTAGAGCATTTCGCGCGGAAGCATCTGCTCGGCGACGGGAATGCCCAGCTCGCGGCAAATGGTCATCACCGAATCGCGGGTGATGCCGGGCAGTGCGGAGTTCGCGAACGGCGGGGTGCTGACCGCGCCATTCATCACCACGAAAACATTTTCGCCGGAGCCCTCGCTAACGTAGCCATTCACGTCGAGCGCGATGCCCTCGGCGTAACCATTGGATCTCGCTTCCATGCGAATGAGTTGCGAATTCATATAATTCGCGGCAGCCTTGGCCATTTGCGGAAGGGTGTTGGGGGCCGGGCGATTCCACGAGCTGATGCAAACATCCACGCCGCTGCTCAACGCTTCCGCGCCCAGATACTTCCCCCATTCCCAGCAAGCCAGATAGACATCGACGGGACAGTGTTGCGGATCCACGCCCACGTCTCCGTAGCCGCGCAGAACGATCGGCCGCACGTAGCAAGCGGTGACATTGTTCGTCCGAACCAGATCGAGAGTCGCCTGAACGAGCGCGTCAACGGTGAATGGAACGTCCATGCGGTAAATGTGCGCGGAATTCAGCAGGCGCTGCATGTGCTCGCGAAGGCGGAAGATTGCCGGGCCGTGCGCGGTTTCGTAGCAGCGGATGCCCTCGAAGACGGCCGAGCCGTAGCTGACGACGTGCGAAAGCACGTGAATCTTGGCATCGTCCCACGGAATGAATTTTCCGTTACACCAGATCTTTTCGGTCTTGGGGAGGCTCATCGCGTGTCTCCAAAGCGCATAAACAGGCTTTATGTCGAGCGCAGCAGGAATTATAGCATACGGTTTTTCGCGTCCGGACCGCGCGTGCGGTGGACGTTGCGGGGATTGCTGCCAATTTGGCTGCCAGCGCAACTGGCAAAAAAGCAGCGAGCGGTATCGGTCCGGCGTCAGCCGATCAGTCGGTGTGGTCGTCCGGGTCTTGCTGAACGGATGCGGAGAAACCAGTGATGCGGCCCCACGCGCTGGTGCGCCAGTTGTCGGTGATTTCTGTCGCGAGAATCCACGGCGGGAGTTCCATGTAAAGGAATTCGGAAAGAGCTTGCAGATAAGGCTCATACATTTCGCGAAGCTTCTTAAGTTTTTCCGCGCTGGATTCGCCGTCACAAATCTTGAGCCCTGATTGGGTGAGCAAGGTGCTCAAACGCTGAAGTTCGGAGGCGGGCAGGCGATCGGTGTCCGCGTTTCGTGGCGCCACCGCGAAAACCTGCGCCAGATCGGCCACGGTGTGCCTGCACATAGCGAATGTAAGGCGAGCTTGCCGGGAGGCCCCTTTATCAACGCTCGAAATCAAAAGCGCGCAGGTGTCGAGAATGGCGGTGAGCGCGGCCAGCCATGATTCGTTGGTATGCTGCGAACGGAAGTAGCTGACGACGGGATAGGACACATGGCTCTCGAGGATTTCGGCCGCCGAGCGTTCCCAGTCGTGCAGGAGGCGTTCGAGAGAAGCCTCGNNAGGAGAATCTCGGCCGCGGTAGGCGGGGAACCCGCCTGTGTATCAAGCAGAACGATCGTGACCTCGCGCCGCGAGAAAACCTGATAGATCACCGGCAAGTAACTGAGCACCAGGGCGAGAAAGCCGAAGCCGAGGCCGCTCTGGATCACAGCCAATGCGCGCTCGGGCGGCGTGTGCGGCACAACGTCGCCGAGGCCGAGCGTAAACATCGTGGTGCCGCTCATATAAAGGGACGTGGCGAAAGTCGGATGTGTTGGGTCTGCAAGTGCAGCACTGTGATAGAGCAGGGCGAATCCCAAAATCAGCATCAGCGCCCAGAAAACGAAAAGGCAGGGAAGCGACAGTGGGCCGTAAATGCTCAGAAACGTTTCTCGTGTCCTGGTTTTTTTTAGCCGCTTCGCGATGGCACGCCAGGGAATCCAGGTGGCACGATAGACGAGGACCGTGACCCGCCATTTGCGGGTGACCCTGCGCGGCAAGACGATCGTTTCGAACGATTCCCACAGAATCACCGTAATGATGAGGAAACCTGCGACGGCTTTAAGAATCATGCGTCCTGCTCGAGGGTTGCCGTCATCGTGATTTCCGCCTTTAGCAGACGCGAAACGGGGCAATTTGCTTTCGCGCTCGCCGCTGCCGCTTCAAACGCGGGCGCAGAAATGCCGGGAATCTTTGCGGCGATTTCAAGATGAACGCGCGAAATCGTCCAGCCGGCATCGAGTTTTCAAGCGAGACCGTGACGACCGCGTGAAGGCTTTCCGGCGTGACGTTGATGGTCCCGAGTTGCGCTGCGAGCGCCATGGTAAAGCACCCTGCGTGGGCGGCGGCAATCAGTTCTTCGGGATTGGTCCCTTTGCCGTTTTCAAAACGCGTGACGAAGGAATACGGCGCGTCGGTAAACACTCCGCTCTCGGTCGAGATTTTTCCTCTTCCGTCTTTGAGCGCGCCGTTCCATACCGCTGTCGCCGATCGTTGCATGATCTTCTCCTTCGGTAAATCGGCTCGAATGTTTCGCTCGTGAGCCCGTTAGGGAATAACCGGCTACGGAATCAAAACGATTTTGCCGTATGCGCCCGGCTCCATTACGGCGGCGTGGGCGCGCGGCGCTTCGGCCAGCGGAATCTCCCGACCGATTACCGGCCGAAGCGTCTTGTTCTCGAGTCCCGCGACGAGTGCGGAATGGATGCTCGTGAGATCCGCGGGTGTCGCGTTCCACAAACTCATGCCGAGAATTGCCGCATCGGTCGTCATGATATTTCGCGCGTCGATTTCGGCTTTGCCGCGATTGCCCACCACGACCACACGGCCGTGCGGCGACAGAAGAGGGAGGTCGCGCCCCAGATTCACGTTCGCGAGCATTTCAATGATTACGTCATATCCACGGCCGCCCGTTGCGGCGAGCGCTTCTTCGAAGTGCGCCGCTGCCTTGTGGTCGAGGACCACGTGTGCTCCCTCGGCCTTCACGAGTTCTCTCCCGCGATCCGACCCGACCGTGCCGATCACTCGCAGACCAGCCGCTCGCGCTAGCTGAATGGCGGCGATTCCCACGCCACCGCTCGCGCCGTGAATCAGCACCGTCTCGCCCCCGCGAGCCTGCGCGCGATAGAAGAGCGCCCGAAATGCGGTGCCGTACGGCACGTGCATGGCGGCACCTTGAGGAAATCCAACATGCGCCGGGAGTGGAAACGCGGTGCTCTGATCGCAGAGCGCCTGCTCCGCATACGTGCCAGTCACGCTGCCGGCCGTATAGACTCGGTCGCCCGGCGCAAACCGCGTCACGTCCTTGCCGATCGACTCAACCGTGCCGGCCGCATCGGTGCCCGGCGTGTACGGCAGCGAAGGTTTTCGGGCATAGGTGCCCGCGCGCATGTAGGTGTCGGCCGGGTTGACGCCGGTCGCGCGGATGCGGACAACAATCTGCCCGCTGCCGGGTTTCGGATCCGGCATTTCCTCGAGACGCATGGTTTCCGGCCCGCCAAATTCCCGCACGCGAATTGCTTTCATCGTCTTTTCTCCGCCGCAAAATTAGAAGCGATCGCAGCCAGCATGTTGATTCCTTCGGAGTTTTCGATGTCCATTTCGATGCAAGTCGCCCGACAGCGGATTCAGCGAACCGGATGGCGCCACACGTTCACGGCGCAAAGTCTCAATTCGCGGGGGGCGTTCGTTGCGCGAAGCCGCTGCGGAGCAGGTCAAAATTCTGCTGAACGTGACTCAGCCGCTTACCCGTCGCATTTTCCCAGGCGCCGAAAACGAGAAATGGCACCAGAGCCGCCAGCACCCAATACTTTGCCGAGCGCGGTACTTTAGCCTCTGGCTCCCAGCGGAAAAGCTGGCGCGAGATTTCAAACGCCACGAAAAGCCCGAGCGACAGCGCGACGACATCTTCGAAGAGTTCAAAAGTTGTCGTCAATCTCGTCGCGGCCGATTGCAGACCCGTCGCCAAATACTGCGCCGGAATAAACAGCGCGACACGCTGCAGCCACGGCGGGAAAGATGCGAGCGGAATTGTCGCGCCGGAAAGAAACAGAAAACCCATCCAGATCAGGTTGTTGATCATCTGGGTTTCCTGCATCGTGTTGGTCACACTGGCGACCACCAGTCCCAGGGCGGAAAATGTGGCGGACCCGATCGTCACTAGCAGAAAAATCGCCCAGAGATTTCCCCAGGACTGCATATGAAACGCCCACCGGCAGACCAAAAGCTCAAAGAACGCTACCGGCAGCACCAGGAAATAATTCGAGAGGATGCTCGACGCAAGCATCGGCCCGGGGCCCATCGGCGCAAGACGGAACCGCCGGAGAATGCCTTGCTCGCGAAACGTGACCAGTTGCACGCTGAGTCCCCAGAAACTTCCCATCACGGTCGTACACAGGATGGTTCCGAAGATGTAACCGACCCACTGCGTGGTTCCTCGGCCTACAAAGAGCACCGCGCCCAGCAGAAACAGAAGCGGCATCACCAGGCTGAAGAAAAAGAATGCGCGGTTGCGCATGGCAAGGCGGATGCGCATTTTTGTCAGCGTCCACGTGTAGCTCAACGGGTTTGCTCCCATATCATGCATGCTTGATCTCTCGCTTCATTCTCGCAGGCGGCGCCCGGTGAGCTCGATGAAGACATCCTCCAGCGACGGCGAAAACATTTCCAGGCTTTGCAACTCGTTGCCCTCGGATTCGAGTTGTTTCACGAGCGCGACAATCGTCTGCGGCGCGCGTGCCGAGTGCACCACGTAGGTGCCGCCGAATTCGCGCCAGTCGGAAACGCCGTCGAGTCGGCCGAGCAAACCATCCGTCATCGGGCGCGCCAAGCGGACTTCGATGCGCGTGGTTCCGGCCGAGCGTTGCTTCAACTCGCGGGGCGTGCCGAGCGCGATCACGCGGCCCTGATCCACGATGGCGACGCGGTCGCACAACCGCTCAGCTTCTTCGATATAGTGCGTGGTCAGCAGCACGGTTTTCTTTTCGCGCTTCAGCTTTTCGATGATGTCGTAGATTTCGCGCCGCACTTGCGGATCGAGTCCGGCGGTCGGCTCGTCGAGGAACANNTCGATGGCTTCGTGGACGCGCAGCTTATCGGGCAGGGAAGTGGACTGCAGAACGGCGCCAATCTTTTCCTTGAACGCGTGGCCGCTTTTTTCCGGATCGAGGCCGCAAACCCGCGCGATACCGCGGTCGGGAGCCCGCAATCCCTCCAAGATTTCAACCGTGGAAGTTTTCCCGGCTCCATTGGGCCCGAGCAGGCCAAATACTTCGCCTTCCTCTACCGCAAAGCTGATCCCACGGACTGCCTCCACCGCGCCGTAGCTTTTGTAGAGACCTTCGACCTGGATGATTGGTTCGCTCACGCAGCAAATCCCTTTGTCTGGGGGGAGAGATACTTTTATCACAATCGCGATGGCAGCGCGAATCAGCGCGTCTCGCGGCTCCGGTTTGTGCNNGGGCAGAACCCTTTTTCGTGGGTGACCATGCGCATTTCTCCATGTCCACGCGGCGCCCGCGCATAACGACGCCCTCAGATTGAAGCAGTTGCAGCTGAAGTCCCGCACGGGGTTCGGAGATCAGAAGCCGCCCGCCGGCGCCAACGACTCTTTGCCAGGGCACGCCCAGCCCGCGCGGGCATGCCGCCATCGCGTAACCCGCAGATCGCGCGCCGCCCGGAAGTTTTAGCNNGCTCGTGCCAAATCTCCATACGTCGTTGCCCGCCCGCGGGGGATTTTTTTCACCAGCCGGTACACAGCCTCCCAGGACATCGATTCCGCCCTCCTCGCTACACCCGGCATCGCGCCGCAGGACTTGAGCATCTAAATCACTAAAAGATTCCATTGTTCTTCGACCGCTTCGGAGCGTCAAAAGAACGCTCGAAAACACGGTATTTGCGCCTTCCGATGGCCTCGCAGGTGTTCCTCGCGAGTAATAACTACTTCGATGCAACCATGCCTACTACGCGGCATCGTACCATTGACGGTGTAGTGGATGGTCCATACACTACAACCTCTTTAGACGTAGCGCCCGGCCGGAAAAGGAGATCGTTGTGGCCTTCGTACGCCGCAAAGGCAAAACGTATTTCCTGGTGCACAACGTGCGCCGCCGCGGGAAAGTGCAGCAGTTACATCTGGCGCGACTTGGCCAGAGGCCGCGCATCACGGACGACGTGGTGCGGACGGTCTCTCGGAAGCATCCGTTCCTCGATCTCGACTGGTCGCATCTGCGCGAGCAGGTGAGCAGCCGGGTCGAGGTATTCGATGTCCGGTCGCCTTATGTGCAAAATCTGGTGCATTCGCTACGCAACCTTAACCTGGACCTGGCCGATCTGTCGCCGCCGCTTTTAGTGCTGGCAGACCGCGCCAATTCAAGCCGGGAACTGGTCACGCAATTGCGATTGCTACGTTCGATTCTCGACATCAAGCTCGATCAGCTCGAGAGGACCGAACCAGACAGCGCATTGGGCGGTAGAAAGTTCCGGTAAGGGAGCACGACCATGGGCGCGCAAGGATTACAACTCGACCCGACCCTTCGTAGCGTGGAGTCCCGGGATTTTGAGGGAGGGCTGCGCAGGAAAATTGTGGGGCAGGACGAAGCAGTTCAAGCCGTCGTTGACCTGTATCAGGTTTTTCGCGCGGGGCTCAACTCGCCCGGGCGCCCGGTGGGGAACCTGCTTTTCCTCGGGCCGACCGGAGCGGGAAAGACTCGCGTGGTCGAAGCGACTGCGGAAGTGCTTTTCGGCGACCCGCGCGCAGTGATCAAGATCGATTGCGCGGAGTTTCAGCACTCGCACGAAATTGCGAAACTGATCGGTTCACCTCCGGGATACCTCGGGCACCGCGAGACGCATCCGCTTATCACGCAGGAAGCGCTCGCCCAATATCACACCGACAAACTGAAAATCAGTTTTCTGCTTTTCGACGAAATTGAGAAGGCCAGCGACGCACTCTGGCAGTTGCTGCTTGGAATTCTCGACAAAGCGACGTTGACGCTCGGCGACAACAGGCGCGTCGATTTGTCGCAGACCATGATCTTTATGACGTCGAACCTCGGCGGCACCGAGATCACCGAACTGATGACCGGCGGATTGGGATTTGCTCCTTCGGTGCCGCCGGAATCGCGGCCGAAGCTCGACGAAAAAGTGGAAC
>PKUY01000028.1 GCA_003131705.1 Acidobacteriota bacterium | reverse complement strand
GAGGGAATTGGAAATGCATGCCGCGCATCGTGCCCTTTTTCGCGTTAAAGGCAATATTGGCCTGCGCAATGATCGGCTCTAAGCCGTGTGCCTCGAACTCATTCTGACAGAAAGCACGGGCGAAAAAGCCCCGCGAATCCTCTTTGCGTTCGATATCGATAACGAATCCGCCCGCCAATTTAATCTCCGTGAAAGTCATGAACTTGAATCTCCTTGTACTCCGGCCTTTCCGATCCTAGTCCACTCTGCAGGAACGGCAACTCGCTCCGGTGTACGGGTGGCGTCCAATTTTCAAAAGCGTTCAAGCCTATNNATCTTGTTGTCGAGCCGTACGGGGAAGTGTTCGCAGACATGGCCCTGGAAGCCTTGAGAACTGTGATCCATTCTCTAAAATTGGAGACGAGCTACCGCCATCAAACTCACAAAATCGAAACGCTTCCTTAGGGGGTGATATTGCAATCAATCTGCCAAAGTCGGTTGCGTGTAATGGTGGCTTACCTTCCCCGGAAGCCATGTAAGACTTTGTAAAATAGGCACTTATTGGAATTAAGGGACATCAATATCAGATGGTACTTCTCGCCGAGTAGGACGGACCCCACCATTTAAGAGAAAAGTGTTTCCACTATCTGCCCATCGAAGGGAAGCATCCAATCGGCCATCCTTCAAGAGGGTTCGGATGCGCCTGAGGCGGATGTAGCGGCTGCCCTCCACGTCTTCTCGCGTAAGGCCGGCAGCGCGATATGCGTCGTAGAGTTCCAGAGCGCCTTTGCGGGCGGTCCACTGAGGACGGAAACCCGGCAAGACACGGCCGATCTTTTCGCAGTTGACGCGGTAGCAGCGTTTGTCCGGACCACCCCCGGGCGCATAGTCTATGCGGCATCCCGGAACGGTCTCCGCTACGATCGTCGCCAGCTCATGGATTNNGGATTCGGTAGTTTTCCTCCATCCGGCCAACATTAAATGTTTCATTGTGGATGGCTTCTTGTGGCGCTTCGAGTGCCGCAAGTGCCGCCGCGATAATATCCCGGATGTGCACGATAGGACGCCAAGGCGTGCCATCGCTCTTGATCAATACGCTCCCGGTCGTATAAGCCGAAGCGACGAAGTCGTTCAGTACAATATCCAACCGCAGCCGCGGAGATGCGCCGTAAGCAGTGGCGTTCCTCATAAATGTGGGGCTGAAATGGTCATCCGCGAGGCGGGAAATATCGCGCTCGGCCAACACCTTGGATTCTCCGTACGGAGTGACCGGATTGAGCGATGCCGTCTCGCGAAGCATATCGTCACCCGCCGACCCGTATGTGCTGCAGGATGAGGAGCACACAAAGCGCTTCACCCCTGCCGCGCGGGCTAACTCGGCCAGCCGAACTGAAGCTAAGTGGTTGATTCCGTAAGTAAGCCCTGAATCTAGGTCGCCCAGAGGGTCGTTTGACAAGGCGGCCAGATGTACCACGCCGTCAAAGCCTTCGAGATCTGCCTTGGTTAGGTCTCGAAGGTCTTTCCGAATCTCCGGAATCGCCTGAGGCTTCTCCCCAAAATCACAACCCGCGAAAAGATCAGCGTCANNCTGCAACTGCGCCGATGTACCCTTTGTGGCCAGTCAAAAGTATTCTCATGCCCGTCCTATTGTGAAGCAGGCTGATTTTACTACTACAACCAGGGATGTCCGAACCTGGACGTCTGCGTATACTGAAGCTCTTGCGGGTATTTTTCCATAGCCACTTGGTACTACGGTGTTTATGGTCCTGAAGAACCAGGACGGTCGCAAAGGAACGTCATCAGCACTGGCTGAACGAAAGATCCCTCAAATTTAAACCCAGTAAATTCGTTCTATGCTCACGAACCGGCAGGCGCGGATGAGCGCGGAATTTCGCTCTTCTGAAGCCACATGAGCAAAAAAGCGAGCGGCACCAATGCAATTACAAAAAACACGATTCCGCCATGTTTGTGAAGATCTCCGCGAAGAAATCCGGGGTTCACATAAATAGCGAGCGTAGAAAGCGTCATGATTCGCAGTCCGTTCTTTAGGATCGCAAGCGGAATGACGACTGCGCAAAGAAGCAGCTTCTTCCAAGAGCTCTTCAGGAAAAGATGGCCCGCCAAGACCGTCGTAATCAGAAGCGCGAGAGTGGACCTTATGCCGCTACACTCTTCCGCAACGCGAATTGCAACTCCGGGTAACTNNAAGAACATCTCGGCAGCATCCGAACTCCCTTTCTGGAGGAGAAAAATGACTTTCGAGATCTTGGGCTCAGGAATCGGAATCGCGAATAAAAGAAACAGCAGAGGAAAGCAAGCAGCCCGAAAGGCGTGAGGGCCCCAAAATAGAGCAAACGCACCTATCCAAACAAACACCGCTGCGAACACTTCCAGAGCTGCCTGATTTGTGGAATCAAGGTGCCACACGTTGAGCCTTGCCACAAACACTTCGATCACTCCTGGAGTGATTAGAGCAGCTCCTAAAATCCACCAAAAAGAAATGGCGGAACAAATTCTCTTCCTGTCTCCATAAATTAGGAAGGCGCTGACTACCGGGATCAGGGGGATTTGCGAAAAAGTTTCGTTGTAGATCACCAGCGTGAACAAGACTTTCGTTGAGTCCCACGCCACGACAAAAGGGAGCACGCAGACCAGCAGAAAACCGAGTCCGAGAAGCTTCGACACCTTTGTGGGGGCAACCAGGGCGCCGCTCATTTCGAGATTGTTATTCGAAAAGGCCATGGAACTATGGGCGCACGCTTTCCTCGGCGGCACAATCGGCGAATTGATAAGTTAGGCCATCGTCGCTGAGAACGGCAAAGGCAATCCGGGCCCTGTCACTTTCCGGGCCTTCTATCTCCCAGTGGCCATTCTGTTGCACTAACTTCATCTGGCTCCGGGCCCTCCACCAATGATCCACTNNTAAGCAGCGACTCATACACTCGCCGGGCATTTGGGTTAATCAGGTAGTCCGGGTGCGCTATGAAACTCATGAGTCCGTTTCTTTTTCGAATCAAGTCGAGCTGTTTCTTCCAGAGGTCTATCGAATAATCGTTCAATATTTGGAAAAGCGAATAATCTTCGCACGTGGTCAGCGGAATCTCGAGAATCTTGCCAACAAAGTATGGGAAGACCGTACAGCAACCTCCACGCTGTGGCTCCAGATGTGCAACATTCGGCACAGACATGTCGTAGAGGAATTCGTAGGCGTCATACCAATCCTGATTGCGGTACATAACTCCGGCCCGAAAGCCTCGCGCGTTGAACTTCCTGGCATATTCGTTGATCTTTGTAGCTCGCTGACAAAACACTTTCCGGTCTTGGTACAGTTGCCCATCATGATTCAGGTCATGGATGTTGAACTCGAATCCGCGACTTTGAATCTGGCGTACGTACTCATCGGAAACATCATAGCGTTTCTCCGGAATTACTTGGAAGGAAGCCTTCATTCCGTAAGACTGATCGAGATCAATCAGCTGGCCTGTGAAGTCTCTGCCGGCTGCTGTTTCCACGTCATGCGTCATGATCAAGCAGTTCGAAGCGCCTCCAGGCCAAAACCGAATAAACGGGACCCGTTGCACGCCGCCCGCCTTCATTGAAAGGCGGAGAAGCTCCTCGTGAATCGTGTCTACCGTGAAATCCACTGGCCAATGTGGGAAGCGCAGCTTTCGCCACCCGCTCAGGTAGACTTTCTGAAAATGCCTGCGAATCGAAACGGGAAGCAGCTCCCGTATTGAATAATAGGTTTTGCGGACGAGAGGATGATCGACGATTCGACCTTGCGTCGCGACTGAATCTTTTGCATAGCGCTCTCTGCGGAGGTTTTCGACGACTTGGGCAGGATCAAACGGAAGATGAACCTCCGAGTCTTTCAAGCGTATACCTTTAAAGGCATCATAGAGTCCCGATCTCTCGACCTTCTTCGAAACGCCTA
>PKUY01000336.1 GCA_003131705.1 Acidobacteriota bacterium | reverse complement strand
TATTAGTCAAAAAAGGGCGGGGAAGGTTCTGATGGTCAGTCCCTGTGCGGAACTCCGGAAAAAACTTCTCAAAAGGCCCGGGCCGCAATCTCTGCCAACAACTGAGGTGATGGGAGGGGCGGACGCCCTGCTCAGCTTGCGGGAGAACCGTTTCCGCACGCTCCTGCTCGACCCGAATATCGAGGATTTGAATGTCGAAGAGTTGGTCGCGACGATCCACGCGCGGTATCCGGAAGTGACTGTGGTGGTGCTGGATCAAGAGAATGAACCAGAACAGCTTTCTTTCAGTGCGTTAGATGACTCCGTTCCGTGCGATGTTCCAAAGTGTCTCGATGTTCCGGTCGCGGCGCTGTGGAGCAGGCCTTCGGAATTAGCCGGAAACCGCGACAGCCCCGGTATCAAAAATAGCCTCGCTTCCGGGAATGATCGGGACCAGCCCAAAGATGCAGCAGATATATCGGCTCGCCCGGCTCGATCTGCCGCCGCTCCGCGACCGCGCCGAGGGCATTGTTCCGCTTGCCAGTCATTTTCTGGCGGTTTTTTGCCGGCAGGCAGATGTTCCGCAGAAACTGTTTACCGAGGAGCCGATCCATTTATTGCAAAAGCACTTCTGGCCCGGGCACGTGCGGGAGTTGCAGCATCTGATCGAGCGAGCATTCATCCTGTCGGAATCGAGCGAACGAATTCAACCCGAGGGCTTGGAGATGCCTTCCCGAAGCACCTGAGATTACAAAACTCTAATAACTTGCTCGAGCTGCTTGGTGCGTGGCTTGCATGCTATTCGCATCATGCCTCCCACAAACATTGACACGGTGCAGCGCGAGAATCTCTTGCTCGAGCACCTTCCGCAGGTTCAATACGTAGCCCGTCGCATCCACGGCCGGCTGCCACCTCAAGTCCTTCTCGAAGATTTAGTTCACGCCGGCATTCTCGGTTTAATGGATGCGGTGCGGAAATTCGAGCCGGGCAAGAATGTTCAGCTCAAGCACTACGCGGAGATACGCATTCGAGGCGCCATTCTCGACAGCCTGCGCCTCGTGGACTGGAGTCCGCGAGCTCTTCGACGGCAAGCGCGGCGTTTCGAGCAGGCGATCGTGCATTGCAAGGCGAGACTTGGCCGGGAGCCGAGCGAGCCCGAAATCGCTGCCGAGATGCAAATAGGCCTCGAAAGCCTCCAGAAGCTTATAGGCGAACTGCGTGGCCTGAACGTGGGAAGTTTGCAGTCCGGTGCGGACGACGACGGCACCGAAGCCGCCGAGGCTCGCGTCGAATCGAAAGACGAGGATCCTTATCAGCAGGCGCTTCGTTCGGAGATGACAAGTCTGCTCGAAACGGCGATTGCCGAATTGCCGGGGCGGGAGCGCGAGGTCCTCGGCCTCTATCACTTCCAGGAACTCACAATGAAAGAAGTTGGCGCGATTATGCGGATTGGAGAATCGCGAGTCTCACAGATTCACAGCTCGGCCCTGCAGCGGCTGCGAGTGAGATTTCCGGAATTGCTGGCGAAACCGCCGTTGCAAAAAGCCGGGCTGAGCATGGCCATCGCTGGCGCTCGACAGAAACTCTCTGGGACGAGCGCGCTGTCTAAACCATCCTAAGCCTGAATAAGTTTCCTTAAAGCCCGGCAGTACAATGTCGATGAGACGCTTGCCGCGAAATTAATAAGCCCAGGGGACTGTATGCAGAGGGGATCCGAAGAACGGTTTCGTGATTCGATTTCTCGACGCAAGTCCACGCCTCCTAAAGACGCCTCCGCCCACCCGGCATTCTCCGAGCAAGACGGACGAAAGATATCCGGCTGTGTTTCGCGGCTTACGAACCTTCTAGGAGCGGTGCCGGTCGATCTTGCTAGCATCAGCGAAGAGATTCGCTCCCAACCACGGTTGGAGACTCTCGTCATTGGGCTGACCGCCTCGCTTCTGGTCTCGTTGGAAACTTCCGTCACCACACTCGAAGAGGCGGTTGTTGTCCTGGGCACCGATCGGCTGCGCGTCATGGTATATATGTGGTCGAACCGGCCCGAGGATTGTCGCGCGGTGAATTTCGGGGCATGCGTGACGGGCGACGCCGCCATCGATGAACGTAAACATCCAACGCTTTTTTCACGCTACACGGGGCCAAGCCCTGAAACGCTCTACCTCGCCAGTTTTTTGCGATGGCTGGGATTAGATTCGCCAAATCTGGCGACCTCGGGGCACTGCGCTCCGTGCTTCGCTTTGGGTCTGCAGGTCGGACGATTCGCCGATTTAAGGAACACTTTCATGCGCGATTTTCTCGTGCTACTTCCAATCCTCGATCCACTACATGTCCCCGCGGGCGCGAGCAAGCGGCAGCCGAGCGAATCGGCACTTTAGGCTCGCCTTGGCTGGTTTGACCCTCGCACTCCAGTGCCTCGAAGTCATGCTTGATGGACGATTCGCAGTAACCTCGCCCAGAATGTAGAATCTTTGACCGATGGGCCGCCGCCAGATCAACTCGCGAAACCTCACGGCCTGCTTGCTGCTTCTATGTGCCTTCGCTCCGTCGAGCACCGCGCAGTCCGCAACGCCGGACGAACCAGAGGCGAATCCAGGCCGCCCCACGGTTTCGACTCCCGCGACTCTTACGCCCGTTGGATATCTTCAGTTTGAAACGGGTGTATTGGGAGCGACTGACTCTCCCGAGTTTTCCTCGCAGTACGGTCTCACCGAAGTGATGAAGCTCGCGGCCGCTTCGCGCTTGCAGCTTTTGGCATCTTCTTCCCCGATTGCGCATTCCGCCGCCGATGGGAGCACGACAGATCGCGCCGGAGATGTGTTGCTGGGCGCGCAAGCGGTGCTTAGCCCTGGCGAGGGCGCGAAACCTACGATCGCCGTCAGCTATTTTCATCGCGTGTACACCGGTGATGCTCCCGATTTGGATTTTGGCACTCCCGCCAACTCCGTCACTCTCTTGGCCAGCGCCGATGTGAAGGGATTTCACTACGACATGAATGAGCTTTTCAATGAATTGGTGCAAGGTCCCGTGCGGCGCGCTCAGTTCGGGCAGACACTTTCGATTTCGCATTCCATAGGCGGAAAGTTCGGATTGTCGGGAGAAATCTGGCACTTCACGCAGCCGTTTCTTCGAAGCAACGCGATTGGCAATCTTTGGGCGGTGTCGTACGCCGCCCGAAAAACACTGGTATTCGACGCGGGATTCGACCGAGGACTGACGCACACATCCACTCAGTGGGAAGCCTTCGCGGGCTTTACATACTTGCTCCCGCATCGCCTCTGGTAATTTTGGTAATTTCACATGTTCCTTTTGGGGAGATTCCTCCTTGGTTGACCGTAACGTCGCAGAGCGCGATGTTGAACCGCGATTCTGTGGCGCCTAACTCAATGAAGGGACTCTTGGAAAAACTTTTCAGATCGAGAGTTTTTAGGCCGGCGGCAGGATTTCTGCTGGCCTTCGTTGTTGCCAGTCTCGCGCTCGGTCAAGCGGGAGGCGTCGACTCGTCACATACCGTCGACCGAATTGCTACTGTCTGATGGTTTTTGCAGTTGGTGAAGCAGGGCCGCCGGCTCTGATCTCACGCACGATTCCTTGAGCGAGCCCCAAGCTGGTACTGCAGGACGAGTCGTTGATGCGGCACTGCGCGATTGTAAGCTTGCAGCCGCAGGTACAATTTAGAGAATTCATCCGCTTCAGTGCCGCGCGCTTCTGATCCGCGTTGAGTCCCTTGAAATCCACGCCGGGAAGATCGGTCGCGTTCACGGCGTTTTTCAAAAAGATCTGGCCCGTGTCATCGAACGTCTCGACCTTGGCTTTCACAGGCATGCCCAGTAGCGAACGAACCTCGTTGTCGTACACCTCGATAGCGTATAGTCCGGTGTGCTTTTGCACGATACGGCCATCTGTATTCACAACGAAGGAGGTGGGCAGAGCCGGCACTCCACCATACTCGGCGGAAATCGCGCGGCTGCCCATGACGATTGGATACGTTATGCCCTCATGTTTGGCGAACTCCCGGACTTCCTCAGGCGGCGCGTCATCCATTGAGACGCCGACAATTTGTAAGCGGTCCTTGTAACGGTTGGAGAGTTCAATCATCTCGGGAATCTCTTCGCGGCAAGGCGGGCACCATGTGGCCCAGAAATTCAACACCACAACTTTGCCGTGCCAGCCCGCTGTTGAAATCACGTTGCCGTCCAGATCGTTTACCAAGAAGGGCGGCATCGGCGAGGGATTGTTCGCGAACTGGATCACCATTTCATCGCCCGCGTTGTCTTTCGCGTCTACCGGTTGTGATTTGGCTGACGCAGCGACGTGGCGTGCGCGAGCCGAGGACAACTCGATCGCCAGCACCGCGAGGCTCACGACCAAAGCGATTAAGACGATGAACGACTTTCTCATGCAGTAGCCATCACTCCGCCCAGCTAAGGACCATTATGCGGCAGAGACGAGCGCTGCACAATGATGTGGCAGGCTTCGCGTTCGAAAGTAACGAGGGCCAGGCAGTTTCAGGCAGCGGCGGGGCGTGCCATCTTGGGACCACGTTTCCCGAAGTGATCCGTCGGTCCACATCGCCATACCCCATGGGATCCTAAGTTATTGAAAACCCGGCTCACGCACGGCGCGCTGGCCGCCCTCGGATGGGTACGCGAATTGCATAAGGCACTTAGTGGGTCGCGTTCCAATACGATCCGCACCACCAAGTAAATGGGGCGGAAGGGGCCCATTTGCAGGGTGGCACGGGTCGTTCCCACCTGCCTCTGAGAGGGAAGCTAGGATGGATGACCCCATGATCCGGTCTCGCCTAGGCCGGATTACCGGAGCGCGACCTTTGGGGGTTCCCGTTCCCAAGCGGGGCCCCCTTTTTTCTGTCCGACGAATTGCGTGCCGCAGACACCCGCACGATCTCCGCACCTCTGAACTTTCTCAAGGATTTAGATGCATCTTCTCTGCTTCCGTTTTGTCCCGTTGTTGGCTTCGCATGCGATAATCTCTCCCACGCATGCGCAACATAAGAATCACAATTGCATACGATGGCACTCACTTCCATGGCTGGCAACATCAGCCCGGTGTTGCCACGATTCAGGGAGCGCTCCACGAAGCCGCGCGCAAGATCGCGCAGGAGAGAATAACGATCCATGGCGCCAGTCGCACGGATACCGGAGTCCACGCGCTCGGCCAGGTGGCCCATTTCAAGACGCAATCCGCTCTCTCGGCCACGGAATTTCAGCGCGCGCTCAACGCTCTGCTGCCGCCTGCGATTCGCATCATGGAGGCGGAAGAAGTCGGCCACGCGTTTCACTCTCGTTGGCTCGCGCAGGGAAAGACGTATCGCTATCGCATCTATCGCGGCCGCGTGCTGCCGCCATTCGATTATGGCCGCGCGCTGCACTACCCGTGGCCGCTCGACGAAGCCGCGATGGCTGCCGCCGCCCGAGAATTCGAAGGTGAGCGCGATTTCACTTCGTTCGCCGCGTCCTCAGGCTCGGAAGAGGATGACCGCGAACGCGACATGATCCGCGTGATTCACTCGTCGCAAGTTCTGCGTGACCCGGACCGCGACGAGATTGCCTACGTGGTGCGCGGCAAATCGTTTCTGCGCTACATGGTCCGCAAGATCGTGGGGACATTGATCGACGTGGGGAAGGGCAGGCTCGCGCCCTCCGACATTCCAAAAGTATTCGAGCTGCGCGACCGTTCGCGCTCCGGCCCGACCGTTCCTCCCGAAGGGCTCTACCTCGTTTCTCTCGAATATCCCGACCCGACCGATTCGCTCGCGTCGAATTCTTCGCGCCGTTCCGCGATTCGTTCCTAGCGTTGCGTTCGCGTTGCTGACATCCGAATTCATGTAAACTTGGAGAAAGTGAACCACGAACTTATTTACGATTGGAACGCTTACTCCGGCCCGGAAGTGCCCGCCGGCCGCCGCGTGATGCTCAACGACGAAACGCTGCGCGACGGATTACAAAATCCGTCGGTGCGCAATCCTGCCATCGGCGAAAAAATCGAAATCCTGCATCTGATGGAAGATCTCGGGATCGACATGGTGAACATCGGCCTTCCCGCGGCTGGCCCGCGAGCGTTTGCGGACACGGAATCACTCGCGCGCGAGATTGTCGGCTCTCGCATGAAGATTCGTCCGAATCTCGCCGGGCGCACGCACAAATCAGACATCCAGGCGATGATCGACGTGTGTGAGCGCGTCGGCACTGCCATGGAAGCTGCAATGTTTCTGGGGTCGAGTCCGATCCGGCGGCTTGTCGAGGACTGGACTGTCGAGCACCTGCAGCGCACCACCGAAGAATCGGTGAAGTTCGCGGTGTCGGAGGGGTTGCCGGTGATGTACGTGACCGAGGACACCATTCGCACCGATCCGCCGACCGTCATCGCGCTGTATTCGACGGCGATTCGCGCGGGCGCTCGCGCCATCGTTCTTTGCGACACCGTGGGCCATGCGACTCCTCGCGGCGCGTACAACTTGGTGAAATTCGTGATCGAGGAAGTCGTAAAACCTTTCGGAGAAAACATCCGCGTAGATTGGCATGGTCACAACGACCGCGGCCTCGCTGTCGCGAACTCGATCGCGGCGCTTGCGGCTGGCGCGAATCAGGTGCACGCCGTGGCGCTGGCGTTGGGGGAGCGCGTCGGCAACACGCCGATGGAAATGATGCTCGTGAATCTCCGTTTGCTGGGGCTGATCGATCGCGATCTTTCGCGGCTCAAAAAATATTCCGAAACCGTCGCGCGGGCGACGAACACCGTAATTCCACCGAACTACCCGATCGTCGGGCGAGACGCTTTCCGCACCCAGACCGGCGTCCATGCCGCCGCTATCGCCAAAGCGTCCAAAAGAGATGATCACGAACTCGCCAACGCGATTTACAGTGGAGTGCCGGCCCACCTGTTCGGGTTGGAGCAGATCATCGAAATCGGTCCCATGAGCGGCCGCTCCAACGTCGTGTATTGGCTTGGCAAGCGCGATATCGCAGTGACGGATGAACTTGTCGATCGCATTCTAGCCGCGGCAAAGCAAGCCTCGAGCGTTCTAACTGAAACGGAAATTCTCGCGCTGGTCGGTTTATCTACAAATACAAAACACGTGTCGTAGCCCGAGCCGACGGCTTGCCAGACACCTGCGAGGAAGCTTAAATAGTCGCGTGGCCTCTCCGCAATCCACGACCGGCGTCATCATCAGACCGCTCGTCGAATCTGATCTCGGCGAGGCCGATCGGATCATTCGCCTGGCATTTTCCACTTTTCTCGGCTTGCCTGTCGGCGACAACACCCGGTTTAGTGACGCCGCAATGGCTCGCACCCGCTGGACCGCCGATCCGTCCGCGGTTCTCGCCGCCGAACACGAGGGAAAATTCATCGCATCGAATTTTGCGGCGAACTGGGGTAGCTTTGGTTTCTTCGGGCCGCTCACCGTTGATCCCGAATATTGGAATCGAGGCGTCGCGCAACAACTGCTTGCTCCCACCATAGAGATTTTTCGCCACTGGGATATGCGGCATCTCGGTCTCTATACGTTTTCGAACAGCCCAAAACATCTGGCGCTCTACCAAAAGTTTGCCTTTTGGCCGCGCGATCTGGTTGCCATCATGACTGGAGGAATCGGAGCGGCGCCCGATGCCGCGTCTTTAGATACATGGCTGTTCTCGAAGTCACAGCTGGATGATCGCGCACCCCTCCTCGGCGAATGCCGCGAGGTGACCGATGCGATTTTCGAGGGTCTCGACCTCGAACGCGAGATCATCGCTGTTGCCACCCAGAATCTGGGCGACACGATCCTCCTCCGCGAAGGTTCTCGCCTCGCCGGGTTCGCCGTCTGCCATTCCGGCGCGGGTACCGAGGCTGGAACCGGCGTCTGCTACGTGAAATTCGCGGCGGTCCGTCCCGATTTCCGCGCGAGCCAGAATTTCGTGCGCCTGCTCGGTGCCGTGCAGAATTTCGCGCGCTCCGTCGGCGCGCACAAAATCCAGACTGGCGTGAATCTCGCCCGCCGCGAGGCTTTTCAGGAAATGTTTGCGCGCGGATTTCGCACCGAGTTGCAGGGTGTGGCAATGGAGACTGGCGGCGCAAGGTCGGGCTACAATCGCGCCGGAGTGTACATCCTCGACGACTGGCGATAGAATTCGGAGAACGAATCGCGTGAAACTCGCTCTCATCTGCTGTATCTTTCTTTTGATGGCTGCCCTCTCTGCCCGTGCGACCGAAGATCCCCTGGCGAAAATTGCCACCGATCCTCGTTGCGCCCGAGGCCTCGCATGGATCGAAAAGAATTCCGCGTGGGTCACCGATCAGCAGATTCGCCTGACCGAAATTCCCGCCCCCGAATTCGAAGAGGCGCGCCGCGGTGAGGCGCTGAAAGAACTTTTCGCAGCCGGCGGCTTTCATGTGCGCACGGACAAAACCGGCAACGTGATTGCCGAGCGTGCGGGATCGGATCCGAAAGGCGTCATTTTGCTTGCCGCCCACCTCGACACGGTGTTTCCCGCGGGCACAGACGTCGGCGTAAAAAAGAATGGCAACCGCCTCTCCGCGCCGGGAATTTCCGACAATGGCGTGGGGCTCGCGGCGTTGGCCGGTCTTGCGCGCGCGCTTTCGGAGTCGGCAATTCGCACCACGAAAACAATTGTCCTCGCGGGCGACGTGGGTGAGGAAGGCGAAGGAAACTTACGCGGAATTCGCGCGCTGGTGGAAGGCTACGGCTGTCGTCTCGCCGCGGTAATCGCAGTAGATGGACCTTCGACTGACCACATCACCACGCAGGGGATTGCCTCGCGTCGTCTCGAAGTGAGTGTTTCCGGACCGGGAGGCCATAGCTGGTCAGATTTCGGCGAACCGAATCCAATCACTGCAATAGCGCGCGGCATTGTTCGCTTTTCCTCGTTCTCAGTGCCCGAGGATCCGCGCAGTTCGTATAATTTCGGAATCATCGAAGGCGGAACGTCCGTTAATTCGATTCCGTCGCGCTCGGCCGTGAAAATCGATCTGCGCTCGGAGAACGAAACGGAGCTTGGCCGCCTGGAAACGGCGTTGCGGGAAGCGATGCGCGGCGGCGTCCAAGACGAACTCTCCGCGACCCACGCGCCCAGCGATGCGCTCCAGTTGAATTACCGGTCTCTTGGCGCGCGCCCGGCCGGAAAACTTCCGGACGATTCGCCCTTGCTCGCAACCATTCGCAACGTGGACCGTTTTATGGAGAATCGTTCGCGATTGGAACGCAGCTCCACCGATGCGAACATTCCTCTTTCACTTGGCATCCCAGCCGTCGCGCTAGGAGGAGGAGGGAAGGGCGCGGGCTCCCACACTCTCGATGAATGGTACGACCCCACTGGTCGCGAGCTGGGACTGAAGCGGCTGTTCCTGACGGTTGTGGCCCTCGCGGGCGCCGAGTGATGAAATCCCGCAACTGGGTCGCGCCGCTTCTTCTGTGAACGCTCGAACGGACCATGCAGAATCCTTGGCTAAGTATTCTGCTATCGGACTACGAAGGGCACATGTCCCTCCCGGAGGTTGCTCAGGCTGGGATGTTAAGCCGTGAGTTCGAGGTCCTAGTGCGCCAGTACGTGCCGGAATCAGTCGCGATCTTGGGATGCTCCGGGGGCAGCGGTTTTGACAGGATTTCTCCGAATGTGACGAGTCGGGTGGTTGGCGTTGATATCAACGCCGCTTACATCGAAACCGCACGTCCCGATTTTTGGGGCAATTTTGCACTCTTGAGCTGTACTCCGGCGATATGCAAACCACAGAGGTGCGATTCGATCCTGTCGATATGTTCTGCGCTGCGCCCGTGTTTGAGTATTTGGATTTGAGTGCCGCGCTCATGCGCATCGCCTCGCTTGTTGCACGCGGCGGTATTCTTGGCACGGTTCTGCAACTGCCGTCTGCGGCAATGCCCGCCGTGACGCCGTCTCCATTTCAAAGCTTGGAGCGTCTCGCGCCGGTGATACGTTTGGTCCGGCCCGAGCAATTGCGTGCTGCCGCCGAACCAATCGGGTTTTCGGAGTTTTGTCGCGCTGCGTGGAGCTTTCTTCGGGCAAGCGCTTTCAAATACAGGTGTTTCGCACCTAGCTCGTTAGCCGGCCAGTGCGTTGTTCACAAGGAATGCGTTTGCTTGCCGCAACGCGGCTCGCCGAATAGACTCGAAGAGTT
>PKUY01000130.1 GCA_003131705.1 Acidobacteriota bacterium | reverse complement strand
CTGTCTTTGCCGCTGCTCCAGGCGAGCCACGCCTTGGGACGTTCGATGCGCGCCGGTGTTGAGCCGCCTTCCATAGTTTGCGTCAATGATACAGGAGATACTTTTCGCGCATCCGTCGGAATTTATCGAGATCGCCCAACCACCCCGCAACAATAGCCGCCGGCGATTCACCGCGCACAAGACTGTCAATCGTGGATTGCGAGCCGAGCAAGGTGATGGTCGAGGGAAGCCGAAAATATGTCGGATACATTCGGCGTAGAACGTCCGCTAGTTCGAGGCCCATTCGCATGGAGCCGAGCGCGCCACGGTCGGTGATATCGATTGTCACCCCTTCGCAAATCTGTCCGCTATAGGGATTTTCGTTCGGGGTAAATCGCGTCGGCGTGAAGCTCAGACCCGGAATCTTACGGCGATCCAGCGCCGCGACAAACTCATGTGCCCTTATCCATGGCGCCCCTACAAATTCAAAAGGAGCGTCCGTACCGCGACCGACAGATATGCCACCGGCTTGCAAAATCTCCATGCCGGGATAAAGGAGCGCGGCATTGACGGAGCGCAGATTCGGCGACGGCGCGATCCAGGCGAGCCCAGTTTGGTCATAGGTATCGCCGCGACGCCATCCCTGCATCGCGATCACATGCAAGTCCGCGCCCACTGCGTTCTCGGCATTGAACATCTGAGCGAATTCCCCGATTGTCATCGCGTAGCGCACAGGCATCGGAAAAACTCCAGTGAACGACATTTTACCCGGATCAAGCGTTGGGCCTTCGATCACATCTCCTCCGAGGGGATTGGGGCGATCGAGGACAAAGATGGGGATATGATGTGCCGCCGCTGCTTCCACGCAGTAAGCCAACGTGGTGATGTACGTATAGAAACGCACGCCGGCATCCTGAACGTCGAAGACGAGCGCGTCGATGCTTGCAAGCATCGCCTCAGTTGGCCGACGCACATCGCCATAGAGACTATAAATTGGCAGGCCAGTCGCCGCGTCGGTCGAATCTGCGATTGTCGTGTTGGCCCTGCCGCCGAAACCGTGTTCGGGGCTGAACAACACGGCAAGCTGGAAGTCGGAGGCATGCGCCAACACGTCCACGGTTCGCCGGCCGCGCGAATCCACTCCCGTTTGATTTGTGATCAGACCGACGCGCTTGCCTCGCAATGGCGCGAAGTTCTGCTCCTCAAGAACGTCGATACCGGTTTTCGTCGGCGCGACTGCGCTGGCAGCCGATGTCGACTGCCGCGAGTTTAGGCGACTGCGCGATGCCCGGGCAGGCACACAAAAAATCGGCAGTNNAGAAGAGAACGGTAACGAAACATGGTCCGCGACGCTCGATTGTGCCCCATGAAGGCGTGTGCTATACACAGACACGGGATGCACGCGTCAACAGAGAAGGCCCGGAGCGGAAATGATGCATAAACAGGGGCTTTCGACGCTGGCGCTGGCCGTTCTCGCAACATTCTGGCTCATGACTCCTTCGGCTCGCGCGCAAAAAAACTCTCGCACGAAAATACCGCCACCGGCTTCGACGAGCTGGGTCGAGCAGACGCTCAAGAAAATGAGCCTGCGCGAAAAGCTCGGCCAGATGCTCATGGTGTCATATTTCGGCGCATTCAGTTCAGCCCAAAGTTCCGAATATAAGGAGATTCTGCGAGAGGTCGCTGAAAATCACGTCGGCGGGCTCATCATCGTTACCAATCGCGGGCCGCTCGGCATCGAGCGCAGCCAGGTCTATCCTACGGCCGTCGCCACCAATGAACTGCAGCGACGCGCGAAGATTCCATTGCTGGTCGGCGCAGACTTCGAAAGCGGCACGGGAATGAGACTCGACGAAGGCACTTCGTTTCCTTCCGCGATGGCGATTGGCGCGACGGGCGATCCAAAGCTCGCGTACGTGGTGGGAAAAGCGACGGCACTCGAGGCGCGGGCCGCCGGCGTACAGTGGATTTTCGCACCAGACGCTGACGTCAACAATAACTCGGACAATCCGATCATCAACATACGCGCGTTTGGGGAAGACCCAAAGAGCGTCGCGGCATTCGTAAAAGAATTCGTGCGCGGCGTCGAAGATAACGGTGCGCTCGCGACAGCAAAACATTTTCCAGGTCACGGAGATGTCACTGTGGACTCGCACCTTACGCTCGCCGTTGTTCCGGGCGACCGCCAGGAGCTTGAAACTACGGAGCTGGTTCCCTTCCGAGCAGCGATTGACGCCGGGGTGAGCTCGATTATGCCGGGCCACCTATCCGTGCCCGCGCTCGAGCCAGACCCGAACATTCCAGCCACGCTCTCGCACAAAATTCTGACCGGCGTGCTACGCGACGAAATGAACTTTCGCGGCCTGATTGTCACCGACGCGATGGATATGGGCGGCGTGACATCGCGATTCCCTCCGGGCGAAGCGGCCGTGCGTTCTGTCGAGGCGGGGGCGGACGTCCTGCTTATGCCTCCCGTCCCAGATGCGGCCATGGCTGGACTCGAAGACGGGGTACGAAGCGGGCGAATCTCCCAAAAACGCATCGATACGTCAGTGCGAAGAATTCTCGCGGCCAAAGCGCGATTGGGGCTCAACAAGAACCGGCTCGTTGACGTTGCGCGGCTGAACGAGAAGTTCGGCTGTCCGGCATACGACACGCAGGCGCAGGAGATCGCCGACCGCGGCGTCACGCTGCTCCGAGACGCTCCAAGTATTTTGACCCTC
>PKUY01000245.1 GCA_003131705.1 Acidobacteriota bacterium | reverse complement strand
TTCCTCCGCGCTCGGCTAGCTTGAGTCCCCAGCGCCGCAGGTCACTGTCTTGTCCGAAGGGCCCGAGAATGTAGAACAGCTACGCCAGATTCCCTCGATCGGTCCGATCCGGTCCGCCGTACTGCTTGGCATTCTGCAGACTCCGCACCGTTTCCGAACCAAGAGGCAGCTATGGACGTACAGCGGGTTTGGCATCGAGACACACAGCAGCGCCGATCACCGTTCTGTCGGCGGGCAGCTGCAACGAGTGAAGAAACAGATCTCCATTCGCGGACTGAACCGGAACTGCAATCACGATCTGAAGAATCTGTTTAAGGGCGCGGCGATTGTGGCTTCGAGCAAACCCGGTCCGTTTCAGGAGTTCTACACAGCATTGCTGGCCAAGGGCATCCGGCCGGAAATGGCGCGTTTAACTTTAGCCAAGAAAATTGCCACCATCGTGTTGATCGTGTGGAAGACAGGAGCGTGCTTCGACGCCCAACATCTGAAACCACAAACAGCTTGAGTGTCTCTGATCGAGTCCGCTCCATCCTGGGGATCTTCTCTGGCGGTGGCCGTGGGGTTCTCGAGACACTCTGGTTCGAGAGCGAGTCTCAGCTGATAAGTTAGGCGCTGCGTGCCNNGCGAGTCTCAGCTGATTAGTTAGGCGCTGTGTGTCTCGGACACCGAGTCTCACATCCGACCCTAGGCCCTCTCGGATAACCAGAAAAAGCTATGGGCCACGAGTCCCGGATAGAACCATGGTTGACACCAAACGACCACGTTCTGCTTTGCTGGTTTCGGAACTGACAGGCTTCGTCGCGAAGAAGCGATGAAAACCGGTGGTAGAGAAAACCCAAACCACGGGGTTGCATTGCCCCGCAACCGAGCACCTGGCGCGGGAAGTCAGAACAAATCTCGCTCGAGCGAGTGGGCTGAGAAGCAAGAAAAAGTCCAGCCGAAGGAGATGTGTTTTTTCTTGACTTCTCCCTTTATAGAACCAATCAGGAGTTACGCTTCGAGCCTCCTGGTCCCGAACCAGAATCTAAATCTTACTTGTTGAAATTTGCTTCTTCCAGGTGGCTTCCGTTGAAGGGCATTGTGCCTTTGCCATTGAAACCTATTGAACCTGGTTGAACTTTGAGGCTTTGGCGGATACGATTTCACCGCCGATCAGAGTTTTGGCGACGGACAGGTGAACGGTTGATCCGGCGCGGCCCTATCGTCAATGAAGCGCGTGAATGAGGCGCGCCACTGGAGACTTCGATGAAGAGAATTTACACAACTGTGATGGCGGTAACCGCCGTGCTGCTGCTCGCGAGCGCCGCACACGCGCAGGTGACGCTGAACTCGGTGCGAGTCGGCGCGCAAGACACTGCCGCTTTGGCGAAGTTCTACGAGGCCGCGTTCGGCATGCAAGAGGTCAACCGGATCAATGTGCCCGGAGGAGCGGAGATCTTCGTGAACTTCGGTGCGACGGTCGACGCCGCAAAGGCCAACAAAAGCGAGCCGATCGTGATCACGCATCGCGATTCCGACGACCTGAAGGACCCGATTGCGCACGTGATTCTCAACGTGAAGGACATGACGGCGACAGTCGCCGCCATCAAGGCGGCCGGCGGCTCGATGGCCGGCGATCCTCGTGCGTTCGGAAACACCGGCATCCTCATAGGCATCGCGATCGATCCGGCAGGTAACCGACTTGAGCTGATTCAAAGCCCATGAATCAGCGTGCCGTTCACACGCAAATCACACGCCACGGTTCACCAGATAGCGAGATGGAAGCTATTGAGGGGATTGAGCGGACGGGGCACCGTTCGGCGCTGTTGCCGGCGGCGGTGTCGCCGGCGGGGGCGGTGGCGCGAGCGTGAAATGGCCGTTGACGATGGGATTGCGTTCCTCGCCCTCGCAGTCCTCGTAGACCATGCGGTGAATGTGAGTCACCCGCTGGTAGGTGCGGCTCACGTGCCAGGGCGCCGTGAAATTGGTGGGATCGATGACGGTCATCTGGTCCTCCAGATGATCCTTGTCGACCATCCGGATCCTCTCAATGAAACGCGCCTGCGGACTCAAAATGGTGATCGTCTGTTCGCCCTCGACGTCCCCAAACGCCAGGACGGCGACACCCTCCGACTCCGATGAAGCAAAAGGAGATTTGACCGCGATGGTGTCGATGACGAGAGTCTGTCCTTCCCAGCGGCCGATCGAGTCACCCCAGGGCGTCGCCCACAGGTCCTCCTTCGGGGTGTGCGGCCTTCCATCCGTGTACACGTGGCGGATCTCCCGGCTCGAGAAGATCAGCGTCGTCTCCTTCGGCGTCGGCAGTATCTCGAACATCAGCGGTGTGTCGAGCATCAGCCCGGGATAGCCGAACGTGCAGGCCCGCACGGCTCCGCCCGGATCTTCTCCGCGGGCGACAGCCTCCAGCCTTTTGCGCTCCATTGCGACGATCTTGTCCACCCTGGCCTGCAACTCGGGTTTGTTCGGCGGTGACCACTGCATTTCCCTGAGAACCTGTTCGAGCGACTGATTGAATCCGCCCGTTGCATCCGGCGTCGCGCCAACGTTCTCCCACTGGCCGCTCCAATCCGGTAATCCTGTCGACGCGCCCATCGTGGTCACGCACGCGAGCAGGATCGCCGCCGCTTGCGCCAGTCTCCGCAGAGTCACTTGCCTTCACCTTTCGGCGCTGGTGAGCCGATCAGTGGCCCGTCCGGCCCGGTTCCCGAAAGATACTGGCCACCCTTGACGCCATCGCGCATCGGATGGATGACCAAGGTCACGTTGTCGCCCGGCTTCAAGGTTCCGGGTCGCCATCCGACTCGCGCTAGATGCTCCGGGCTCGTCATCTCAATGCTCCACTCTTCGTCGCTGCCACCCTCCGTCTTGACGAGCAGCTGGATGAAGACATGGGGATTGGTCCAGCGGAAATCCTTGACGGTGCCTTGCAGCGTGACCGACTTCGACTGGTCGAACATCGCAAACGAATGGTGCGCAAGCGCCGAACTTGCCGTCAGCATTGCGGCGATGGCGATGAGAGTATAATTCAGCACCCTACTCATTTGTTCCTCCACAGATCCGGATTCCGTGTCTTCCTCCCTAAGAAAGCGCAGCGTTATGCCTTGTCGCGTGAAGCTGTGCTCCTGAAGCCATCGTGTCCGTTTCGACGTTCCGTTTCCATGTCGTTTGAGATAGCGTGCGCGGTAAACTTCCCTCATCCCGCCCGCACCGATAGCAGCGAGAATTTCATAGGGCCCGACACGAGTGCCGGGGGGAGCCTCATTTGGGGCTGGATTATACCCCTAGAACCATTAACGAAATCCGTTACTTAGTGTAGATACCAGGGTGAAGTCGCCGACGTGGCCATTCCCGATACCTTGGTGATCGACGGCGTGCTCGCAATTAATCAACTTGCCTGATTAACAGCGGTTACCGGACATGTCCGGTTACGCGTTAATCAGGGCTTAGGCTCATGGGCATGACTGTGCTTGCCCACCTGGGCTTATACTTCCGTAATGAAACGCCTCGCCCTCGCTAGTCTCGGCCTCTTCATGATCTTACCCAGCGTGACCCGCGCTCAGGTGAAGGTTACCGTTTCGGCTAGCCGACTAATCGCCCACTTGGTCAAGCCGTATCCCTTTATTCCGCCACCACTTTAAAGAAGAAGAACTTTCCGCCCGATTCTGGCGGCAGTTTGCCGAGATATTGCTTCGCCTGCGCTCGCCATTCGTCAATAGTTGCCTCGCCGATCACGACCATCGGTCCGGGAATGCGTTCATAGTCGGGCCCGCAATCGGCAAGGGGAATGATCGAGCCCAGTGGATACGAGACGTCGGCGGCCAGGATGATATAACCTTGTTCTGCCAGAATTTGCTGAGCGGGAGCCGGTTTTTTCACTCCTTACCTCGCACTCGTTATCAATTCGACTGCCCTGTATCTGTCCTCACCACTGCGAATAGGCTCATTTTCGCGGATCTCGAATTGTAATTGACTCAGTTGCTGCACCTGCGATTGGGCATCGCGGTTGGGGCCTCTAGTTCGTCCGACCGACGCTGGGCGCGAAGGGCCCGATCCTGAGCGGCAATTAACTGGCCCTGCAGGGAACTCACCTAGTTGGATTTTTGAATAACCGCCAACATCGTCGCGAACAACTTCCGCGTTTCCTGATTCGCTTTTGGTGATACTCATCTGATTGGCAGTGGCTTGGTGAGGCCTTCCATTTCGGAATCAATCGCTCGAACGGCGTCAAGAGCGCGGATAACTTCTATAGTTGGCGGGACTGGGGATCCGATGCAGGCGCCTTTCTGTCCTATATACACGTTACGTTTGAACGGTCAAACTTGTAGATTTTGATCGATCCTGCATTTGATTCATTGAAGGTACTGTTTGAACCATTCGAGGACCGGTTGCATAGCTTCATTTGTCCTCTTCCCATACACGTCGAAGTGTACGCCGCCTTTTAGAGTGAAGAGCTTCTTCGGTTCCTTAGCCTTACTATACAACCTATCGGCGTCATCAGCCTCGAGCTCGTCCTTCTCAGCTTGAACGAAGAGAATTGGTGTTGGAGACACCTTGTCAATAATCTCTTCCGGCTTGTAGCCCAGCCACCCATCGACGGTTGCTAGAGTTGTTCTGTTGCCTTTTTCCTTTTCCACCTGTTCAGCACTCTTCAGGGAAGAGGCCAGATCAGGAGGCATGATCAGTACCGAATCGGTTCCCTTTCCCAAAAACCCATGGAAGTCTTTGGACTTGCCAGTCAAAGCCCTGTTTATCCTGTCCTCTTGAACCTTTTGCATGAGCGTTTCCCACTCCTGCTCGGTTCGAAATCTTCGCATTCTCCGCTCGCCATCACCGACCAAGACCATTGAGGCAACACACTTTACTCGTCGGTCTTGAGCTGCTATGTATGCTACTTCTCCTCCTCCCAAACTTACACCTAACAAGGCGATTTGGTCAGGGTTAACTTCTGGTCTTGATTGCAAGTAGGATATGGCGTTTCTAGCGTCATAGATCTGTAGGTATGGAATGACCTCGCCGCGGACGCCTTCGCTCTCTCCGAATCCTCTGAAATCCATGGTTAGGGCTACAAAGCCACCTGCGTTCAACTCTTCAGCGAACCCAGGAAAGAAAGCGTCCGCCGTACTCATGAAACCTGGCACAAGCACGACACCAGGAAAACGTCTTCCTTCGGAATTGTCAGGCGTGGAAAGTATTCCGGACAGCTTTAGGCCGTCGCTGTAATAGTTTATTCTCTTCCTCATCGAGCCATCATATAGGATTTGCGTGAAGAAGCAATCTCCCCGCTCCACAGGTGCAGAGCAAATGAGGGGTAACTCCTTCCATGAGAAGGCCGGTTAGAGTCAAGGCGGTTTTTGTTTTTCCTATCTGTGGATCTTTACTTTAACCGAGCCGCCTCTGTCGCCATC
>PKUY01000086.1 GCA_003131705.1 Acidobacteriota bacterium | reverse complement strand
CGAGGGGAAGTTGAGAGCTTTGTGATCCGGGTTGACCGCTTTCTGAAAGTCGGCGGTGTGGCAGGAGAGGCAGGTGGTCGATAGCCCTGCGAACTGTCCCACCGCTTCGCTCTTGTGGCAGTCCACGCATTCCAAAGCTGCATGGGCACCGAGCAGCGGGAATCGATTTTCATGTTGCTTGAGCTGGGCGGTATGAAGTTCCCAACCGTTAACCGTGTGGCACGACTCGCAGTTGTTGCCGAACTGCCCGCGGTGAAGATCGGCGTGGCAATCTGCGCAACGGCTACCCACTTNNTCACGTGCATGCCGCGCAGCGGATAGCGCGTGCGATTGTGGTCAAACTCAGGAACGCTACGGATTGGTTTCCAACTGGTGCTCGTGTGGCAGTCTTCGCAAGGAATCGTGATTGTGCCGTGCGGGTTTCGGTTGTACTTCTGTATCTGGGCTTGGGCGGTCTTCTGCAACACCGTCAGAGAGAGGAGCGGCAAGAGAACAATCCCGAACAGGAGTATTTTCCGCAGGATGCGCGACCAGTTTTGACTGTCTGAGGTAGGGCCGGGTGCCCCAACTGCTACAAAGCCTATGCTCTCTAAAAAACAGGAACAACTGGTCACAGGGTCAGGTTTGGGCCAGTTATCCTAATGGCCGCACGGCTAATCCGTCGAAGATCAGACTCGACGGCGAACCTGTCGAAACTATGTCTGCCATGCCCTCGACCTTGCGTCTCGCGAGGTTCTCAAATCACGCCACCTTTTGTCTNNTAGAATGGTTGGACGAAAATATCGGTTTTTGAGCGAAAAATGCACCCGCAGGTGGAACTACACCGACGCAGGGGTCCTAGTTGTGACAGGAAACGCACCTGCGAGACGTGGGCTTGTAAAAGGTCACGCGATTACCGTCAATGTTTCGATGGCCTGTATGACAAAGCTCACATGCAACATTTTCGTGGGCACCTTTGAGGGAAAAGTCGCTTTGGGTCTCGTGATTGAAGATTGAGGGCTTCCAGCGTTCCGAATTGTGACACTGATCGCAGCTTTCCAGTTTCCCGGCCTTGNNGGGCGCATCCTGCGCAACCGCCGCTGCCGGCAGCAACGCTTTCCAGTTTCCCGGCCTTGACGAATTGCCCCGCATGGGCGTCTCGGTGGCAGGATGAACAATTGGTGGGCGTCGAGCGGAAGGAGGCCTCGGTGAGCTTACCCTCCGAACCAACAGGCTTGTGGCAGTCTTCGCAAGCGACCTTCGCGTGCGCCCCGAGCAGCGGGAATGACGTCTTCGAGTGGTCGAAGCTGGGCAATTCCAACCAGGATTTAACGGTGTGGCACCCTTCGCAGCCTTTCGCACTCCCGTCCGGTCGGCGCTGTGCCATTTGCTGTTTGAACTCCCCGCTGTGAGGATCGGTGTGACAACCGGTGCACGAACGATCTTCGAACCGGTACGGGACAACCTTCGACGCGTATCCTTCCTTGCTGACCGTGTGGCAGTCCGAGCAAGTTACCGCCAAATGGGCGCCCGTAAGCGGGAAACGGCTCTTCTGATGCTGCGCGATGGTGAAAGTCGAAGGCTGGAATCCGCGGACGGTGTGGCAAGCTTCGCACTGGCTCTTGTACGGCGCGGCCGCAAACTGTCCTTCGTGCACATCCTTGTGGCAATCAAGACATTTCGCATAGGCAATTTTGTATTGCGTCGCAGCGCCGGCCGGGACGTGGCATTTCGCGCAGGGCACGCTGGCATGTTTGGCCAGCAGCGGGTATGCCGCGTCTGCGTGGGCCTTTACATCGAAGAGCGACGGCTTCCATCCATCCACGGTGTGGCAAGCGGAGCATTCTCCCTTGTCGCTGCGGCCCGCGAATTGACCGCCGTGCGGATCGGGCGTGTGGCAATCCGCGCATTTCGCAAACGCCACCGGCTTCTTGAAATTTCCGTCGGTGTGGCACTGAACGCAATCAACCTGCGCGTGTTTTCCCAGCAGCGGAAACTTTGTCTTTGAGTGATCGAACTGCTCGGCCGCTGGGATTTTTTTCCAGCCGGCGGTTGTGTGGCACGTTTCACAGGATTGCGCAAACGTCCCGTGGTGCGGATCGGAGTGGCAGTCGGAACACTTGGCGAACGTCATTCCCGTAAGCCGCGCCGGGCCGCCCGGAGTCGCAGGCGCGTGGCATTTTGCGCAGGCCACTTGCGCGTGCAGGCCCGTGAGCGGGAATCTCGTCTTGCTGTGATCGATTTTTGTGGCCGACTTCCAGTCGACAAAATTGTGGCACTGCACGCAGTTTGCGCCGAGTTGCCCGCGGTGAGGATCTTCGTGACAGGTGACGCAGTCCGGCGACAGCCCCAGGAACGTCTTTCGCAGATCCTTCATCTTGATCAGGGGCTTTACCGAAGCTTGAATGTGAACCGCTGTATGGCATTGGTTGCAATCGATTCCAGCGTGTTTTCCTTCCAGGCGGTAACCCGTCTGATTGTGGTCGAAGCCTTTGAGTGAAGGCTGCCAGTGGATCAGAGGAAAATCCTCGCCGTTATGCTCGGAGTGGCACTTAGAGCAGTCCTGCTTGTTCGCGAAGCGGGAATGCAGCCCGCGCCCCGTTGAAATCTCCGCAGCAATTTCGGTATGGCATTCCTTGCACTTTAAATCTGCCGAGCCCTTGCCCACTGCGTGGCAGCTCGTGCATTGGGTCGCTCCGCTGAAGTCTTGGTGAGGATGAGACAGTGCTCCGGGCGAAATCTGCGCTTGAACAGCTAACGCACCCAGAAAAAGTGTCACCACGGCCAAGGCCCCGGTCAGGACAAAGCCGCGTCGCGAGATGATAGATGCAGATGTACCCGGCGAATTGCCGCGAAGCGCCATGAGCGTTGGTTTTTCTCGAGAAGCCGCGTTAGGCATCAGTATCTACCTCACGCGTGCACTCTCGCATCTGGTCCGCGCGCGGCTGACAAACCGGCTGCGGGTGAGATGGCAAGAGGACTGGTGACGGCAGACTAACATGCTGGCTCGGTCACCGAATTCGAATCGTCAGATCGTGTTCTCTTTTTACAATCTAGAGTCGGCGGGATACTGCCGGAAAATTTGTCCTACGGAGGTCCGAAGCACAGAACTTGGTCAAATCAGGCGCGGGATAGCGTGGGGAGTAACTCAAGTTCTGTCCAAGTTCGCAGAATCGCCAAGAATGGCTCCGGGGCCTGGACTCGAACCAGGATAACCAGCTCCAAAGGCTGGCGTGCTACCAATTGCACTACCCCGGAGTAGCGCAAGAAAGTGTAGCAGACAAACTCTGGATTTGTTCCCCCTGCAGAATCGCGTCAGCCCTCCCGTTTGCTGCGGCGCCGGCAATTTGTTAGGCTTCTGACGCCCCAGAAATGCGGAGAGGTGTCCGAGCGGTTTAAGGAGCACGCTTGGAAAGCGTGTG
>PKUY01000160.1 GCA_003131705.1 Acidobacteriota bacterium | reverse complement strand
ACAGAATTACGTTGCTACAACACGCTACGAATTTCGGGCCGGTGCGTTCTAGTTCGGCCGTTCTTGGATGTAGAATACCTCTCTCATCGGGAAGGTGATCGCAATTTAAGGAGAGCATTGTGAGCACAGACGCGCAAACATGGCCGTGGCCCGATTCGCTCGACGCGTTAATCGCGGCGCCGAAATCTCACCGGCTGCTCTTTGAAAATGAACGCGTGCGCGTCCTCGAAGTGCGCATCGCGCCCGGTGAGTTCGTGCCTGTGCACACTCACCGGTGGCCCGGCGCGATCTACATCGCCAAACAGAGCGACTTTATTCGCCGCGATGCGGACGGCAATGTGCTCTTCGACAGCCGCACCGCCGGTCCCCCGCCCCGGGAACCGCTCGTCAATTGGACGCCTCCGCTGCCCCCTCATTCGGTCGAGAATATTGGAGACTCGGAAATCCTCCTCATCACCACCGAGCTAAAACAACCTGCCTGACCCACCGCGAACTACTCTTGTTGTGGATACCGTATGGCACTCGCCTATCTGCAGCGTTCCAGGTATGGCCCCAATTGGGCCGCTAGGGTATTTCCATTAAGCGTCTGCACGATTGATACAAGCTCAATTCCACGGAGGTAATGATCATGCGATTTGGACCATTTCTTGGTATTGCGTTACTGCTGCTCGTTCTGTGGGCAGGCGGCTTTTTGATGTTTCACGTAGCGAGCGGGTTGATCCACCTGCTGCTTCTCCTTGCGGTGATCTCCTTGGTCGTCCACCTTTTCACCGGCGCAAGAACGGCGTAGGCGAAAGGCCTCTCCTCGCACCGAGTGCATCGGAGCTCTCCGGCTGTGTCGAGCCCGAATCTTCACATCGGCCTACGGAGCCCAAAATAGCGCGGGCAACCCATGCCTTATGCGCTTTTCTGGGCGCCGTAGCGGAGACGCAATGTCGCCATATCAACCGTATAATCAGCTCATTAGGGACATCTGGGCTCCCTTGATTAGCTCCCTTTGGTTTGTCATCTGCGAGAATAGGTAGCTGTCCGAATCCATCTACACGAAGCCCGTTAGCTGATGCCCAGCTCGCATTGTCAATTGCGTAGCACGACCGCACCCCTCCGTTGGCCGACGCTGGAGCCTGTGCTATAAGTAATAGGCTGCCCGATTTAGAGGAAATTGTGCCATTTATTAATTTTCCCGCTCGCGAAATTAACTGCAAGCTCGTGTACTACGGACCCGGCCTTGGCGGCAAGACCGCCAATCTGCAGTGGGTCTACGACCACACAGGATCCTCGCAAAAAGGGAAAATGGTTTCCCTCGCAACTGAGACCGACCGCACACTTTTCTTCGATTTTCTTCCCCTCGAGCTCGGTACCGTCCGAGGATTCAAGACGCGCTTCCATCTCTATACCGTTCCCGGACAGGTATTTTACGAGGCCAGCCGCAGGCTGATTTTAAAAGGCGCCGATGGCGTCGTGTTCGTGGCCGACTCGCAGGAAGAGCGTCTCGACGCGAATCTTGAAACGCTCGACAACCTTCGCGAGCACCTCAAGGATCACAAACTCGATTTCGCGACGATCCCCTACGTCCTGCAGCTCAACAAACGCGACTTGCCGAATATCCTCTCGGTCGGGGAGCTGAAGAAGCAGCTCGGCGTCAAAGATGAGCCTGCGCTTGAAGCCGTCGCCATCACCGGACAGGGCGTCTTCGACACGCTGAAAGAAGTTGCCAAACTCGTCCTCGCCGAACTCAAGAAAAACTCCTGAGCTGGAATCTCAAAATGTGTCGAATTCTAAATGACTCTAGCGGCCCGTATGGCCGGCATAAGACGGTTGCATTCCATTCGTCCGCGAGATAAACGTGAAAGCGCTATCGCTCGTCCTCGAATTTGTCCCCTTGGGATTCAGCGCGCTGCTGCCGGTGATCAATCCCATCGGCTCGGCCATGTTGTTTTTGCAGCTTGTGCCGAACGAGGATCACGCGACGATGAAGCACCTCGCCCGGCGCATATCCATCAATACCATCTGGTTCCTCTTCATCGTGCAAATCACCGGATCGTACGTCCTTAGTTTCTTTGGCATTTCTCTTCCCATCGTGCAAGTGGCCGGCGGCCTCGTCTTGGCCAGCATGGGTTGGTCGTTATTGACGAAGCCGGACCCCGAGGCGAGCACTTCTGCGCCGGTTGCACTATCCCCGGCCAGTCTTGAAGATAGGATTTTTTGCCCACTTACTTTTCCGATTACCGCGGATCCGGGCTGCATCGTCGTGGCTCTCACGCTCAGTGCCCACGCCTCACAATTCAAGCTGGTTGACTCAGCCTTTGCTCATCTCGGGCTGCTCATCGCCACGATTCTGCTGGGAATTGTGGTGTACTTCAGCTACGCTTACGCCGATAGAACGGCCGCCAGGCTGTCTCCCGCCGTCTCGCAGGGCATCCTGCGCGTGATCTCGTTCGTCCTGCTGTGTATCGGTGGCGAAATCATGTGGAATGGGATTCAGCACCTGACCAAAGCGATTTCGTAGCATCGCCCATCTTAAAGACATCACGTGGGATAGCGCCGGTACAAAGGCGAAAAAGCGAGGCCAAAAATTAAAACGGGAGGCAAAAGCCAAAGGCCTTTACCTCCCGGGGTGGGTGGGGTTTGTTACCGGGCACCCAGTAGGAATTTTGGTGTTCCGCGCCTGGATGCGCCAGCAAACCGGCATAGCCGGTGCCACGTATGCCCCATCCTTATCACGCGGCGAGAATAGGTGTCAACCCTAATTGCGCAGCTTCACGCGCGTGCGCCGGAGTCTCAAAATCCCTGAAGAAGGGCGGATTTTGTAGCATCGCGGCCTCTGGATGAAGTCCCGCGCTATCGCGCGGCTGACTGCGATGGTGGATGGTTCGCGAAATACTGGCCGAGATTTGTGGTGAGCTGGGTCAATCCAGTGTGGACGTTTCGATCGAGCGCCTCGACCACATCGGACACCTTTTTCCCAGCGACCGGCTCGTCATGCGTGTAGGAATCGGACCAGATCGTCACGCCCGTCTTGGGATCGAACAGTTCGAGTTCGAATGAAAATCGCGCCGCGAGTGCCGGTGCCTGCACTTCGTCCAGTGCCTCCAATCTGCCACGGACGAAATAATCGCCCCGGAGATTGCTGCTGATGCGCGAAACCGAGCGATAGTTTCCGGTGTTCCGCAAAGATGCAATCACGATGTCCTGCATCATCTGGGCCGGAACTTCCGCCCAACGCTCGTACTCGTACGTTCCGAGCTGCACATGGCCGCTGCCATAGACGAGGCGATCGTCGCGGTAAAGGTGCGAAGCGGTCACATGCGCGACGAGGAGCGTTATGGGAATCGGAGCTGACGACGTGCTGGCCGGCGCGGGACCGGGATCGAGCACGTAATATTTCACTGGTCGCGAAGCGCCGCACCCGGCGAGAAGTTCTGCGATCAAGACAACAAGCGCGGCTAGCTGAATCCGGCGCATCTGCACTTTCCGTTCCTCCCTCGCCTACTTCGGCGGAGCCTCTCCGGGTTTGCGCGGTTTGACTCCGGAAGCCCGGATCAATGTGTAAGGCCGCGTCTTAATCGTCTCGGTGAACTCGTTCATGTTCTCCGTGACGTGGCGAAGATTATCGAGAATCTCATCGAGATTTTCCGAATTCGTATCGAGCGAGCGATTGAGCTGGCTGGTAAGCGTAACGGCCGTGTCCAGGGATTGCCGAAGAGAGGCGATTGCCTGATGGAGGTCGGTGCGATCCTCCGAGATCGTAGCGTCAATATGCCCAAGAGCCTCATTCGCCTGAGCCGAAGTCTTGCGCAAATCGTCCAGCAGTGGGCCGAGCTTCGTGCTCGCGGAGTTGACGTTGTTCAGCGCGGAATGAATCGCAGGACGGTTCTCATTGAGCATGCCGTGGAGATCGGCGAGGCTGGACGAAATATTGGCGCGGTTTTGCGCGTCAAGCAAATCGTTCACACGATCGATCGTGTCTTTTAAGGAGACTACGCGATCATTCAAGTTCGCGAGGAGCGTATTGGCGTTGGGTCCTAGTTGTGCAATCAGTACCGTGAGGTCGGCGAAGCTGGTGTACTCGGTGGACTTGAGTGTCGAGCCAACGGGAGCTTTCGGAGCAGAAATACTTCCCGGGACAATTCCCAGAAAGTTATCGCCCAGCGGGCTGACGCTCGTGATTTGAGCCACGCTGTCCGTCTTTATGGGAACGCTCGGCTCCACAGCAAAGTCGATTTCCATGCGCGTGGGATTCTGCGGATCGCTTTGCACTTTCTTAACGCGTCCGACCGCCGGACCGCCGGCATAGCGGACTTCCGAGCCCGGAGCGAGACCGCCCGCATTCTTAAAGTACGCTCGATAAGTGATATTGCCGCGTCCGAAGGTACCAGAGAGAAGCAGCACCGTCACAACAAGCAGGCCGGCAGCTATCAATACGAAGAGTCCGACAAGTGCCTGCTCCCGCTTCGATTCCATTTGCTTCCTCGATGATTCCCGGCTCGATTTCGGTTACGGCATTTAAGGCCGGTAAACTTACCCTAAAAAGATGCGTGAGTATATACCACGCGACTGGCGCGTGCACGCTTCAACGTCGAAGGGGAGGGCTTTCTCCCGTCAACATCTGCAGGTAGTCGATTTCTCCCGCGACCTCAGGTTCGGGAATACGGTCCAGAAATTGCCGGACGCGCGGTTCCCGGCTCTTCTGTATGCTTTCTGGCGTTTCGTTAGCGACGATGTGTCCCTTATCGAGCAAAATCATCCGGTCGGCGATTAGGAACGCACTCGCGAGTTCGTGGGTCACCACGAGTATCGTAATGCGGAATGCTTTTTTCAGCTTGAGAATCAGCTCATCGATTCCGGCGGCGATGATGGGATCAAGGCCGGCCGAGGGCTCATCGAAAAACAGAATTTCCGGGTCCATGGCCAGCGCGCGGGCGATGGCGGCGCGCTTTTTCATTCCGCCGCTCAATTGCGCCGGCATGTAGTCTTCAAAGCCGGAGAGGCCCACCTGATCGAGCTTCAATCGCATCACAATCTCGATGGTCGATTCGTCGAGTGGCGTGTGCTCGCGCAGGGGTAGCGCAACATTTTCTCCCACGGTCATCGAACCGAACAGCGCTCCGCCTTGAAACGACATCCCCATTTTCTTGCGCAGGTCCTTGCGTTCGTTTTCGGGCATCGACGCAAAGTTCTTTCCGCGAATCCAGAGCTCGCCCCCACTGGGCTTTTCAAGTCCCACAAGAGTGCGCAGAAGAGTGCTTTTCCCAGAGCCGGAGCCACCCAGGATCACGAGCGTCTCGCCCGCCTGAGCTTCGAAGTTGATTCCATGCAGGATTTCACGCTGGCCATACTGGACGCGCAAATTTCGTACCGCAATGGCGGGATCGTTCGGTGCGCCGGATTCCTTGCCGCTTGGCATATGCTTTATTTATTGAGGTGCCGTGAAATAAAAGATTGCGGTGAAGACCAGGTCCACCGCGATAACCATAAAAATCGATTTCACAACGGCTGAGGTCGTGGAGCGCCCGACCTGCTCGGAGCCAAGGCCGGTGGCAAACCCTTCCTGGCAACCTACGGCCGTAATCACCAGACCGAACATCACGCTCTTCACCAATCCGGTCATGATGTCTCGCAAAACCAGGGCACTGAGGGTGGCATTCATATACGTCCCCCATGTGAAGCCTGCATTGGTGACGCCGAAAAGGCCGCCGCCGAGCACGCCCATGAAATCGGCCCACGTGGTGAGGCACGGCATCATCAGAAGCATGGCCAGAAATTTGGGAGCAACGAGGAAATTAATCGGTTCGAGAGCCATGGTTTCAAGCGCGTCAATTTCTTCGTTGACCTTCATCGTGCCGATTTCGGCGGCGAAGGCCGAACCTGAACGACCGATTACGACGATCGCCGTCATCAGCGGGCCGAGCTCGCGCGTCATCGAAATCGCGACGGCGCTCGCCACCAGCTGCAGGGCGCCGAGACGGCGCAGTTCGTAGGCTCCTTGCAGTGCAAGGATGGTGCCCACGAAAAAAGAAATCAGGGAGACAATCGGAATGGCTTCCACGCCCACGGACATGGCTTGATGGACGGCGCGGGTCCATTTGAGTTTCCTGCCACCGAGGGGCGCTGCAAACACGGCGCGGGCGGCACCGCCGGTAAGCCGGGCTAGGCCTCCCACATAAGCCAAACCGTCTATTGTGGCTGCGCCAATGTCTTCCGCGAATGGCATTCTGAATCCTGGCTACCTGGACCGCTATGCTCCCGTCGGACTGCTGCCGCCAAGGAGCGCTTCGGCTTCCGTTTCGTAAACCTCAAACACCTTCAAAAGACGGGTCAGCTCGAGGACCTCTCTCGTCATGCGGCTCAAGCCGAACAGGGCGAATCCGCTCTTCATTTCCCGAGAGACCTTCAAGCCTTCGACGAGCGAAGCCACGCCGGCGCTGTCGATGTACTTCACTTTCTCCAGATTCACGATGACGCGCTTGACGCGCTTTTCCTTGAGCAAGTTGAGCAGCATTTTGCGAACTTCAGGCGTGTTGTAAAGCGTGATGTCGCCGACTACATCGACAATGGTGGCGCTCTCGAATTGACGGGTGGTGATTTGCATTAGCTCGGGACCTGACAGGCGCCCATGTGTTTTGCCAGAGATTGACCTCTAATGCAATCTCTTTTCAGGAAGTGCGAAGTTGAACGCCCGCCGACGCTCAACTTCGGTGATCGAGCGGGATATAGCTCCGCAGATCCTGCCCCAGATAAACCTGGCGGGGCCGCGAGATTTTCTGCTCGGAGTCGAGCAGCATCTCCACCCACTGCGCGATCCAGCCGGAGGTGCGGGGAATCGCGAAGAGCACGGGGAACATCGTCATCGGGAAACCCATCGATTGGTAAATCAGCCCGGTGTAAAAGTCCACGTTGGGATAGAGGCGGCGGCTGACGAAGTATTCGTCTTCGAGCGCGATGCGTTCACATTCCAGCGCGATATCGATGAGCGGGTTGCGGCCCATGATATCGAAGACTTCATAGGCAATGCGCTTCACGATTTTGGCCCGCGGATCATAGTTCTTGTAGACGCGATGCCCGAAACCCATCAAGAGCTTTTCGCCCGCTTTTACGCTTTGGACATACGCGGGGACGTTCTTTACGGAACCTATTTCAACAAGCATGCGCAGCACGGCTTCGTTCGCGCCGCCATGTAGAGGTCCATAGAGCGCCGCTGTTGCCGCGGCCGTCGCCGAATAGGGGTCCACATGCGAACTACCCACAATGCGCATCGCAGTAGAGGAGCAATTTTGTTCATGATCCGCGTGGAGGATAAATAGAATATCAAGTGCGCGTTCGAGCGTGGGGTTCGGGTGGAACTTCAGCTCGGTGGTGCGGAACAACATGTTCAGAAAATTGCCGGTATAGCTCAAATCATTGTCGGGATATACAAACGGCATTCCGAGAATGTGTCTGTATGAAAAAGCGGCGAGGGTGGGCATCTTGCCGATCAAACGGTAAGTTTGTTTGCGACGCGAGTCTGGATTGAAGATGTCCTTCGCGTCAGGATAAAAGGTGGAGAGCGCAGCGACGGTCGAAATCAGCATGCCCATCGGGTGCGCGTCATAATGGAAACCTTCCAGAAATTTCTTGATGCTCTCGTGGATGAACGTATGGTGCGTGATGTTGTAGTTCCAGTCTTTCAGTTGCGATTGTGTCGGAAGCTCACCATGCAGAATTAGATAGGCCGTTTCGGAGTAGGTGCTCTTCTCGGCAAGTTCTTCGATCGAATAACCGCGATAGCGGAGGATGCCCTGATCGCCGTCAATATAGGTAATCTTACTCGCACACGACGCCGTATTTGCGAACGCGGGATCGTAACTCATCATGCCGAAATCGGAGCTCTGGAGCTTGATTTGGCGAAGATCGATGGGGCGAATCGTGTCGTTCTTGACCGGGATTTCGAACTGTTTGCCCGTGCGATTGTCTGTGATCGTTAGCGTGTCCCGCCGGGCTCCGGTCGGGGCCTCGCTGGCGGTGGATTTCGTCGAACTCATTTCCTGACCCCTTCCGGATTACGGATAGCTGGCAGCGCTCAACGTGCGGCCAACAATGTACACCAAAAAAGTGCACGAGGCGAACGGCTTTACATCAACAAGTGAAAGCTTTTAGCAAAGAGAGGCCATACGGGACCGTATGGAAAGTCTCTGAGGCGGGAAGTTGGGTTTTTCGATATCTTTTCATTTATCGACTCTTCCCCTGCTTTGCCCGCCCGCGATCTAGTGTGGACCGGCCTTGGTGGTTACAATGCCTTCAACGACTGTGCCCAGGGGAACGAGATTCGGCCGATTGGCAAGTTCGGAGCGATTACGCCCATGCTCTTTCGCGCGATATAGGGCTTCATCGGCAGTATGAAGGAGTGCCTGCGAATCCAACATCTCCCCCGGAACGCTCGCGGATATCCCGCAACTCACAGTGATGCGCACAGGACCGACCGCGGTATTTATGGGCACCGAATCGATCGATTGGCGGATTCTTTCTGCCACTACAAGCGCGCCCTGGCCATCGGAGGAGGGCGCTACCACGAGGAATTCCTCGCCGCCGTAACGCCCCAAAGTATCGTACGGACGAACGCAACGGGCCATTCTCGCAGCCACTTCCTTCAAGACCTCATCGCCGCACAGATGCCCATAGGTATCATTGACCTGTTTGAAGTGATCGATGTCGAGNNGGGATCACTCCGAAAGAGCCTCCGTAGCGCACCTGACGCGACTTTTCGCGATGGATCGCGTCGAGAGCTGAGCCGCGATTCCAAATCCCGGTCAACAAGTCGTGCGTGGCCCGAAACCGCAGCTCTTCCCGCGCTGCGATCAGACCGTCCTGCAGATCCAGGATCCGCTGACCTACGTGCAAACGCGCCCGGAGTTCTTGAGCGTCGAAGGGCTTGGTAAGGTAGTCATCAGCGCCGGATTCAAGGCCATGCAGGAGGTCGCCCTTTTGACTGCGTGCGGTGAGCAACAGAATGGCCCGTT
>PKUY01000069.1 GCA_003131705.1 Acidobacteriota bacterium | reverse complement strand
TTCAGTAGGTGCTGCTACCTGATAATCGACCTCGGCTCCTGTCTGTTCGATGGGAGTTGGGCCAGGACTTAGTCGCAGTCACCTGATCTGGGCGGTTGAGCCTGCGGTGCAACCGTCATCCTCTCAATTACAATAGGGTACGGCGACTTCTTCAATTGTTCGAACCGCGAGTGCCGGTTCATTCGGTCCAACAAGAGCTTTCGCAATAGGAATCGAAAACGATGGAGAGCATGGGCATGTGTGTTCGTGACGTTGTAAACGCAGCCTTCACTGAGGCATGGCTCAAGATCGAGGAACTCGTTGGAGATTCTCTAAAGTTAGGTTGGGAGCATACAAAAGAGCGGGTTGGTTCTGTTGCGGGTTACGTCACGGATGCTTCGGTCAGGCTGGGGAACAAAGCAGTTGAATTTCAGGAACGCCTCTTGAAACAGCCCCGCCTTCTAATTTCCGAGACGTTTGATCTGATCTTTTCCTCAATGAGAAGTGAGATCAAGATTGGCGATCTTTCATATCGCCTGGTTTTGGTGGAATTGCAGCAGAAGCTAGTGTTCTCTGGATCGATTGAGGCAAGCTTGACTGCTCTTTGCAAGTTTGTCGGCTCCGGGGAGTTCGTTGTCACGTGGCGGCGCTGTTGCCCTCTACAAACATCGAACGAGCTCCGTCGCATACTACAATCCATGAGTACATCACGATTTCATCAGACACATCACTATACAAAGAGATAGAGCAATGCTCCGAGGTGGCCACCTAAACAACGGCATACCATATAACTGTAGAGATAGTATGTGACCTGTAAAATGCTGTATCCTATAACTTGATCGCTTTGAGTATTTACAGTGGCGTGAACCCTTATTTTGAGACAGTTTTTAGTGGCTACACTTCCGAAGTTGACCTGCGTCGTCAGCAGGAGTGCTACCGTCGGGAAATTGTCTTGTAAACAAATAAAAATATTAGGAAGCGATACGGATTGTGGAGCCATCTCGGTGGCTTGCAATCCAGATTCGCTCCCACCGAGTTCGATTGCAACTGTAAACCATCCAGTCTGTGGTTAGAGAGAGGCACCGGCGTAGTCGAGGTAGACCTGATGGCGTTCATCCAGCCGGCGATACTCGGTTGCGCGCAGTTTGTCCAGTAAGGCTGTGTTGACGTAGCCTGGGTACCGACCGATGAAATCCGCGCGTGCTTCATCCACCTGCAGGATCTCGTGAGCGCCGCCTCTTTTCATGAACGTATCTGAATCCTATGCCTTCACGCCCGTTTTTCGAAGGATGGTCATCATAGGGCACCAGTTTGTGAAAGCCGATTGGAGTAGGTTTAAGCCTACGAAGGCCGTGAACAGAAACCAATACGGATTCACCCAGTATCCCAAGATGAGTGAAAGTAGGACGAAAGCACCTGCAATCAATCTGATATAGCGTTCTACGTTCATGGTACGGCCTCCTATTCAATCTGCTGCGGGCACAAGATTGCTGCCGACGGGCGGGACAGTTCTTGCACCGCCACGTTCACTCAAGTAATAAAGAACCGGAACCGTCATGCGAGAGAGCACCGTCGAAGCGACCTCCCCTGCCATCAGAGAAATCGCCAGCCCCTGGAAAATCGGGTCGAAGAGAATCACGCTCGCACCTACCACAACTGCGGCAGCCGTCAGCAGCATCGGGCGGAAGCGCACTGCTCCAGCATCGACCACGGCCTGTTCGAGCGACATTCCATGCGAGCGGCGCAATTCAATGAAGTCCACGAGGATGATCGAATTTCGAACGATAATTCCCGCGCCGGCGATGAAGCCAATCATCGAAGTGGCGGTGAAAAATGCTCCCATCAGCGCATGAGCCGGCAAAATGCCAACAAGTGTCAGCGGAATCGGGGCCATGATCACCAGTGGGGTCTTGAATGACCGGAACCAACCCACGACCAGCACATAAATCAGTACCAGCACGGCAGCGAAGGCCAAGCCCAGGTCACGAAATACCTCGACGGTGATGTGCCACTCACCATCCCATTTCATTGAGAAGCGGTCGGTGCGGTCCGGTAGCGTCGTGCCGGAGTATTGCTTCACGTGATAGCCGTCGGGCAATTGGATTTTGTCGATCGCATCGCTCATCTTCAAAATGGCGTACACCGGACTTTCTATCTCCCCTGCTACGTCCCCCGTGACGTACACCACGGGCCGCAAGTTCTTGCGATAAACGCTCTGATCAATCGCGGTCTCCCGGACGTTGGTGACCTCGCGAAGAGAGACCTGCCCGCCTGAGGGAGTGGGCAACTTCAGATTTTCGAGATCCTCGATGCCGGAGCGATCTGGTCGAGACAAGCGCACTTCGATTGGGACGTCTTCCCGAGATACGGGATCGTGCAGCAGCCCCGCCGAGGCTCCACTCAACCCCATCTGCACCGTGCGCGTAACTTCTGCCGCAGAGACGCCTTGCAGCGCGGCCTTGTCGAGGTTCACCTTCATGTCATACTTCTTCTGTGAATCTTCCACATACCAGTCAACGTCCACCACGCCAGGAGTCTCCTGGAAAATCTTCTTTATCTGTGCGGCAAGTTCCGTCTGACCCTTATAGTCCGGCCCGTAGACTTCAGCTACGAGGGTCTCCAGAACCGGCGGACCGGGCGGAACCTC
>PKUY01000267.1 GCA_003131705.1 Acidobacteriota bacterium | reverse complement strand
CCGCGGTTGGCGCGGTCGGTGTGACGATGGTATCGACTTTCTGAAACGCATCGGCGAAATCGCGCGCGATCAGGGCTCGGACGCTTTGCGCGCGCAAATAATAAGCATCGTAGTAGCCGGAGGAGAGAGCATATGTGCCGAGCATGATCCGGCGTTTGACTTCTGGTCCGAAGCCGCGCTCGCGAGTCTTGCGATACATTTCCGTGAGCGTTCCGCCCGGGACACGCAGGCCGTAGCGCACGCCATCGTACCGTGCGAGGTTGGAGCTGGCCTCCGCCGTCGCGAGAATGTAATACGTGGCAATTGCGTAGTCGGTGTGCGGCATTTTTAGCGCGACTCGTCGGCAGCCCAGACGTTCGAGCATCGCGATGCCCGCCTCAACTTTTTTTCCGACCTCCGGATCGAGGCCCTTGCCGAAATAATCCTCCGGCACGCCGATGCGAAGTCCTTCTAGCGGCTTTTCAATCTCTTTTGCGTAGTTCGGTACGGGCACGTCCGCTGAAGTCGAATCGTTGCCGTCATGTCCGGCGATGACTGCCATCACGGCGGCTGTGTCCGCGATGTTGGATGCAAACGGTCCAATCTTGTCGAGAGACGACGCGAAGGCGATCAATCCATACCGGGAGACGCGTCCGTAGGTCGGCATGAAACCGGGTATTCCGCAAAATGACCCCGGTTGGCGGATGGAACCGCCTGTGTCCGTGCCAAGGGCAGCCACGGCCAGGCCTGCGGCGACGGCAGCCGCCGAACCTCCGCTCGACCCTCCGGGGACTCGATCGAGCGCTACCGGATTGTGGACTGGACCATACGCCGAATTCTCGTTCGAACCGCCCATGGCGAATTCGTCGCAGTTCGTCTTTCCGAGAACGACAGCACCGGCTTGCTCGAGGCGCTTGACCGCTGTCGCGTCGTAGGCCGGAACATAATTCTCGAGTATCTTAGACCCGCAGGTAGTCCGTACGCCGCGCGTGCTGATCACATCCTTGATCGCGACAGGCACACCTGCGAGAGGTGGCAAGGTTTCGCCGCGGGCCACGGCGGCATCGATTTGATCCGCCTGTGCGTACGCGCGCTCCGGCGAAAGCGTGAGATAGGCATTCAGCTGCGAGTTGCGGCGATCGATGCGGCTATAGAATTCCGCTGCGAGCTCGCGTGCGGAAATCTTCTTACTTCGCAGCGCCTCCCGTACGGTCGCGATTGTCCAGGGCGTCGCCGCGCTCATCGGTCGATGACCTTCGGTACGCGGAAGAAGGGCTTGGCGGCATCCGGCGCTCCAGCGAGGGTCNNCGCATCCGCAACGTCGCACGGCCGCGGAATATCCTCGCGCAACTCGGGATGGCTGTCTCGTGCGCTTGGCTTAGTCGCTGGATACAAGACTTGCGACATCGGCGCGACGTTCGTTATGTCGAGCTCCTGCAGCTTGTCGATGTACGTGAGGATTCCATCGAGATGAGCTCGATAGGTCTCGATTTCATCCGGCGACAGCCCGAGATGAGCCAGCTCGGCTACGCGAAGTACTTCTTCCCGGGTGATCTTCATGATCGGACCGATTTCCCGAGAAATGATCGTTCAAATCGCCGTTGCAGAAAAGTTGCGATTAGACTGAGTCCCGGGCCTGTATTTTCAATAGGTTGCACGATTTCTAATTCCGGAATGTTGCGATTAGAAATCAGCCTGAAGATGTCGAGATGCACCGCATCCGAGTCATCGGCTGGCCGACCTTCACGTTCAAAATGATAAGCCAGAATCATGAGAATTATCTTAGTGGAAACGAGCCTCAATGCAAGCGGGAGGTGGTATAAAGAAACCGGTGCGGCGTTACGCGCGACGACGGCGGATGAACGGAATATGCGCGTTGTCTATTTCGTGGGAAATGCGCGCCGGACCGGGGCCGGTAGTGCGTAGCTTGGTTGATCCGGCAGGTGCACAAATCGCGCACGTCTGAGTAACGAACTTCACCTCGCGCACCAAAGATCCGCCCCAGGCTTGATTGATCCGATCGCACAGTTCGCGTTTCATGCTTTCAAGTTGTTGCTGCCAGCCCTCGCCGTCCGCTGACAATTCGAGGCATTTGCCGCCGCAACGCACGGGCCGCGTGTGTGCAGCCAGCGCCGCGCCGACAATCGTCGGCCAGGTGCCGGAAATCCACGCAAGCCCTGCCTCGGGCCGGTCGAGGCTACCCAGCACTTTACCCAAAAATTCTCCCGCTCTCTTCATGGAAGCTGGGATTCTAACACAGCGAGCGTGAGGTCACCGGGAACGTTTGAATTTCTTCCGAGACGCAGCGCGGAAATAATTTGAACAAACACGTCCGTTCGCAGTCTGTGGAAGTGGCCGAGGCGCGGCATTTTGCGATTTCTCTTTCGACGAAAGCGTTCTGTCCGCGTAGGTGACTTCAGGTCGCGTGCTTGCGCCGATGAATCAGGCGTGCGAGAATTCTTAGCGTAGCTCCTCATGGCTCCCTGATGACTTTTCTAGCAGGTATTCTGCAACGTTGGGGAGACGATCAGAAGAGGCGATATCGTCTAAGGGTTAGGACGTGGCCCTCTCAAGGACAATCCGACGTTTTGCTGCGTTAGGTGCCATTCATAAATCAGCCACTTAGTGATATTGCGTTTGGTGATTTTAGGCTGCGGAAGCAACTCTCGATGACAATTCGATGACAAGTTTCCGTCGCCCGCAGCCCCGCTTTCGGCAAAGTCGGGTATGGGAGTTTTGCTGGCTAAGTCTTCCCGTCCAATCGCACGATCCGTTTGACTCCCAAGCCACCTGTGAACGNNGAATCCATAACAAAGGCGGGAATTGTTACCACCTCTGTTACCGTTCCGGGCAAAAAAGCCGAGTTGCTTTTTCTTTCCGCTCAGTATTATCTGGAAGGAGAAGCAGTCGTGAACACGGTAACGGTGATGATTCGAGCAAGACTCAATGGGAAGTACCCTTACCTGCGTGCGGTCGGGAGCGGGAACGGTGGGCTCAAGCCGAATGTCGCTCTTGTGAATGGCAAGGACCCGAAAGTCGAAGGGCAGTATTACCTCCGCTTCACCCAAGATGGCCAGCGCCGCTTTGAACTGCTGAAGGGGTCTGAGGTCCTCCCCAAAAACTCGGTCCGGTCAGCTTCGCGGATGTTTTGCTCACTTGAAACGCGTAGGATTCGCGGGATCCCGATTGGAATCGGCGCAAAACTTTTCGTAGACCCTCACGTCCTGCGTGCTTCCCATGACAACGGGAACCCGGTCGTGGAGAGAGATGGGCTGGACGTCCAGCACGTTTTGCATCCCGGTCGTGGCAGCGCCCCCGGCTTGGTCCATGATGAAAGCCATGGGAGCCACTTCGTAGAGGAGTCGGAGTTTCGGTTTTGGCTCTTGCGGGTTGCTGCAATCGGCAGGATAAAGGAAGACGCCTCCATAGAGCAGGGTGCGATGGAAGTCGGCCACCAGGGAGCCGATGTAGCGCAGCGAGTAGGGCCGGCCGGTCGCGGCGTCCTTTTGCTTCAGATACTCGATGTATCTCCGCGTCGGTTCGTCCCAGGCGGCGACGTTGCCTTCATTGATGCTGTAATACTTGCCCTTGGGCGGGGTGAGGATTCGCTCGTGCGAGAGGATGAACTCGCCGATGCTCGGCTCCAGAGTAAAGCCGTAGACGCCCTGCCCGGTGGTGTAAACGATCATGGTGCTCGACCCGTAGAGAAAATAGCCGGCCGCGATCTGCTCCGATCCTCTCCGAAGGCAATCTCCCAGCGTGCCGTCCCCGGAAGAAGAAATTCGGCGATGGACGGAGAAGATCGTGCCGATGCTGACATTCGCTTCAATATTCGAGGAGCCGTCCAGCGGGTCGTAGAGCAGGACGTACGGCCCCTTTGGAAACTTTGCGGGGATGGGGATAATGTCGGGGCTTTCCTCGGAGACCATTACGCAGAGGTGGCCACCATGATCCATGGCCCTATAGATTGTGTCCTGCGCAATCCAGTCCAAGCGCCTCACTAAGTCTCCCGTGACATTGGCCTCGCCGGTCTCTCCGACGATATCTGCCAGCCCTCCGCGGTTTACCTGGTGGGAGATCACCTTGGCGGCGATCGTCAGGTCCCAGAGCAGGCCCGTCAGGTCGCCGGTCGCTTGCGGGTGGGCGCGCTCCTGCTCGAGGATGTGCCGCTGGACCGTCATCATGGATTTTGACATGGGAAGTTCCTCTAGACGGAATTTCCGACTTGGATCTCTGGCTCGCGCATCGTACGCTTCTCCTGCCCTCGACACACCGAATTTGCCACCAGAGCAGGCCCCAGCGAGATCAGCGGGGTTCCGACGGCT
>PKUY01000377.1 GCA_003131705.1 Acidobacteriota bacterium | reverse complement strand
TCCTGCACCCACTCGATCAGGTGGCGCATCCAGACGATGCGCTGATCGTCCGCCGAAGTGGCGACGTCATGCCCGCCCTTATATTTCCAATGGGCGGCGACGCCCTGTTCGGCGATGCGGTGCATTTCCTGGGTTCGTATCTGCACCTCAAACGCCTGCCCCTGGTGAATCACGGCGGTGTGGAGCGACTGATAGAGGTTGNNGTCATAAACTTGATCGAGCATGCGCTGCTGCTTCTGAATTTTCAGGTGCAGTGAATAGATCCGCTTAATGCGGCCCTGAACCTCGGCGGGAATGCCGCTCTCGACCATCTTCTCGCGAATGGAATCCTGGACTTCCAGCAGAAATTTGTCGAATGCACTTTGCTTAGAAGCGACTTTTTTCTGCAGCTCAAAGAAGGCATCGGTCTCGAGATAACGGAAGGCGAGGTCTTCGAGCTCGCCGCGAATAAGTCCCATACCGAGGCGGTTCGCAACGGGGGCGTAGATGTCGAGCGTCTCGCNNTGTGCAGCCGGTCGGCGAGTTTCACCATGACGACGCGGACGTCATTCACCATGGCCAGGAGCATCTTGCGGACGTTTTCGGCCTGGCGATCTTCCGGAGCCAATAAATCCAGGCGGCTGATTTTGGTGACACCCTCCACAAGCCGTGCGACTTCGGCGCCGAAATTCTCGGATATTTTCTCGATGGGAATTTTGGTGTCTTCGACGACATCGTGCAGAAGAGCGGCGCAGAGGGAGGTCACATCGAGCTTCATGTCCGCCAGCAGATGGGCCACTTCGACCGGGTGCGAAAGATACGGTTCGCCTGAAAGGCGCGTCTGCGTCTTGTGCTGTTCGGCGGCGAAGTCGTATGCGCGGCGCAGAAGCTCGAGGTCGTCGCCGGGACGGTTGCGGCGCACTTTGTCCGTTAATTCGAGGAAGCGCAAATCGACGGTGCGGCGAGCCGCGATGGTAATCGCAGGTTTTCCGGCCGGTTCCATGTAGCTACTCATTTTAATCCGGCGCGGGTCTCCGGGGCGAGCCTTTCCGCGAAAGGCATCTCAGAACGACAACTTGTATCTGTTTCGAGTAGAGGAAGGGTCGGTGCTTTTGTAGGATGTGCGACAGAAATATTTCACGGGAACCGAAATGCCGCATCGACGGCGACGCTAGGCCAATTGCAGCAAGCGCTCGATCGGCTTTATCAATTCGGCGATATTATCCGCCTTCGAGCACACGGCGTTCACGCCGGCCGCTGCCGAGTCCGCAGACGGAATTTCGCCAGCATAATTCGTAAACAGTGCTTCCAGACCGTTCATTCGCGGCATTGAAAGGTCCAGAATGATCAGATCCGGTTTGAGGTCACGAGTTTTTTCGATGGCGTCCAGGCCATCGATGGCCTCGCCGTACACTCGCAGCTCCTGCTTGGACTCCAGGAATTCCTTAACCAGTCCCGGAATCTGGGCGTTGTCATCCACGATCAGAATTGATTTGGGCATAAGGACACTTCAGCCTAGCGAGAACCAAACCCGCAGTAAATACAGTGATCGACATAGGCCGCCTAGTCAAACGATACCGGGGATTCGGGCCAATGCAGCATGCGCAAATTCGCGGAGCAGCTTTCTAGTAACCGAACCTAGCGCAATCGGCAGGCTGTGAAGAGGACTTTCANNCCGCCGGTCGAGAAATGGCGTCGAAAACAACCTAACGGTTACTGAGTTGGAGAAATGTTCGCCTTCTTCTGCTTGATCGCCTTGACCCGATCCACCAGGTCGTCTGCCTGCTGCAAATCCGCATCGCGAGCCGCTGGGGTGGTCTCCGTATCAGCCTTCTGGCGATAGAGCAGGTTCAGGTAAGCCATGGCATCGTCGTAATCAGAACGCAGGCTAATGCCCTTCTGAAGGTTGGAAATACCTTCATCCACGGTGGATCCCTCTTTTGTCGCGAACTGCGTGGCGAGGGCAGGGGGCATCGGATCGGTTTCCTTCAGGGGCTTTTTCGAGGTCTTGTTATAGGCCTCGCGCATGTCCTTGTTCGCCCGGTAAGCAAGCGACCAGTCAATTACGCCGACCCAGTAATAAGGCTCGGGGTCGTCGGGCTTAATTGAGATATGTTTCTCGTGGTAAGTCTTCGAGTCATTGAGTTTCGAGGCATCGAAGGGTGTGCCACCCATATTGTAGAGAATTGAGCCAATGCCATCGATGGCGGAAAGGTTACTAGCATCGTTATCGAGAATGTTCTTGAACTCCGTTACAGCCTGTTCGCCGTTATTGATATTCTCCGGGGAGGGAGCGCCGGGAATGTACTGGCTGGCATACGCAGTGGCGAGATAGAGTTGCGCGTTGGTTAGAGACGGGTCGTATTGCTTGGCTTCCTTGAAATCCTCAATGGCCTGATCAAACTGGGCGTTTTTATAAGCCTGAACGCCTTTATTTAGTTTGTCGCGCGCGCGGAGCTTATCGCAGCCGACTCCCGCGGTGAAGGCGGCCAAAACGACAGCCACAAGAAACAGAATGGGGGGCTTCCGCTGCATTCCTGCTCTCCTTATGTCGGTGGCTGCGCCGACATGCGCAGCATGCCGGCGCAGCCCTCAGACAAACGAATGCGATTATTTAGACTACTGGCCCGCCGCTATTTTGGCAGTAATGAGACCGACGTGATCGATTCCCGAGCCACGCATGATGTCGATGGCTCGCGCAACCTGGGCGAACTCGATATCATCATCACCCTTCACAAAAGCGATCTTGTCGGCGCGTCCCTTGAAAATATCGGCGAGGCGCGGACCGAGATCATTCCAGTTGCTCTGATCCTGATTGATCATAAGCTTTCCGCCGTCCATGACCTGAACCACGACCGTGCGGTCATCGGGCGGCTGAGGCTTTGCATCTGGCGGAGGGGGCTGGGGAATAAGGGTTTGTAGCCCCGTCGGCGTTCTCGGCGTGATCACCATGAAAATAATGATGAGCACGAGGAGCACGTCTATGAGGGGAACGATATTGGGTTCTGAAACCGGCCCGCCTTTAGGTCCACCAACTGCCATTGCCATGGGAAGACTCCTTAAATTATGTAATGCGCCTCATTGCGTGTCCGAGCGTATCGGAGGCTAATCCGAGCCACCGGGCGGCGGAGGTGGTGCATTCGCTTTCTGAGGCTTGTCCGTGAGAAGACCCAGGTTTTCCACTCCGGCGGCACGAACTTCGTCCACCGCTTTGACGACGTCGCCGTACTTCGCCCGAGCATCGGAGCGAACGTAGACGGTTTTGTCGAGGCGGTTGGCGAGCTGGTCTTTGACATCTCCGGTGATTTCGTCGAGCGTGATCTTCGTGCTGCCGAGGAACAGCTGACCGTCGCGAGTTACGGCGACGATAATGGCATCGTCCCTGTCGGCATTGGGCATCTTCTCGGCGTTTTCGGCCTTGGCCATGTTCACCGGCAGACCCTTCTGCAACATGGGGGTGATTACCATGAAGATGATCAGCAGCACGAGCATGATGTCCGCCATCGGGATGACGTTAGGAGCAGCCATCACCGGGGGCGCCTTGGGTTTGTAAGCCATGAGTTACTTCTTTCCGCCCCGACGAGTGATGAAGTAGTTGATCAGCTCCATCGAGGAGTTGTCCATCTCCACGTCGAAGGCTTCCACGCGGTTTGTGAAATAGTTATAGGTCCACACGGCAGGGACGGCGACGAGCAAACCAAGAGCCGTGGTGACGAGGGCTTCCGCGATACCGCCGGCCACGGCTGACAGACCGGTGACCTTCTGGTTCGAGATTCCCTTAAAGGCGTTGATGATGCCCATGACGGTACCGAAAAGACCGACGAAGGGGGCGGTGGAGCCAATGGTCGCGAGGCCGGAAAGACCGCGCTTCATCTCGGCGTGCACGATGGCCACCGAGCGTTCCAATCCGCGCTTGGCTGCTTCGATGACTTCTTCGTCGCTGACTTGCGCCGAAGCCGCTTGAAATTCGGAGAGGCCGGTCGCCACAACCTTGGCGATATGGCTCTTCTTGTTGCGCTCGGCGATCGAGATGGCTTCGTCGAGCTTGTTGTCCTTGAGGGCCCCCGCTACCTGCTGTACGAACACGCGTGACTGCTTGCGCGCTGCACTGTACATCAATGCACGGTCGATCATGATGCCCACCGACCACGCGGACATAACGAACAAAATGAAGACGACCGTCTTAGCAGGATAGCCCATATTGTGCCACATGGTAATCAGATCCCAACCGACCTCGGGGGCCTGATCCTGAAACATCGCAAATAAACTGGCCAACAATGCATTCGCAAGCATAGCGTTCGATCCTCCTCCGTCCCTGCCAATCGATCGCGGCAGCTATATTCTGCCGGTCGGAATTTCCCTCAACGTAACGAGCCCGCGACCGGGCCCGGCCCTGATTCACTGATTTAACTACCCAGCGTAAACACGACCTGAATGGTGGTATCCACTTCCACGGGCTCCCCGTTGAGCTGCGTGGGTTGGTAGCGCCACTCGTGCACTGCATCCATCGCCGCCCTCATCAACAAGGCAGGCCCGGACTGGTACGTCAGCTCCTGAATCGTACCGTCTTTCGCAATGATTGCGTGGAGGATCACAGTGCCCGAAACGTGCGCCGTCTTCGCTATCTGCGGATAGACAGGCTGAATTTGGCGAAGCAACTTAGCCGCAGCCACATTGCCGCCCACGCGGATGCGAGTGGGTGTGGCCTTCGGCGGCGGAGGCGCAGCGGTGTTACCGATGATGCCGCCCAGAACGCTGCCCGTACCACCCGGAACCCCGAATCCTCCCTCGACTCCGGCGACATCGGGCGCTTCGTCTTTTACCATTGCGACGGCCTTAGGTATGACCGTCGGGGCCACCATTCTCTGCGGAGTAATAATCCTCGGCCTGACGATAGCTTTCACGGGAGCGGCCGGCGGAGGAGGAGGCGGTGGCGGAGCAGGGGCAACGAGAAACGTGTTGAGCAGCCCCTTGGGCAAAGCCTCCGTATAGATGAGGGGAATCAAAATCATGACGCCTACGATCACGACCTGTATAGCAGCCGACATGGCCACGGTCCAGGACTTGTTCGTCTTGGTCGAGATCGCACTAGACACGACAAGTTGGTCAAACATGATGCTATCTCCTTGCGGCTGCCGTCGCGCGCTTATCGGCTGCGGATCCGGCGCGCACGGTTGCTCCCTGTCCACCATGATACTTATTCCAAAGCACCACGATCGGTGCTGCGATACCAAAACTGGAGTATGTTCCTACCACAACTCCCACCACCATGGCAAAAGAGAATGCGCGAAGCACCTCGCCGCCCATCGCGAACAGGACCAGCACGGTAAGGAAGGTTAATCCGCTGGTCAAGATGGTTCGCGAGAGTGTCTGATTGATGGACTTGTTCACGACCTCGGCGAACGATTCCCGCCGCATGAGCCGGAGATTCTCTCGCACGCGGTCGAAAATAACAATCGTATCATTCATCGAGTAGCCGACCAGAGTCAGCAGCGCTGCGATCACCGTGAGAGAAATCTCGTAATGGAAGAGTGAGAAGAAACCGAGCGTGATCAGCACATCGTGAAAAACTGCGATGACGGCTGCGGCTCCGTACACCCATTCAAAACGGATGGCAATATACACCAGCATGCCCAGAAGCGCATAGCCGGTCGCCAGCAACGCCTGCTTGCGGAGCTGGGATCCAACCTTTGGCCCAAC
>PKUY01000441.1 GCA_003131705.1 Acidobacteriota bacterium | reverse complement strand
ACGACATAGGCAACGCCAGGGTGTCAAGGACGACGTGCTCAGTCACTCGAATCTCAGGGGTCGCTCAGCGATTGGAAAGGATTTCGCTGCGGCGAAAGCAATCGAGCGCGTGATCGTTAACCATCCCCGCTGCCTGCACGAAGGCGTAGCAGATCGTTGAACCCACGAAGCGAAATCCCCGCTTCTTGAGCCCATCGCTCACGGCGTCTGATTCCGGTGTGCGCGCGGGAGGCCGTCGCAATGACCGAAAGAAATTGACTTTGGGCTCGCCTCCGACAAACTGCCAAATCCAGCTATTGAAACCGCCGAGCTCTTTCTGCACCGCAAGAAACGCCTACGCATTCGCAATCGTCGCGGCAATTTTCAAGCGATTGCGCACAATTCCCGGATTGGCCAGGAGCTCGGAAACTTTCCGGCGGTCGTAGCTTGCGATTTTTTCGGGATCAAAGCGGTCGAATGCGCGCCGATAGTTTTCGCGCTTCTTGAGGATGGTTTCCCAGCTTAGCCCTGCCTGCGCGCCTTCGAGAATCAGCAGCTCAAACAATTGCCGGTCGTCGTGGAGCGGTACGCCCCATTCTTTGTCGTGGTATTCAATCAGGAGGGGGTTGTGCGCCCAGCGGCACCGTACCCGACTGTCCTCCGAGCGACGATCGGCCGGTCGTACGGCGCGCTTCTTAGCCAACAGAGCGATTCGTAAGAGTCGCGTCGCGCCCGCCTGGGAGACAGTTGGGGCACAGGCAATCGGAAAAGCGCCCTCGCAAGTCCGCAAGCGTGGAGGCAGTGACCTTCACTTCCGCGCACCAGCACGTGCTTCTCGAAACCCAACAGGCGAAACTCGCACCGCAGGCTTCGCAGGTCTTCTTAACCGATGCGCCTCTCGTGGATCGCGCGTTGGACTGGCTGGTACTCACGGCAATTGTCCCCATGCTGCATCACCCGGCTGCGTGCGGTCCAACTGCCAGAGGAAGCGAGATTGAAATCAAAACGAATTGCGCTAAAAAATGTTGCGCCTAGGAAATGTGGCGCTCCAGAACCTTCACGATCTCTTCTTTGCGTACCGCACCGACGATCTGATCGGCCACCTGCCCACCCTTGAAGACGAGCAAAGTGGGGATGCCACGAATGCTGAATTTTCCCGGGACGTTCATATTCTCATCGACGTTGAGCTTCACTACCTTGATCTTGCCCGCATGTTCGCGCGCAATTTCTTCCACCGTGGGCGTCAGCATGAGGCACGGGCGGCACCAGTCGGCCCAGAAATCAACCATCACCGGTTGGGTCTTGCTGGCTTCGATCACATCTACCTCAAAGCTGGCGTCGCTCACTGCTTGAATCGTATCTGACATGGTTTCCTCGTATGGCGAGTCCCCGGCCACCGGTAAGTCCCCCCCGCCCCTATTTAGATGATCCAGCAAGCCTAGGGATTCTAGACCGCTTAGCGGCTTCATACAGTGTGACATAAGCAGCCGCCGAAGCCTTCCAGGAAAAATCCTTGGCCATACCGTTCGCTTGTAAAGCCTGCCACGCCTTGGGATCGCGGTACGTCCTTAAGGCCGTGCGAATGCAATCGAGAAGCGCATCTCCGTCGTACTTCTCGAACTTAAACCCCGTGCCATGTTGGGTCTTTGGAACGAAGTTCTGAATCGTGTCGTCGAGTCCGCCGGTTGCGCGCACTACCGGCACCGTACCGTATCGAAGACTGTAAATCTGATTCAGGCCGCAGGGCTCGTATCGGGATGGCATCAGGAACATGTCTGACCCGGCCTCGACCTTGTGAGCCAACCCGTTATCGTAACCGATTTTCACGCCCACCCGCCCCGAATATTTCTCCGCAAGCCCTTTGAAGAGCTTTTCGTATTCCGGCTGCCCGGTGCCCAGCGCGACGATCGCCAGATCTTCCTTCATCAGTTCGCTGGCAATTTGCGCGATCAGGTCGAATCCCTTCTGGTCCGCGAACCGCGAGACAATGCCAATGACCGGCTTCGCCAGGTTCTCCTCCGGCAGACGGAATGCCGCCAGAAGATCCTTCTTGCACGCCATTTTTCCGTTCATTTTCTTCCCGGAATAATTTTGCGCAATCAGCGTGTCCGTTTCCGGATTCCACGCCGAATAATCCACTCCGTTCAAAATTCCCACAAGCCGGTCGCCGCGAGTGCGAATCACGCCCTCGAGACCCCATCCGTATTCCGCCGTCTGTATTTCCTTGGCATAGCGACGGCTCACCGTCGTCAAGTAGTCAGCGTAAATCAATCCTCCCTTGAGAAAGTTCACCTTGCCGTAAAACTCGAGAGTATCCATCGTGAAGAGATTGTCGGGCAGCCCGATCTTTCGCATCGTCGTTTGCGGAAATAATCCCTGATAGCCCAGATTGTGAATCGTCAGGACCACCGGCAGCGAACGCGCCACGGGATCTTCCGCATGTTGCGTCCGGAGCAGCAGCGGCACCAGCGCATTCTGCCAGTCGTGGCAATGAACCACGTCGGGCAGCCATACGCGTTTAATCACTTCGATAGCAGCGCGTGAAAATTCCGCAAAGCGCTCGGCATTGTCCGGATAATCCCCGTTCTTGTCGCCGTACAACTGCGGACGGTCAAAAAACGCNNCGGATCGTCCACGAAAAGATATCGCACTCCCTCGACAGGCTGGCCCTCGACGATCGCCGGAAATCGCAACTTATCGCCCAGCGCAATGCTGACGCTTGAAATCAGTGTGGACGTAATCTTGTTGCCGCGATAGCGCGGCAGAAGAACCACTACTTCGTGCCCCATCGACTGCAGCGCCTTGGGCAAGCCTTCTACTACGTCCGCGAGTCCGCCGGTTTTCGAGTATGGGAGCCCTTCGGACGCTACGAAAAGGATTTTCACGGGACCTCGGCTGAAACAAAAACGGTAGCGGATGGCATCTGGCCCGTCAAGGCAATCCCCCGAAGTCGGTTCTGCCCGCGCACAGTGCCGCAGGCTTTGCCGAAAACTTGCTAAACTCGCCTTCGCCATGGCGCGACAACGGATGGGACAACATTTTCTTGCAGGCGGAGGCTGGCAAAAGCGGATCCTTGCCACTCTTCCGCGCGACGGGGACGAAGTTTGGATCGAAATTGGCGCCGGCCACGGCGAAATGACCCACTTTCTCGCCGCAGAGGGCCGCCGTGTGATCGCGATTGAGGGTGACGCCCGGCTTGCCGAGGGTTTACACGCTCGCGTCCGCAGAGAGCCAGAAGAATGGCCCGGCGTTGAAGTTGTCGCAGGAGACGTCCTCGCGCTCGATCTCGGAAAATTGGCGGGAGGGCGATTCCGCGTGTACGGCAATCTCCCCTACTACATCACCTCGCCGATCCTTCACCAGCTTTTCAAGGACGCCGACCAGATCGCCTCGATTCACGTCGTCATGCAGCTCGAAGTAGCCGAGCGAATCGTGGCCCCTCCCGAGCGCCGCGCCTACGGATATCTATCAGTCGCCCTCCAGTTCTACACAAAACCCCAAATCGCGTTCAAAATTCCCCCCGGCGCTTTTCGCCCGCCTCCGCGCGTCACATCGGCTCTCGTTCGAATGACG
>PKUY01000363.1 GCA_003131705.1 Acidobacteriota bacterium | reverse complement strand
GCTGCGGTGGTGAACGTCACGGGTGACCGTCCCCCCTATGCCGATTCAGAGCGCGCCAATCTCTTTCGAGGGACACCCGCGGACAAAAAAATAGGGGGCCCACCCGGACCCCCCATTTTCTCTACCCCCCAGAACTCCGGTTTCCGCGCGAGGAAACCGGCCCACCCCGGGTTAAGAGACAGCCGACAGGTTATGTGCAAGCGAAATGCCACCGCGGCTTGTATTTGGAAGCAGCCGTATCTCATTGCTAATTAGTATGTTATGGAAATCCTGCCTAGATTCTGGGACGGAATCGAGCGATCGAAATCCATTTTCTGAAAACTTCTACGGGCATTGTCTATGTTCTTTGGAAGAGCTACTTCTCGCGTTCACGATCGGGCGGAAGCCCTCGTGCGCATTCGCCGCCGTTAGTTCCTTCACTACTGGGAATTTCGCCTAGGGCGAATCGATCTCACAGGGTTAGAACGCGGGGGGCAAGTTTCTTGCGAGGAAATTTTAACTGCCGATAGCGGAGCGTATCGCGGAGGCGAGGGATTCAGTCCAGCGCCGGACGTCTTCTTCGTGTTCGGCTTCGATCATGACACGCGCGAGAGATTCGGTGCCCGAATATCGCAGGATTACGCGACCGGAATTGCCCAGTGCTCGTTCCGCCTCTCCGAGCAAACGCGCAACTTCGGGCAGCGAAGCGAGCGGCGGCTTCGATTGCACGCGCACATTGACGATTTTCTGAGGGAATACTTTCAGGTCCGCCACCAGCCCATCGAGCGGACCCGCGATCGAAATGAGAGAGGCGATTTTCACCGCCGTCAGCATGCCATCCCCGGTTGTTGCGTCGTCAAGAAACAAAATGTGGCCCGATTGCTCGCCGCCCAGGTTCGCTCCGATGCGCTGCATCTCTTCGAGAACGTAGCGGTCGCCGACATCGGTGCGTACTAATTTCAGCCCAGATTTTTCAAGCGCCCGCTCGAGGCCCAGATTCGCCATGGTCGTGCCGACGATTACACTTCCCTTCAGCTTTCCAGTCGATTTCAGATATCGGCCTGCGGCGAGCAACACGCCATCGCCGTCCACGCGCTTGCCCGAAGCGCTCGAAAAAATCGCACGGTCGGCATCGCCGTCGAAAGCAATGCCCAAAGCCGCGCCCGTTTCGACCACGCGCTTCTGCATCGCTTCCGGATGGAGCGATCCGCACCCGANNCCCGTCGGGCTGATCGTTTATCGCGACTACGTTCGCGCCAAGCGACCGAAAGAGCTGCGGCGCCAATTTGCTTGCTGCGCCGTTCGCACAGTCGAGCACGATCTTCATCCCATCAAATTTGGCTCCTGGAAACACGGCCTCGCGCAAGCCCGCCAAATAATCATCGTGCAGCTTTTCGTCGCCGTCGCGCGCCATGCCCTGTNNGCCGCCGCCGTTCGGTGACAGGATCGCGCGTTCGAGATCAGCTTCGACCGCGTCCGGAAATTTCATCCCCGACGAAGAGATCAGCTTCACGCCATTGTCTTGATAGGGGTTGTGCGAGGCGGAAATAACGACGCCTGCGGCAAATCCCTCGCGGCTAACGAGCCACGCCACTCCGGGCGTGGTCAGGACGCCGGCGGATACGGCTTCCGCGCCTGCTGCGCTGAGTCCTCGCGCGATCCGCTCCGCAATGTGAGGGCCCGACTCCCGCGTATCGCGACCGATCAAGACGCGCGGCCTGGTAGATTGTGTTCCAGCCTTTGACTGTAGCTGTTCTCCCAGCGTGCGGCCCACAAGCTCAAGCGTTGCGTCGTCGAGCGGATATTGGCCCGGGACGCCGCGGATGCCGTCCGTGCCAAAAAGTTGTTTCGCCATGAGAATGAATTCCTGTGCCCGGGAAAGGGAGCAAGAGATTCTATCACCCGAGGAGAGCTGCGGACGGCAGTAGCCAACGGATCATCGAAAGCGTTACCATCGGGGCCAGTTACCGCCTGTGCCCGCGTCGCGCGGCGAAGCCTATGCTATCGTACACAAATGCCTGTTGACGAAACCCGAGTCCTCACGAACAGTTCCGCCAGCGCGCGGATTATCGCCGCCGGAATTGTGATTGCATTCTGCTATTGGGCCTCCACCGTCATCGTGACGGTGCTGGTGGCAGTTCTTATGGCGTATTTTCTAGACCCCGTGGTCATGTGGCTCGAAAGTATGCGTGTGCCGCGGGCGATTGGTGCGCTGCTGGTGGTTTTGGTTACGCTGGCGTTGTTGGCCGTCGTGGGATGGTCGCTGATCGATCGCGCCGATCAGTTCGGCCAGGACTGGCCGAAATATCGCGAACCGTTGCACGCCGCTTCGCAGGCATTCCAAAGCAGGCTAGACAGTCTTGAAGCGCACGTTTCCGAGATAGAGCCTGCTGCAAAAGCCGGACAGCGCTCCGTGACAATTACCGAATCGCACCCGGTGCGCGACGCTCTCGTCGGCAGGCTCGATCTGCTTTACGGTTTCATACTAGCGGCCACTTTCGTGCCCTTCCTCGTATTTTTCATGTTGGCCGCAAAGCGCCAGGTCTGGCACGCCACCATGCAGTTGTTTCCCACTGGCGATCGAACGCAGGTGAAGGACACACTCACCGAAGTCACGCAGGTGCTTCGCAGCTATCTGATGGGGACATCGCTGGTCGGATTGATCATCGTACTCGCGAGCTGGCTGTTTTTTTGGGGAATGGGACTCGATTTTCCGTTCCTCACGGCGCTGGTTTCCGGCCTGTGCAATCTTATTCCTTACCTCGGCGCACCCCTGTCGTGGGTTCCGCCTATGCTTATCGGACTAAAGCAGTACCACACGGTGGGACCTTACATCGTCATGATTGCCATGCTGACCTTCTTTCATATCGTCGCGGCCAATCTGCTTGTCCCCGCGCTGGTCGGCTGGAAGGTGCGGTTGAACGCTCTCGCACTTACTGTGGCGCTCTTATTCTGGGGCTTCATGTGGGGAGCGATGGGGCTAGTCCTGGCGATTCCCATTACCGCGGTCATCAAAGTGATCTGTGACCACGTGGAACGTTTGCAGCCCATTGGCCGGTGGCTCAGCGCGTAACGCCGTCCCCCGCCCGAAACATTTCCTATACGAAATTGTGCACGCCTTCGACGGTGGCTTTCAACGACACCGGCTCGCGCGGCTCCTGGAATAATCGAATCGCCGCAATCCCCGCCGCTCTGGCGCGCAAGCATTCGTCGCTGTTAACTTTGTTCACGCCGCCGATCGCAATTACCGGAATTCTTACAGAGCGGCAAACTTCAGCTAGCTTCGGAATTCCTTGCGGCGCCCCGAAAGACTTTTTCGCGGGCGTGTCAAAAATGGGCCCAAAAAAAACATAGTTAGCATCGGCATCTTCGGCTTCGCGCGCTCTCTCAAAGCCATGGGACGAAACTCCGACTAGAAATCCTGCCGGCACATTCCCGGCTCGGCACCAGCGGACAATTTCGCGCGCGGGCAAGGATTGGTCGCCGAGGTGCACGCCGCGCGCACCCGCCGCGAGTGCGACATCGAGCCGGTCGTTTACAATGACGCGCGCTTTGCTGGCTCGGTCATTTGCCATGCCGACAACGGCTCGCACGAGAGCCAGAAGTTCCCGACCAGGCAAATCCTTTTCCCGGATTTGCACCCAATCGACGCCCGCAGCGATTGCCGTGCGAATGTGCGCAAGCATGCTTCCGACAGGATCAGTAGAGTGAAAAAATTTCCGGTCCGTGACGTAGCAGACGATCCGCTGCAGCGATTTTTCAGGTGCGGCTGGCAATGGAGGGAGTCCTGCGGCGGAACGCTTCGAGGGCCAATAGAACGTTCATGAATCCTAATCCGGAAATCGCACCGCGCAGAAATCCATTCTTTAGGAAAAGTGCCAACGCCGGATACTGATAGAGGAAATAATTTGTTTCCCAGAGATCCGACCATGGCACCAGAATCAGCGCCAGCCCAAACGCAAGCCAAAGTAATAGTAGGAGGACGCGGAACATGCGGCTCATTGTCGAGCTAGGATTATCGGGGAATATCAGCGCACTGGCAACAGACACCTGCATGGAAAATTAATGTTTTTGCAGAATGGCGATGCGGTCGGCTACGTCGCGGTAATCGATATTCATAGCGTAAACCTGACGGAAGCTGTCGAGCGCCGCTGAGGATTCGCCGGCCAGGTCGAGCGAGACACCGAGGTCATACCGCAGAGCGAGGATCGTTTCCTGGTCCAGTCCCGGCAGTGCTAGCGCCCGCTGATACCACAAGGAAGCAATTTTCGGCTCGCCTTTATCCATGAAAGAAACCGCGAGCAGCGTCGAACAATTCATGGCGTAGCGGAACGGTTTTCCATTTTGCACCGCTTTCGCCACCTTCTGAAATTCTCCGATGCCTTCGTCGAGCAGACCCATCTCGCGATAAGCAATGCCGAGGTTGTAGTGGTTTTCGAGGTCTTCGTCTTCCTCGCCCAGTTCGCCCAGTTCACTGCGGAATTCCTGGAAAACTTCGGCCAATTCGTTCAGGCTCTCCGCGGTCACCTCGGGAACGGTCTCGGACGCGCCAGCCGTCGGTGACGCCGCGGCCATCATTGCTGGCACATGTGTAGGCGATTCCATGTCCTCGACTTCTGCGGCAAGCTCGCTGAGGAAGTCTTCGGTGGTCGCGGTGATCGTCTTGCCTTGGACTGCTGCCGGCTTCGGTGTCAATTCGAGTTCGAATTCACTGCTTTCGGCGGACACTATTTCGGCCGCGGGCATTTCTTCGGCAGGCGTCTCAATGAATTCGAATGTAGGTTCAGGAGATGGTTCCGGAGTCGCCTCCAGTACCTCGATCGGTTCTGCGTCTGGCACCGGATCGAGTTCGATCGTTTCCTCTGCAGCGTGCACAGGTTCGGGAGCGGCCACCGGTTCAGTTTCAAGCACAGGTTCAGGTACACGCTCAGCGACAGTGTCAGGCTCGGCTACCTCTTGAACCATCGCCTCCCACTCATCCGACAGGTCCACCTCTTCGCTCGCGACCGCAGGCTTGGCCTCGCTTGTCTCCGCAGCAACCCGCGCCGGCTCGGATGCAGCACTTGCTTGCGGGACTTCTGCGACGTCGGGCTCCTGCTCTTGTTCAAACGGCGTTAGTGGTACTTCGAATTCCGCTGGTCCTGAAGGCGCTGATTCTGCGGATGAGGCGGGTTCATCCGCCAGGGTGAACTTCATCGATGCGGTTTCGGTGACCGCCGTCGGCTCGGCAACCCCGGGGGCTGGCGCCGTCGGAGCTGGCGGCATTTCTTCGGCCGTTATGCCAGCTGCCTTCTGGAATCTCTGACTCAGTGTGGCAAAGCGCTCAGCGTTGACAGCATCTCCGCGCTCGCGATGGATTTGCTCAAGCTGGGAAGCGAGCTCTGCAGTCCGGCGTTCGTTGCCCGCGCCGAGATACAGATCGAGCAAGCGCTCGAGCGTCGCCGTATGGCGCGGAGCGCGTTGGAGCACATTCTCGAGAAGGTGCGAGGCCTTTTGGGTCAGCCCGTAACTCGAGAAGAGATCGACATCGGTCAGCGCCTGCGCGATATAGCGCTGCGTTTCCTCATCCAGCGGCCCTTCGGTGATCGTTGCGGGAATCGGGGGCGCGACTTCGGCAAGGAGCGCTTCTGCGGAGCTTTCTTCAGCGGGAGCGAGGTCTTCTCTGGAGGTCAATTCCGCCAAGCTCGCCGGGGCTTCCATTGGCGGCGTTGGCGATCCGCTCCTGCGAGCACGCAGTTGATCGAGGCGCGCGACCAGTCGTTCGTCGTCCGTATTCCGCTCGATCATCTCCTGCAGCATTTCTTCGGCGCGCGAGTAATTTCCGGCGGCGGCATAGGCGTCGACAAGCCGGCTTAGAGCCGCAGTCAGCTGGAATGGATCGCTGTTGTGCCGGGAGAAATCGGCGAGCATCTCGAGCGGCTCAGTATCGCCCGGGAGCTTATCGATGGCGCTCGAAAGCAGCTTGAGAAACTTGTCCTGGTCACCGGTTTCGATCAGGGGAGCACGCAGGTCGTTGATCAGCGGAAGTGCCTCGCGCGTCTTCCCGGCCTCTAGCAGAGCGTTGACTACCCTCTCGAATAGCTCGGTATGGGTAGTCCCACAAGCCAATTGCTTGCGGGCGCGGTCCGCAGCCTTATCCCATTTGCCGGAATTGATTTCTGACTCTACAAGCAGGTTGGTGACTTCGCCGCCTGCGCCCGCCTCCGGATGACTCTCGAGGATCGCAATAGCTTCGTCATTCTTGTGGGCCATCCCCAGAATCTTCGCCTTCAGAAGCAGCGCGGGCGCGTTGCTGGGATCAACCCCGAGCGCTCGTTCGATCAACTTCTCCGCCTCGTCGTTCTCACCTCGGTCAAAGAGCCTCTGCGCATACGCGAAGTACGTCTGGGCTGCTTCCTTCTTCTGGCCCATCACGTTGTAGAGTTCCGCCAGCCGCATTTGAACACGCGGATTTTCCGGCTCGACTTCGAGAAGCCGGTGCAGGACTTCGACAGCCTTGGGTGCGCGGTTTGCCTTCAGGTGCGCTTCAGCAATCTGCAGAAACAAAGGCCGCGCTTCGCTGAGCACTCCTTGCTGGACGTACAGGTCGGCAAGCCGTTCGAGCGGCGCGAGCTCGGCAGGCGCAAGCTTGGCAATCTTTTTATAGATCGCGATGGCTTTGCTGTTGAAGCCGTCGTTCAGGTAAACCTGCGCGAGCCGCTCGAAATACTCGATGGCTTGCGGCATGTCTCCCTGACGGGCGAACAGATCGCCCACTGTCATTAATGTTGCCTGGTCCTTGGGATCGTGTCGAAGGATCTGCTGGTATTCGCCGATGGCCTGAGGGACCTTGCCCTGGTTGAGGAACTTTAGAGCGCCTTCCAGCGCTTTATTTTTATTGAAGGCCATGGATGCTTTTGCGTGCCCGGACCCTGCCGGCCCTGAACCGCGTGTTCGAGCCGAAAACACAGCTCGGAACTGAAGGTTAGCACGCGTGGAAAACCAGGGTCCATCAGGCCCAATGGGGCTGGTGACGAAGGGGATAACAGGGCGAAAGGTGCCTCCCGCGTCGGAAGCCCCAATACAGGCAAAAAGGAAGGTCCCCCGAGGGTCTCATAACGCCAACAGGGGCCTTCAGGCGGCCAATTTGGGGGATCAAACCTGCCGTTACATTTTCACTTCGCTGATCTGAACGATGGGCTGGACGTTGGTGTAGTTGGGAACGTCTGCCAAGATTGCTTGTGCATGGGGCCCGAACGAAGCTTGGAATGCGTCGATGGAATCGAACGTCAGATGGCCAATGGCGATATACGTCATGGGAGCACCAGGCGCTCCGCCAGCCAGGCCCTGTTCGACGGCAACGCTCTTGAGAGCTGGCCCTACCTTCTGACGGGCCATGGGGATGTGCTTCTGCAGGTAGTAAGCCATGTCAAATTTTGCGCCTTCGCTGTTTGGGTAAAATACGCCGACCTTGATCATTCTTGTATCCCCCCTTGTTTTTCGTGCGGACTAATTAACCACCCAATGCATTTGATGGAATCCCCAGCGGCAGCGGAGTTTGCTCGGCGCCACTGGCCCAGCATCGCGCCTCGCGCACCGGTGCGTAAGAAAAACGGTGCAGCGGCGATGGTCCGTGCCGGCGCAGCGCTTCGAGATGGTCCGGCGTGCCGTAACCCTTGTTCTGTGCGAGTCCGTATTGAGGATATTGCTGGTCGAATTCCTCCATGCGACGGTCACGATCGACCTTCGCCAGAATCGACGCTGCGGCAATGGAAACAGAGCGCGCGTCGCCGTGGATCAATGCTTTTTGCTCGATCGGGAGGTCGAGCTCGATCGCATCAAGCAGAAGATAATCCGGAAACGGATTGAGCTGCGAGATTGCCGCGACCATTGCCTGGCGGCTGGCCTGATAGATGTTCCAGGCATCAATGCGGCTGGCGTCAATTTCGGCCACCGCCCACGCAAGAGCGTGCTCGCGGATGCGTTCGGCGAGTTCGCGTCGCCGCTCGGGCGTCAGTTTTTTGGAATCGTCAAGGCCGACGATTCGTCGCCTGGGATTGAGCACCACCGCGCCGGCCACGACTGGACCGAACAGCGAGCCCCGGCCCGCTTCGTCCAATCCCGCTATGCGCTGCCAACCGCACTGGCGTGCATCGCGTTCATATCGCGCCGAACAGAGACGTCCCATCGGCGGCGATTTTAGCACACGGCTCGCGAGATCAGTCTTCAGGATACATAATTGTGACGCGATTCAAGTCAGCCGACGTGCGTGTGATTCCGATTGGCAGAATTTCCATGGCAGATTCCGTATGCCAGGCGCCGGGGGGATGTTCCAAAGCCGAATAGAAACAAAAAAGCCCGCTCCGGTGAAAACCAGAGCGGGCCAAAAATCTCGGCAGCGTTCGCCTATTCCTGGGAGGCGGGTGCGACCACCGCGTCGAATACCTCGACGCGCTTGATGCGGGCGGCCTTGCCCCTGCGCGCGCGCAGATAGTTCAGTTTCGCGCGGCGCACGCGGCCTTGTCGCATCACCTCAATCGAGCTGATCATCGGGGAATGCACCGGGAAAATACGCTCGACGCCCACGCCGAAGCTCACGCGGCGCACTGTAAAACTCTCGCCCAAAAGCTCTCCGCGTCGGCTCATCACCACGCCCTCGAATGGCTGGATGCGCTCTTTGTCGCCTTCTTTCAGGCGGACATGTACCTTGATCGTGTCCCCGGGGCGGAACACCGGGTGGTCCTTGCGGAGTTGGGACTGCTGCACCTTCGCGATAATCGGTTTCATGACTCGTTTTCCAGGCAGACCCGCTCAGGTGGGGCCAGCACACAACGCACAATTTCCAATTATAATGAATTCGCCTTAGTTGGCCTATCTGAAAGTTGGCCGTGGTCCATCCGGTCGCGGATTCTCGATGAAGTCGCCCTAGTCCGGGATGCTGAGAGATCTAGCGTCTAACAAGTCAGGCCTGTTGCGCCGCGTTTTTTCGAGCGCTTGTCTATGGCGCCAGCGGCGAACCTCTTCATGATTGCCGCCGATGAGAACGTCCGGCACATCCCATCCGCGAAACGATTGCGGCCGTGTGTAGTGCGGGTAGTCGAGAATCCCGCGCNNCGATTGCGCCGCGTCCGATTTGTTTTGCTCTGGCCCAGCGCGCCGAGCGTCTTCCATTTCATTTTCGATTGTGCTGAATGATTCGTCGATCGCGGAGTCCTCGTTTCCGAGAGCGCCGGGAATCAGGCGCGTCACGGCGTCGAGAACCATCGCCGCGGGGAGTTCGCCGCCGGAGAGCACGAAATCGCCGATAGACATTTCATCGGTAGCGAGATGTTCGGCGATGCGTTCGTCCACGCCTTCGTAGCGCCCGCACAGCAGCACGATGCGGTCAAGCTTCGTAAACCGCCGAGCGGTTTCTTGTCGAAAAAGCTTTCCCGCCGCTGAGAGCAGCACGATCGCCGTTCCCGACGGTACAGTCGCGCCGCTGTTTTGGTCACCAAACAGCGATTCGACGGCTTCGAAAATCGGCTCAGGTTTCATCACCATTCCCGCACCGCCGCCGAACGGCCGGTCGTCCACAGTGCGATGGCGATCGTGCGTGAAATCGCGCAAATCATGGATGTGCGCTTCTATTAGACGCGCTTCGCGCGCCCGCCGCACGATTCCGTAATCGAGTGGGCCGCTGAAGAACTCAGGGAAAATCGTAATGATGTCGAAGCGCATCGCTGCCAATCGTATCGCAGGCGGGAGTTTGGTCCTACGTGTTCAATTCGCGAAGACCTTCGGGGAGTACTACATCGATGCGGCGCGCTTCGGTATCCACGCGCACGCAGATTTCCTTCGCAAGAGGGATGAGCAACTCGCCGTTTGCGGAATCGACCACAAGATTCGGCGTACCAGACACGATTTCGCCGGTCGATTCCACGTCAAGCACTCGACCGATCGCAGCGCCGTCTTTTTCGCGCACTTCGCAGCCCACCAGATCGGTGATGTAGTAACTTCCGGACGGAAGTTTCATACGCTCGGCAAAAGGAATCTGAACTTGCAGGCCGACAAGTTTTTCCGCGTCCGAAATCGAGTTCGAGCCCTGGAAATGAAAGATCGCCTGTCCCCCGCGGCTGTGGCTCAGCCAGCACGAGCGAATCGAGACGCTCCGCGGTTCCGAGCGTTCATCCCACAATTTTGCAGAAGAAAGATGTTTCAGACGTTCGGGGAAGTCTGTGAGAATTTCGGCGGCCACTTCGCCGCGAATGCCGTGTGGGCGCAGGATATGCGCCACCGTGACGCTCGCCAATTTCTCGTTGCTCACTTATTCCAAAATTTCGAGGGTGTACCGCTTCTTGAGCTTCATTCCCGCGGCCCCCAGCAGCGTGCGAATGGATTTGGCCGTGCGTCCCTGTCGTCCGATTACCTTACCCAAATCCTCGGGATGGACACGAAGTTCGAGAACCGTTACCTGCTCACCTGCCACTGCATTGACCTGCACATCTTCCGGATGATCTACGAGTGCTTTCGCGATCGCTTCGACAAGATCCTTCATTGCGCTTCCTCCACAGCTTGCCGTGCCCAGCGGAGAAACTCGCTCGAGCGTGTACAAGAGCTGCGAACATGGCTGTGAAGTAGGACGCTTCAGGCAGGTTTCGGGTTGCGTATAAAGCTACGCACGGTATCGCTGGGCTGCGCGCCCTTGCTGAGCCAATACTGCACGCGCTCGCTATCCAGCTCCACGGCGTGGGGCTTCTTCAGCGGATCGTACGTGCCGATAATCTCGACAAAACGGCCATTGCGCGGCCGCGTTTTCTCTGTGACTACCACTCGGTAAAAAGGGCGCTTTTTCTTGCCAATGCGCGCCAGACGGATCGTTAACACTCGAAAATCCTCCTAATGTGAGTCCGACCAGTATAACGGACGCTGCCGGATTCACCAATCGCTATCTCTGAGATCACTACTTCATGCCGGCGAGCTTGCCGAGGCCGCGCATTTTCATTTTCGCCATGCTGCCATACTGCTTCATCATGCGGCGCATGTCGGAATACTGCTTCAGCACTTGATTCACTTCCTGAACGGAGGTGCCGCTGCCGCGAGCGATGCGTTTGCGGCGCTTGCCGTCGATCAAGTTGTCGTTCGCGCGCTCGGCGGCGGTCATCGAGTTGATGATCGCTTCGGTGGACTTGAGCTGTTTCTCGTCGATCTGGGCGTCCTTGGGAATTTTTGCGAACGGGCCGACTTTTGGAAGCATGCCCATCAATTGCTCGATCGAGCCCATCTTGCGGATCTGCTGAAGCTGGTCCCGAAAATCCGCGAGCGTGAAATCGTTCTCGCGCAGCTTGCGTTCCATCTCGCGCGCTTTTGTCACGTCGATGTTTTTTTCGACTTTTTCGATCAGGCCGAGCACATCACCCATGCCGAGAATTCGCGAGACGACGCGGTCGGGAAGGAACGGCTCGAGCGCGTCATATTTTTCACCCACGCCCACGAATTTCACGGGCGCGCCAGTGACCTTGCGAATGGAAAGCGCCGCGCCGCCGCGCGCATCGCCATCCATTTTTGTGAGGATGATGCCGGTAACGCCGAGACGTTTGTGAAATTCTCCCGCGGAGCGCACCGCGTCTTGTCCGATCATGGCGTCGGCCACGAACAGAATTTCCGTAGGATTGAGCTCGCGCTTGAGCTCCGAAAGTTCCTTCATCAATTCGTCGTCGATGTGCAGGCGGCCGGCCGTATCCACGATAATTACGTCGGAGGCGGAAAGCTTTGCTTCGCGCATGGCGCCGCGCACGATTTCGAGCGGCTTGTCCGTGCCGGTGCCGGGCCAGTAGGGAGTGCCCGTCGCTTTCGCCACTTGCGCGAGCTGTTCGCGCGCCGCGGGACGATAAACGTCGGTTGAGACCACAATCGGACGGTGGCCGTGCTCCGCGAGCCATTTGCCGAGCTTGCCGGTCGATGTGGTTTTGCCGGAGCCTTGGAGGCCGCAGATGAGCCACACCGAAGGGGGCCGGGAAGAAAATTGCGGCCGTGCCTCGCGTCCCAGGAGTTCGGCGAGCTCGTCGCGCACAATCTTGACGATCTGCTGGTCGGGCGAGAGCTGCAGCAGAACTTCAGACCCGAGGGCTTTTTCGCGGACGTGAGCGATGAATTCGTCGGTAACGCCGAGGTTGACGTCGCCTTCGAGCAAGGCCTCGCGAATTTCGGCGAGTGCCGCGTCGAGATGCTCTTCGGTCAGCTTGCCCTGGCCGCGCAGATTCTTGAATGCGCGCTGTAGTTTGTCTGTGAGTGTTTCAAACATTTTTGATTACGCCGTCCTGAAGCGATTTAGTCGCGCGCGGCTTCTGCGGTGTCGAAAAAAGATGTGACGATTCGATCTTTGGGGCCACGGCTCTACGCTACCAGAGGGTGGAAGGCTGTCAAGCCTGGGTTGTGGGGATGTGGGGACGGCCGATGTGAGCGAGCCCGGAGAAGATAGCGGAGACGACAACTTTGCCGAGACGGCCCATTGCGCTCGGCGGGACCAGTTCGTACTATTTTGAAAATGATCCTCAAGCAAATGTTGCGAGTTTTCAGCGAAGAGCTGCTGAAGGCGAAGCGCGGAATCATCCGTGCGTATGAGCTCATGCGCGAGCTAGACGAGCGCACGCTTGAGTTTTTGCTGATCTTCCTCGGGATCCGCTGAAGCATTACACTGTGCCAATCGTAAGTGACGGTAGAGTGGTACGTTCGCTCCCGACTACTGGCTGCGGATCGGTCGCACGCACCGCATACCCTCACGCGATTGTCGAGTAGACATGACCGCGACCGTTTTTTTTCTATGAGTTACGTCAACTTCTGCTCGGCACGTATCGAATTTGTCAAGCGAGGCCTGTGGACTTCTTGCTGGACGGGGTTAGCGGAGAACGGCACGCCCTGACTTTTCTTTAGGTCGTTCCCCCGTTGTCCCCCCGGAGGTGACCCCGGCACCATCGTTCTAAACATCAGGTCAACGCGAAGACTGGAACCGCGTGAACTCAATATCGAGGATAATCGCTATATCGAGCACGCGCAAATGCACGGCTGGAGGGTTGTCAATCGCGCGCGTAGGATCCGCAGCTTGTGGCAACTTCGGGAGATAGGTTTCAATCGACAAAGATCGGAAGGCAGAGTGGGGGCTCGACGTGAAAGTCGAGGCGAGAAATTTCCTCCAGGGCGCGATTCAAGACGGCGCTGTCGCACACCTCGAGCGTCATCACGAAGGACAGAGCCGAATGCGGGAAACCGGGTTTTTGCAATAGCGCGTCAATGCTGATCTGATATTTCGCGAGAATTGTGGCGAGCGCCGCGACGATGCCGGGGTGATCCCGCACCACGAAGCGGAGATAATGAGGCACCGTAAAATCTCCGCTGACCGAATCCGGAACTTCCGCGACGCGCGGCAGCGCTTCGGGAGGCACGGAGGCGCTGCGAGCGATCGAGTACAAATCGGAGATCACGGCGACGGCGGTGGGATCGCCGCCCGCTCCGTATCCGGAAAAAATCATGCGGCCCGCAAATTCTCCCGTGGCGGTGATCAGATTCTGGCTGCCCTGCGCGTGAGCAATCAGCGAAGCGGCAGGAATCAGCGCGGGCTGCACGGCCGCTGCGAGCCGGATGCCCTTCGAGGTGTCCTTTTGAGCGAGGGAGATCTGCCGAATCGTACAGTTGAGTTNNCATATAGAAAGTCCACGCTCTCGATCAACGAAATCGAGCGGCAGGGAATTTGCTCGCTGCGCACGCGCAGGCCCAGGCCCGCCTGGGTCAGAATCACGAGTTTGGCGCGGGCGTCTATTCCATCCACGTCTGCGCTGGGATCGGCCTCGGCATATCCCAGCCGCTGCGCTTCCTTGAGGGCCGCTTCGAAACTCGTGCCGGTGGATTCCATTTTGGTGAGGATGAAATTGCACGTGCCGTTCAAAATCCCCGCAATCTTGAACAGGCGATCGCCTGCGAGGCCTTCATGGATGCCGATGATCGCCGGGATGCCTCCGGCGACGGACGCGCCGAACTCGAGGCGCTTGCCCATTTTTCGCGCGAGGTCGAGCAGCTCAGGGCCGGACTCGGAGATCAGAAGTTTGTTGGCAGTTACGACCGACTTGCCGGCGCGCAGCGCTCGGCGAACCCACTCGCCGGCCGGCGCGAGGCCTCCGACCAGCTCCACGACGACATCGACGTCCGACGAGAAGATTTCGTCAACGTCGGAGGTCCAGCGAATGTGAGCGGGCAGCGATGCGAGTTTTTTCTTTTCAATGTTGCGACTGCAGATGTGCGTGAGAAGGAGAGGCCCGTTTGCATCCTGAGCGAGGATCTTGGCGACGGAACGACCGACGGTGCCGAAGCCGATCAGCCCGATTTTCAGTTTCTTGCCCGGGCTCGGGCTTCGCTTCGCAGGGGCAGTTTTCGCTGCCTTAGCTCTGGATGGGGTCTTGGACGGACGCGATTTCGCCAATGCTCGATTACCTCGCCTCAACTCTCATTCGTGTGCGTATTGCCGGCAAGCCGGCAGTATGCCCCGCATGCGCGAGCAGACATCGTACCAAAGGAGGAAGAAGTCCGGCAGGGGAAACGCACTGCTGATTGGATTTATTCTTATACGCTCCCGATTCGATGTAAGGCGCGACGAGAGCGCGCCGTCAAGNNCGGTGCGGATGGCCGTCATCGCTCCGCTCCCGTCGTAGGCCTGGATTTCCAGGCGGTACGATCCCGGCTGCAGCTTGTCGATGGGAACCTTGAGTCCGATGGGCATCACTGTACTGCCTTTATCATTGAAACCCGACGGATCGACGTCATGAGCGACGAGGATCGGCTTGCCTGTTTTCGCGTCGAGGATGTTGAAGGCGACGCGGACAGCGGGCGGAGTGGCGCCGGCCAAGGCCGGATCGTAGATTTGAGCGTAGAGAGCGACCGAATCCGTCTTTTTGAAGCGGTTGCTGCCTGAGGGAACGACTTCCATATTTTTGATCAAGTATGGCGTGCGATCTGCGAGGAGGTCCGCTTCGAGCGCACCGCCCAGACCGGCTGCTGGCTGCACGTTGTTGCTGAGCGCAAGCGCGCTCATGGCGAAGGTCTTGCCGTCGTACGCGTCGATCGCCAGAGGCACTTCATATTTTCCGAAGTTCTGGCCGCCGGCCGATAGGACGATCGTCAGCCCGTACTTGCCAGACGCAATCTGAAACTGATTGTCGTAGCGCATGGGTTGCTGCAAGAAATGTTTCCAGGCGTCCTTCTCGAGATCGAGCGTGACTTCATCGCTGAACCGCGCGCCCACTGAACCATCGGGGCGGTAGGCGATCCCGAGAACGTTGATATCCGCGTGATACTTGCCCTTCTCCTTGGAAAACTCGACGGACGCGGAGGGAATTTCCATCGCGACATTTACGCGCGCCTGCTTCACCGACGTATAGACGAAAGGAGCTTCGAGAGTGCCGCCTACGCTGCCGGCGGCGGGCGCCGTTGAGCGAGCCTCAAGATCCTTTTCGATGGGTTTCCCCACCAACGCGTCCTTGGATTTCGCGTTGCAGTATCCGGTGCGGGAGCGGACGTTCATTCCTCCGTGATCGAGTTTGACGCGCAGCGTATGGCAGGCGCCATCCAGGTCCTGCTGCGGCGAATAGCCGAGGAGATAGTATTCGTCCTGCTCGTGCGCGATTTTCGAGAGTCCGCCGAGCAGGTCGTTCGAGTTGTAAATCGGGAAGCCGCCCGTTCCGGCGGCGAGCTGGTAAAGGACGCTCTGGTTCGCGGAACCGTTGTCAGGCAATGTGGGGATGATCATGCTCGGCGTCGTGGGCCCGAAAGACTGCGGACCGTACATGCCGGGATAATTTGCACCGCCTCCTCCGCCACCGGGCGCGCCTCCTCTGCTCACGCCGGGAGATCCGCCACCGGGCGTGCCACCTCTGCCGCCGGTCCCTCCCCCGGTCCCACCGCCAGTGCCCCCACCTACTCCGCCTCCGCCCCCACGACCACCACCGCCTCCTCCACCGCCGTGTTGCACCGGATCAGCGGCGGCAGGATCAGGCATCGGATAAGAAGCCAGTAACAAACGCGGTTGGAGACTCGGGGGGTTGACGGCAGTTGTGCGTGCCCCAACGACCATTTTCGATAAGGTGTTGGTCCCGGGTTCGAGGCGGTTATCGCTAAAGGATGTGATCAGACCTCGGACATCTAACGGATAGATCGCGACATTGGCTTGGTTGCAGGCGGATATGGCTGCTGTAATTTCGGCGTCCTGCTCCGGAGTGCTGGGGAAGCCGTCGGTGAAAAGAATGAGGCTCTTGCGTCCCGGCACTGGGGCGAGATTTCTTGCGAGACTGCGAATGGCGAGAAGGAAACTGTGAACGCTGAAGTCGTCCTGAGCCTGGATGAGACCCTGCGCGGCGGATCCGGAATCAGTTGCAGAATCCGAAGAATCGGACGTCATGACCGAGGGTTTGTAAATCGCGGCTGCTTTTTTGAGGCGGTCCGGATCGGCGGTAAAGTTTTGCATAATGCGGAGCGCGCCGGTGAAATCGACGACAGCCATCACCCGGTCGGGTCCGGCATTGGCATCGATGAATTTTAGGGCAGCTTGGCGGGCGCGAGGCTGATCGCTCATCGCCATCGTGGAGTCGTCGAAGAAAAGGACCATGTAGTGGCGTTCGGGAGTCACCGAAGAGTCAGCGGAGGAGCCGAAGGAGAAATTGATGATGGACTGCTCTTTATCATTGTCGTAAACACGAAAATCGCTCGTCTTGAGGTCGTGGACATAGTTGCCCTTCTTGTCCGTGACGACCACGTCGACGCGCACCACGCGCGACTCGGCTCGCAGGACTGACGGCGCAGCGCCGGCGGGTGCTTGTGCTTGTGCGGATGGATCAGGCACTGGGGCAGGGCTGCCGGTCGGAGATTGTTGCGCGCGAACAATCAGCGGCGAAACGATTGCATCGCTCACGCACCACGCCGCGGCGCTGAAGAGTAACGCGACGGTAAAGATTCGTTTGATTTGCCGGAACACCATGGTGCACCTTCCCATTTATCTAATACGGAATTTCAACTATGCCATTCTCGGCTGAAAGTAGCGCGTTTCTGGAATCGCGCACCACAAGGCGGACCACGTAATCTCCCGGTTTCACATCGAAGCTGGTCCGTACCGTGACGCCCGTGCGGCTCAGCTTTTCGAGGGTTTCGTCGCGCAGCTTCATCTGGACAACCCGCTGAGTTCCGGTGATGAAGTTTCCGTTGCGGTCGAAGAGAGCCGCGACGACAGTAAGATTGTTCTGGTTGCGGCCCTCCGTTTTGTCGAAGTGCATGTGTGCCAGATCGACGTGGGCAAGTACGGAGAGTTTCGCGCCGGTAGCATCCGTGTAGTACTGCGTCTGCAGCGCCACTGGCAGACCGTGTCGCTCCTCCTGCGAAAAAAGAGCCTCTTCAATATCCTCTTTGGCGATATCGACGGGATTGTTGCCGTGCAGGGGAGCGTAATATCCGCGCCGCGCCTGAACGGTGTACTTCTCTTTGGAACGGAGAGTCACTTTCAACGAGTGCAAGCGCCCGTCGTACTTCAGGTTCTGCGGGACGAATGCGAGAAAATAGTAAGCGCCGGGTGCAGCGGCGACCTGCCGCAAACCCTCGCCGAGATCATTGTTGCTGTGGAAGGAATAGCCGCCGGTATCCGCGGCGAGATAATCCAAAACTTCCCGTTGGTTGGATTGACCGGTCAGGTGCCAGGAACTTCGAAATCCAGCCGCCGACGGGTTGGGGTCGACCGTGTCCCGGCTGATGTCGGTTCCAAATTCCGGGACATAAAGTCCTCGCGCATCGAGCGTATTGATGAAGACGCTCGAGCGTATCGCGCTGTCCACGATCTCCGAGAAGTCGAACTGGCGGTTCGGGTAGATAAATCCGGGAGAGATCAGCACGATGCTTCGCTGGCCTGGCAGAGCGGACATTCGCCGAACGATTTCTTCCACGCGGCGAAAGGAGGCCCGCGTTTGTTCATCCCCGACCTCTTCTATCCGAAGCGCGGTCGCAGCGACCAGTGCCTGCGCCCTGGCGCTATCGGTTGGGTTAGTCTGGGTTCCGCCCGTTCCGGTGGGCAAACCTTGTGACGAATTGGATTGGCAGGAAAGGGCATCCTGGGTGGCGACGTCAGTAGCCTGAGAATCATGCTGGTTTTGGATCAGATCGGCTTCGTAGTAGTCCATGGGGGGACAGTCGCCCGCAGCATTCGGATCGATTCCGGTGACCGTGCGAGGCAGCAACTGCGACAACGTGGCGTGCAGTTTGGCGCGATCATCGGTAAAGTCCAACTGGTTCTGGCCCGAGACGGTGAAAACAGCGACGCGATCCGTGGGTGTGACCGAGGCGTCGAGGTACCGCCCGGCCGCGTTTCGGGCCTGCATCAGATCCTGGAGGTTGAGATGCTCATCATCGAAGAGCAGCGCGACGAAGCGGGCGGGAGGCAGAAACGGCGCCGGCGACTGCCCAGAACTGGTTGTACCGGGAGCTGTCTCTGCCCGGACGACGTGCTGCGAAATGGAGGCTGGTGTCTCAACCGCGAAATTGGAGATTACCTGGGGCTTGCCGTCCTCAAATAGCTGGAAGTCGTCCTTTTGCAGGTTCGCGACGGCGTGCCCGTCTGAATCGCGCACCACCACTCGCACAGGAACCAGGCTTACACGCGACTGCAACGGCACGGGCGCGTCGTGAGCGTTCATTTCGGGCGAATCGGCTGAAGCGGGCGCCTGTTGTACGTTGGCCGGCTGGCTTTGGTTATTTTGAGAGGACTGAGCGCGTACCAGACCAAGTCGGCCGACGCTGCACCAAGCCAGCAGCGCGGCGGACAAAATTGTGACACCGACTCGCAGGCTCGTTGCCTTTGGCATGCTCATTCGGGACTCCCGAAGGAAGCTGAGTCACCAGCTCGGCCCGCTGCTCAATCTGGGCGAAAGTCTACATCGAACGCACCGTGCGGGTTAGTATTTCTTTTTTGATTGACGGCTACCCCGGGCTGACATACCTTCGCGCGCAATCGGGCGACTGCGCCGGGGATCGATGGGCCTGAAAAAGCTTCCATCATCGTTAGACCAGTTTGTGCACGGGAGATTCACATGCAACGTCCAACCGGAGTAACCGTACTTGCTTTGCTGGCGTTTATCGGTGCAGGGATGCTGGTACTCGGGGCGCTGGGGATGTTCTTGGGCGGGGCCATGATGTCGGGCATGATGGCTTATCCGGGGAGCGGGGTTTGGATGGCTGGCGCCGGCGTTATGATGGGTATCATGTTCCTCGGTTTTGCCGTCCTGGAATTGATCGTGGGACTGGGCCTTTGGAAGCTGCAAAACTGGGCGCGCATCCTGGCGATCGTGCTGGCCGGGCTGGGCCTTCTCGGCTCCGTTTTTTCCATTTTCAGCCCGTTCGCTCACATGCACTTTTTCTTCATCACGTTTCTGATCCGGCGGCTGATCATGGCTGCGATCGAAATTTGGATCCTGGTGTATCTCTTCAAGCCGCATGTGAAGCAGGCGTTCGGCGCAACCGGTTTCTGACGCGGCCGCAGCCCGTGTGGGCTTCCGTGACAAATAAGCGTCATCCCTAACCCGCCATCGAGGCGCGTGCAGGGCGCGA
>PKUY01000119.1 GCA_003131705.1 Acidobacteriota bacterium | reverse complement strand
GGACTGCACCAAAGCCTGCACCAAAATGCACTTCGTCCCGCCGCTCCAGGAGTGGATCAAAGTGTTTGAGGTCACCGGCAACGACGCAGCCGGTTCCTACTTTCTGCCGCGGCCCTGCATGCACTGCGACAACCCTCCTTGCGTGCGTGGATGCCCGGTGGGCGCCACCTTCAAGCGCACTGATGGGCTTGTCATGATGGATCAGGACCGCTGTATCGGTTGCCGTAACTGCATCGCCCAGTGCCCCTACGGAGCGCGTTCCTTCAACTGGAGCGAACCGCCCCACACTCCGGAAGAGCTTTCCCATAAGTATTCGATGGAAGAGGGATGGCCCCATCGCAAGGGCGTGGTCGAGAAGTGCGACTTCTGCCCGGAGATGTTGCGCGCGGGAAAACTGACGGCCTGCGCCGACGGTTGCCCCATGGGCGCCATTTATTGTGGCGACGAATATGAGGACGCCGTCACAAACAGCAAGGGCGAAACCATCCAGCTCTCTCAGGTCACCAAACAAGGTGCAGGCTTCCGGCTGCTCGAAGAGCTGGGCACGGACCCGCGTGTCTACTACTTGCCTCCCGTCAATCGCAAGTATGCTGCGCCAGGTGAACCCAAGTCTTCTTAAGGATGAGGAGTAAAAGGCATGAGTTCCGATCGAGAAGCCAATTTGCTGCGAGTTCTTACCCATACTTCGTGGCGATTCTATGCGTGTTTCGGAATGCTTTCCGTCGTCGCGCTCTGGGGGCTGTACGGTTACATATTGCAGCTTCGCTATGGCCTGGTCGTCACCGGAATGCGCGACCAGATTTCCTGGGGCTTGTACATCGCGAACTTTGTCTTCTTCACCGGGATCAGTTACGGGGGAACTCTGATCTCCGCCATTCTTCGGGTTACCGATTCGGGGTGGCGGCATCCGATCACCCGGTTATCCGAAGCCATCACGGTGTTCGCTTTGTGCGTCGGCGGGCCTATGGTGATCATCGATCTGGGCCGTCCTGACAGGATGGGATATTTGTTCATCCATGGACGCATCCAATCCGCGATCCTGTGGGACGTGATTGCGGTGAGTACGTATCTGGCCGGCTGCGCCCTCTATCTCTATCTTCCCATGATTCCGGATCTGGCTCTGCTGTCTGAGATGAAGGAGCTTGCTCCTTGGCGCCGGAGGCTATATCGCACGTTGGCATTTGGATGGACCGATAGTGCCGCGGAACGGCATCTGCTTGAGAAATGCATTTCGCGGATGGCGATCCTCATGATCATGTTGGCAGTTTCGGTGCATACCGTTGTTTCGTGGATCTTCGCGATGACGCTGCGGCCAGGCTGGAACAGCAGCATTTTTGGCCCCTACTTCGTCATGGGTGCAATCTATTCCGGGACGGCGGCCGTTGTGCTTTCGATGTATATACTTCTGCGCGTGCTCCACTTGGATGATTATCTCAAGCCCGTCCACTTCCGGAATCTGGGACTATTGCTCATCACATTCGCTTTGCTGTATCTCTATTTCACCATCAACGAGTATCTGACCTCGGTATATAAAGTCGAGGGGCCGGACAGGGTCTTGTTGCATCAGCTATTCTTCGGTGACTACGCTGTGATGATGTGGGTCACCCAGGCTATGTTCATCGTGATTCCGTTGCTCATGATCACGGGCGTCCTCACTCTGAAACGACTCCGAAGGTTTACGCCCTCGGTAGTCGCGCTGGCGTCCGTCTTGGTTGTCGTTGCTGCCGGGGCGAAGCGCTATCTCATCGTCGTTCCGACGCTCACCGCTCCCTTTTTGCCGAAAACAAACAGAGGCGACATCCCGTTCAATCCACCCCTCCCGTTCAATTGGGTCCACTATCGTCCCACCTGGGTGGAATGGTCCATCACTTTTGGAGGAACGGCTTTATTCCTGCTTATCTACACGCTGTTCGCCAACATTTTCCCGATGGTTTCTATCTGGGAGACGCGCGAAGATGACTNNGCACCGGAGGCTACTACGTTGTCACTGGAGTGGAAACAAGTGGCCGCTCCCACGCCAGCGAACGATGGAGCTGAACAGGCACAACCCAGCGCGGGCGAGGGATCTGGCATGGACGGACTTTACGGCCGCTTGTTCGGGTGGCTTCCGGTCGAATCCGCCGATCGCGTCCGGGCTCTTCCCTCGATGGTGATAACTGCGATGCTGCTCGACGCGAAGGGACAGCCACTCGCCTATCAGGTCGTCGGTCTCTCAATGAAAACGTCCTTCGGCAAGCTTGATTATGGAAGCCGCCCAACGAACGCCGAGGGCAAGGCTCAATTTTCATTGCAGGACCGGCGGTACGGACAATATCCGGTCGAGGGCACGTATGACGGCGGTGCCCAATTCGCTGCTGCTCATGCCGTGACTCCCGTAGATTTCGGCCCCCGACCCGAGCCTTCTTTGCCTTCTCAGGGGGTGCTCATCACTCCCTATGCTACCGCGTGGATCGGGTTGCCCTTCTTGGGCTTCTTTGGACTCGTATGGCTTGTGTTTATTTATATCGGCGTCTATTTGCTCTTCTGGCGCCTGCCCCAGATCCGTAAGCATCAGGCTAAACCCAGCTAGCGGCGGGTGCGCGAGCGCTGAGTAGGTAATGGCGTCGATCGCGCGTCAGCATCAGCAATGACAAGTCTCGGGCTTGACGATGACCAATGTCGATCATCAGCCGCTCNNTCACAACTGGAGCATTGGAGGATTGAGAGTGGAGACCGAAGGCAAGGATTTCAGCGCGAAGTACCGCACATGTCCGAAAGGCTTGCCGAATCGAAGAGAACAGCGAGAAAATGATTGTGAACATGGGATCAGTGCCCCAGTTCAAATTCAACTGATTCAACGAGGACGGAATTTGTGGTAGGGACAGCGCTCGGAAGCAGAGCATTAAATCGCTGATTCTTTGGCCCGCAAGCATTTTAGCAAAATGATAAGGCAGGCAGCGTTCCTCGTGACACACGCGATTCGATGGAAGCTACGTAATGTCAAGGTCTTGCTGTCACGGAAGTGTCACGCAAGGGGCCGAAAACTGTAGCAAAGCGGAACTTGCTTTCAGAGGGGGCGGGGTGTAGGTTGCGGGTCGGGCGTATTATGAAAAAGGAAATCCCATTTCAAATGGGCGATCCCCCGGTTAGAGAAGAGCTCGTTCGATTCACGAAGCGCTCCGATCGAAAGTGTGCTGGACGCGAAATAGGGGAGGATTCTTATGGCCGTTGCTCGCGTCACCAAGATCACAGCTGCATCTTCTAAGGGTTTCAAAGAGGCGGTTGATGAAGGCGTGAATCGCGCCGCCAAGACCTTGCGAGGCATCACCGGTTTCGAAGTGCTCTCCCTGAAAGGAAAAGTCGAGAAGGGCAAGATTGTCGAATACCGCGTGACCATGGAGGTCACTTTCATTCTCGACTAGCTGCACCTCCAATGAAGTGCAGGAGCTTTCTCCCCTTTTTCTTTGGTGGCGGCTGCTTCGACCATCTTTAGGGGTACTCACGGTCAGCGAATTTCTGACCGTGGGTTTGTTTCCCCGAATAGCATCCCCATTTTAGCGCCACTAGATTCGCGGGCAGCGAATCCTTCCCCTTTGCGAGAGCCCCGTTGCTTCGCCTCGCGCTTTCGGCTGAGATTTTCGATTGCGGATAACGGAGGGTTGGGCACGTCTCGCAGCAATGACGTTCGGCCTGGTAGGCACAGCAGGCATGTACGTCGACCGGTTCAAAGAGCAGCGGTTTTCGGGAGAGTAAGACCGGAGCGATTGTCACTGCTGGATGAAACTGCTAGGCTGCTGCATTCGAGGAGGCCGAATGAAAGTCGCGAATAACATTACCGAGCTGATTGGCAAAACACCACTCGTTCGCTTGAACAAGGTCGCGGACGGCTGTAAAGCAACTGTGCTGGCGAAACTGGAGAGTTTCAATCCGAATGCCAGTGTGAAAGACCGCATCGGCGTGAGCTTGATCGCGGAGGCCGAAAACGCGGGGAAAATTCATCCTGGCAAGACCGTGCTGATCGAGCCAACAAGCGGAAACACAGGGATCGCGCTGGCATTTGTGGCAGCGGTGAAGGGTTACAAACTGATTTTGACGATGCCGGACACGATGAGCCTGGAACGCCGCGTGCTGCTGAAGGCGTTCGGGGCCGAGATTATTTTGACGCCGGGTCCCAAGGGCATGAAGGGCGCGATCACCAAGGCCGACGAATTGCTTGCCGCCACGCCGAACGGTTTCGTCCTCCAGCAATTCGATAATCCGGCGAATCCCAAGATCCACTTCGAAACGACCGGTCCGGAAATCTGGAACGACACGGACGGCAAGGTTNNACGGGCGGGACACTGACCGGGGTGTGCCAATACATTAAGCCGAAAAAACCCTCGTTCAAGGCGATTGCCGTTGAGCCGACGGAAAGCCCGGTGCTCTCGGGAGGCCAGCCGTCGCCGCACAAGATTCAGGGTATCGGAGCGGGATTCGTGCCGAGTATTCTGCGGACGGATTACATCGACGAGATCGTCCAGGTCTCAAGC
>PKUY01000078.1 GCA_003131705.1 Acidobacteriota bacterium | reverse complement strand
CATCGACCTATTGAATGCACCCGACTTATCAGGAGTTAGCCAGCTATTCGCACACATTTTGGCGGAGGAGGAAGCTTTATGCCCATTTTGATTAGAGCGTATCGAATTCCACTCGCTGAAGTTATCGCTCCGTTGATGCAGTCCGCCTTGGGTAGCATTTCTTCGAGCTTAGGCACTGCTGCTTTCGCAGCAGGCCCGAGATTTCCTAGCGCCGTCGCCACCCAATAGCGCACTGAATCATCAGGAGAATCGAGCAGAGACGTTATGTCGGTCACGAGCGCCTCCGTGACTTCTTTGCTGCTGATTTTTCGTGTGAGGCTTGCAAGATGCTCTGCAGCCTCCGTTCTGGCATCCACAGTCTTGTCGGTTCGAGCCTTCGCCATAGTTTCCTTGATCTGCGTCGTAAGTGCAGGTACTCCGCCCGCCTGAGCTATCCCAGCCACTGCTGATAACGCAAAAAGAACCACCGCGAAGAACCGAGCGCGAACAAGGCACCGCATCACGTCGGCAATGGACGCTATCAATTCTTCGTCCGGGCCAGCTTTCATGTGGTCGAACGTATCACTCGACCAGCATCCTCACAAGAAATTATAGAAATGCGACGCTAAGTCCTGAGTAACGCGCTTCTCGGAGAAGTGAAGCAATACTTCAAATCTCCGGGAATCCGACTTACCCCGTTTTTCTTCGCGGTACCGAGACTTTAGGTAGCTTCTGAGGAGGCCGGACACGATGATGACGCCGAACAAGAGCCCGCACGAGATTTCCGTCCGGTTACGATCTTCCATCCAAGGGGTAACGTGAGGCCCGGCGTCCCCCGCGATGATAATTCCTAGTCGTTCTCGTTGTTTTGCTGCTGTCGGGCGACTAAGCGGGCCGCTGCGCGAGATTCTGGTGACCCGAGCGGAAATCTCCGGGCCTCAATTAATTCCCCAATTGGCTCGCAGCAACCTGGCCGTCACTCAGGATCTCATGCGAGTGATGACGCTTTCCTGACTAACGGCGCTAGATTTCCTTGCGGCTGAGCGTGCCATTCGCTTCAAATGCTCGAGAACGCGGAACCCGCCTCTGGTTCGGATTCCACGGCTCCCCTAACCATCGGTATGCCGATGCTGTCATCCGCGGCCACTCGCGTCGCCCTGCGATAGCGCACGTCTCCGCCCACGCAACGCACCGTCGGAATAACGGCGAGACGACAAAAAGAGAATAGTTCGCTCGACGCATTACGGGCGCGGTCATCTGTTCCCAAACCCGCTCCCCCTTCTTCCAGCTCGAACGGGTCACCGAATAACATACGTCGGCAAGTGATCTGCGTCTTCCCGACTTCGTAGGTCTGATATCCGTTACAACTTGGCTGGCACGCTGAGCACTCGAGACAGGGCTCTGACGTCTGTTTGGCAAGATGTCTAACTTTCGTTTCGCTTCGACCACGCGAAGCGGAGGAGAAAGCCCGCGTCGGTCGCGTTCCCCCTCCAATTCGGCGTCGAATTGGGAATTGAGAGCTGAAAAAGTTGTCGTCGAGCTCCCGGTCTGGCGCATTTCGACCGAGCTTGCGTCAGGCGATACCTGATCAGTGCTTGCGACGTTCATGGATGCCAGCATTTCGTCGATCCATTTTGCGACCGCCATCTCGCCCCGCGTCAGAACCGGCGCACCAACATCGTGCACGCGGCCGTGGTCTGCGAGTACGGAGGCGGGTTGCGCTGGCACATGCTCCGCCGAAGTCACGTGGTTCTTGTTGGCAAATGGCATCGCCTCTGCCGTACGGGCATGAGGCGGCGGACTTGATCGCGTGACCTCCCATCCCCTCAAATCGGAAGGAAGCGCGTCGCCCGAAATTTTGTTCATGTACGGAGCTTGGATTTTCTCATACTGAAATTCGCGTGCGATCTCTTCGATGATTTGCGGATGCACTTGCTGAATGCCATCCACATACGCGCTGATCAGTGCATGCTCGCAGAGGAGATTCACAATCCGAGGGATTCCGCCTGAATACCAGTGCACCGCGTCGATTGCCTTGGGCGAAAAAATCTGTTTCCGGCTGGCCCCAGCGATACCTAACCGGGCCTGTATGTATTCGTGAGTCTCTTCGAGAGTCAGCGGACCGATCTTGCATCGGATCATGACCCGCTGCTTCAGCTGCCGTAAGTCGGTTCGTTCGATTCGCTCTTCGAGCTCCGGCTGACCGGAGAGCACGATCTGCAAAAGTTTTTCGCGCGGCGTCTCAAGATTTAGCAGCATTCGAATTTCTTCGAGCACTGGGACGGGCACGCCCTGCGCTTCGTCCACAATCAAGACCGGTGCTTCGCCTGCGCGATATCGCTCGACTAGCCATTCATTGAGGCTCAACAGCGGGCTTCTCTTCGCCTTCGGATCATACGGCACCTGAAAATCTGCCAAGATGAAATCAAAGAGATGGTTGGCTTCCAAGCGCGAGTTAAAAATGAACGCTGTGGGGGTATGTTGTTGATGCAGGCGATCGAGCAACCGATTGATGAGAGTTGTCTTGCCGGTTCCTACTTCCCCCGTGAGCACGATGAGACCTTTGCGGGCCTGTATCCCGTAGGTGATTTCGTCCAGCGCCGCGCGCATGCGCGAACTTAAGTATAAATACCGTGGGTCGGGATTTACGTTGAAGGGGTTCTCGCGCAATCCAAAGAAATGTTTGTACATGTTAGAAGCAGCGCGCCGAGTCC
>PKUY01000399.1 GCA_003131705.1 Acidobacteriota bacterium | reverse complement strand
AAGGGATTTTCCCGGCTTCGTGGATCAGTGCGAACTTCGACGTCTGGATCGGCCATGCCGAGGATGTCCGCGCGTGGGATTTACTGCGGGATGCGCGAGAAGCGTTCGAGCGAGCGAAGGCACGGGGAGTATTGACGAAACCTTCGAAGCCCGAGGAGTGGACGGCACAGGGGCTCCGTGCGTACAAAGCTGTGCTCGCCTCTGAAGGCAGCGATTGGTGCTGGTGGTACGGCCCGGAACACGGTTCGGCGAACGATGCGGAATTCGACACGCTGTACCGGAAGCATCTGACCGAAATCTACAGTGCGATTGGCGAGCAGGCACCGGATGCCCTCGCACATCCGATCAAACGCGCTCCCGAACGCGGCAGGAGGGAAGCGCCAACGGCGTTTCTCGATGTTCGAGTGGACGGGCGCGAAAGCAGCTACTTCGAATGGCTTGGCTCCGGACTGTACGCGCCGGATGGGCGGAGCGGAGCCATGCACGGGCGCCAGTTCGTGCTGGGAGATTGCCACTATGGATTCGCGCCGAAATATTTCTGGCTGCGTGTGGACCTGATCGCCGCAGCCGTTGCGGAGATGCCCGAATTTCAATTGCGGCTGACGATATGGGATTCGCGCGAGACGAGCATCACGCTGCACGTCCAAGGAGGGAAGCTTCAAGGATATATTGTCGAGCAAGGTGGGTTCTGCCTGCTGCATCCGGAGACGGTTGTTTCCGCAGCCTATGGTGAAATTCTTGAGGCGAGCCTCGCTCGGGATATGTTCGATCTTCGCGGGCGCCGGGAATTGCTGTTGACCGTGGCGCTATGGAAACAGGGGCTGCCGGTCGATGTGCTGCCGGCCGAAGGGATGCTGGAGGTTGCGCTAGGGGAAGAGAATTTCGCGTGGGCTCCTGAGCCGACGCCAAGCGGAGACCAGTAGTAAGACGGATCGACTTTTGGAATCCGCGGAGGGATCGTCAGCGCGTCCCTTCGCAAGGGACTTTTTAGATTCAAAACTACTAATAGCACCCGGCTCGGCGACATTTGAGCCGCCCAATCTGGAGACGAGAAACCGAACTCGTCGCTGGAGGAGGGCCTAAATGAGTACGAAGCATTTCGTAGTGTGTCTTCTGGCTCTTGCCGGAAGCGGATACATTTTCCTCCTCAGGCACCGCGGCATGCACGGTTCATCGGGGCTGCGCGCCGCCGCTGCGGTTCTCCCCAATAAATCCGTGCAGAAGCAGGCTGGCCGAGGTGCGTCTCGAAACGGAGCGCGAATGCAGATTTCTCGGCCCGTCGTCAGCACTCGTTCAGAAAATGATTCGGTGAGACCCAGCATCGCGCCGGTTTCGATTCCCATGGTTCTTGAGTCGAACGTAGGGCAGTCGGACTCGCGTGTTGAGTTCTTCGGGCGCGGCAAAGGGCTGACGGTTTTTCTGATGCGCAACCAGATTGCAGTGCGCGCAGGAACTACGGGCACTGTCGCGATCCGTTTCCGTACATCGAGCGACAAGGTCGAGCGCGAGCCGGGCAATGGCAATGGAGATCAGAGATTGGCGTGGCAGGGAGAAGGGGGAAGCTACAGGGCGAGAGCAACTATCTCCTTGGAAACGATCCGAGGATGTGGCGCACGCATGTGCCTCGTTTCGCGCGTACGGAGGCAGCGAGCGTTGCGCGGGGATTCAACGTGGCCGTTTACGGCACCGATGAAGGGGTCGAATACGATTTGCGCATCGCACCGGGCACAGATATTTCGAAGTTGAGGTTTGCGCTTGAAGGCGCGCAGGACTTGCATCTGGATGACTCGGGCAATTTGGTAATGAGCAACGGCGGCAATGAAATGACGATGAACAAGCCAGCGATCTACGAGGAGATCGCGGATAGTGGCACTGGCACGGGCGACACCGCCGTGCGCCGGGGACGGGCGGACCGAAATCGCGTTCCACGCGGAAGGCTCGGAAGGTGCGTACTGAGAGGACAGTGAACGGAAGCCGCACACGCAAGGGGAAGGAGGGCCGCTGTGGCTTCAAGTTGCCGCAAGGCGGCGAGGCGAGCGGAAACGGGCACAATTGCCGTGCTCTGCCGAAAACTTCACACAGGGGGAACGCGTGCGCAGGCCGTCAAGAAACGCGTGGATGGAGCGTACGTGCTCGAGGCGGATGGCTCCGTAGGCTTTCGCCTCCGGCCGTATGACCCGCACGCCACGATGGTGATCGACCCGTCGCTCGCCATCGTTTACGCGACGTTTCTCGGGGGGTCCGGAAAAGACTCTGCGACGAGCGTGGCAGTTGATACTTCAGGAAAGATTTACGTGGGAGGCACAGCAACATCCGTTACCGGTTTCCTCGGAGCCACGGCTCACCGACTTGGCGGTGCGCCGGCTGGAATCAGCGGAGTCGCCGTGACGGGTGCAAACTCCGGTGATTTAGAGCTGGGAAATTCGTGCGCGCCAAGCTTGGGCGCAGGGAGGTCCTGCCAGATCGGTGTTTCGTTTAGCCCTGGTTCTTCAGCACCAACCGGAATTCGTTCGGCGACGCTGAACATTACTGGGGACAGCCCGCCAATTGTTTCCTTGTTGGGTACCGCAACGCTCCCGGGGATCTCGGTGCCCTCGGGCTTAAATTTTGGAAACCAGCTATCGGGAACAGCCGGAACGGCACAACCAGTGACAGTCACCAACAACAGCGGCGGGCCGTTCGCGGGCGCGCTGGCGATTGCATCGGTGGCTAAGTCCGGGCCCAATACGGGCGATTTCGCTGTGACCACAGAGGCTTGCACCGGGCAAGACACGCCGCTGGGCGGAACGTGCGCGATTCAGGTGGCGTTTAAACCAGCGCAGTCCGCGATGTGCGGGGCGGCTGCGGAAACTCGAAGCGCCACGCTGGTTATTGCCGATAACGCTCCTGGCAGCCCGCATAGCATCCCGCTCAGCGGCACTGCGATGGATTTCTGCATCAATGCCCCACCCGGGCAAGGGGTGAGCGAGCCCATTCCGGGAATCCAGATGTCAGAAAACCTTGATCGCCAAGTCTCGGGGAGCGGCACCGGTCGGAATCAGAGTGATCAGGCTTGAGGTCTTCGCGCGAATCACGGCTAGTTCATCCGAGGCTGTGTTCACCACGACGAGAATGTCACCTCCGGGCGTGAGCTGGCTCGCACCCGGGGCTTGACCCACCGAGATCGGGCGGGCGGCCTGGCGGGAATCGACTGCGACGGGAACGATGTGTCCGGCGGCCGAATCGGAAACATAGAGCGTTTCGGCGTCCGCTGTGAGGACGCCGGCAGAGGGCGACATTCCGAGCAAAAGAAAGTCGCCGACTTCGTTCGTCTGTGTATTCACGATCAGCAGACCGTGGGCATTGCTCGATGGGATATAGAGCTCGCCACCATCCGGCTTGAGGATCAGGTCGCTGGGCGTTCCGTCGAGCGAGAGATTCGTAAGCAGCGCTATCCGTTTCAAATCCACAACGGAAATTTCGTTCAGCGTGCCGGAGGTCACGAAGGCCTTCGAGCCATCGGGCAGAATTGCGATCTGCTCGGGAGCAGAGACCACGGGAACGACTGCGCGCGAAGCAAGAGAATCGGCGTCGAGAACGGAAACGGTCGAGTCGTCGCGATTCGAGACGAGCAGCAGCTTGCCGTCCGGCGATATGCGGGCGATCCAAGGCCTCCGTCCCGTGCGTGCGCGACCAATTACTGCGCGCATGGCACAGTCGATCTCAACGACTGTGTTTGAGCCCGACGCGGCAACGTAGGCGCGCGTCCCGTCCGGAGAAAAATCGAGTGCGTAGGGAGCGGAGCCAACGGGAATGCGCGAGACGACACGATTGGTCGTCACGTCGAGAACCCAAGCATAGCCGCCCGATGAACTCAGTCCCCAGATTTCCTCGCGTGCAGGATTCGCGCGGACGCCTGTCGGCTGCGGGCCTACGGAGATCGTCGCAGCGGGCGAAAGTTTTACAAGATCGATCGCGGATAGCGTGCCGTCGGCTGTGTTACCTACGTACGCGAAGAGGTGAAGGCCCGGGCGCAGAAAAGACGGGCGCAGCTCGAGCGCTACTTCGCGGACAGCGAAGCCCGTCAGAAGAATGACCAGAATAACCAGCCGGTAGTTAAGGCGATGTTTCAATTCAGTGTGCGGCCGATAATTGCGGCGATGTCGCGGGCTTCGCGGACGAGCCGGTCGAATTCATCAGGCAGAATTGACTGCGGGCCGTCGGATAGCGCGTGGCTGGGATCATGATGAACTTCGATGAGGAGCCCGTCGGCGCCAACGGCGACCGCCGCGCGCGAGAGAGGAAGCACTTTGTTGCGCCGGCCCGTGCCGTGCGACGGGTCAACGATGATGGGAAGATGGCTTAGGCGTTGGACGGCAGGGATCACGCTCAAGTCGAGCGTGTTGCGCGTGTGGTCTGCGAACGTGCGAATGCCGCGCTCGCAGAGAATTACCTGATAATTGCCTTCGGACATCACGTATTCGGCAGCCATCAGAAATTCGTCGAGCGTCGCGGCCAACCCCCGCTTCAGCAGCACGGGTTTGCGCGCGCGGCCGGCGCGTTTCAGGAGCGAGAAATTCTGCATGTTCCGCGCGCCTAATTGAATGACGTCGGCGTATTTCTCGACCAGATCGAGCGAATCGTCGTCAACCGCTTCGGTGACGATGCCGAGGCCAAATCTTTCGCGGACCTCGGCGAGAATCTTGAGCCCCTCTTCGCCAAGCCCCTGGAAACTGTACGGCGACGTGCGAGGCTTGAATGCGCCACCGCGGAAGAGGCGGCCACCCGCGGTTCGGATGCGCTCGGCTATCGCGAAAACTTGCTCACGCGTTTCCACAGCGCACGTTCCGGCCACGATGCCAATGGCTTTACCGCCGAATGTGACTTCGCCGCATGGGGTCGGGATGCGGACGATGGTGTTATCGGATTTTATGTCGCGGCTGACAAGCTTGTAGGGCTTGCTGACCGGTATGCATTCCACCACGCCGGGCATCGATTCGAGCGAGCCCGTGTCCACAGTCCCGCTATTGCCGGTGATGCCGATCGCCGTGCGGCCCTCGCCGGGAATCGGGTGGGCTCGGAAACCGAGCGACTCGATTTGCTCGCAAACGGCGCGGACCTGCGCTTCGGTCGCCTGAGACTGCATTACGACGAGCATTGCAGCTCTCCTGAGATTCAGGAAACGGAAACTTTACCCCATCGTGCCGCGCTGACAAAGAGCCACCGCAGCGATGCAAAGAGGAAGGAATTTTGGAGGCGCGGGGCGGGATCGAACCGCCGATAAAGGTTTTGCAGACCTTTGCCTTACCACTTGGCGACCGCGCCGCCGTGAATCAAGAAACATGAACAGCGATCATGCGCTCCGAATCATAGCATCGAGGCGGTCCGGGTTTCCATCCAATCGCGAATTCTGATGAGCCGACCTCAGCGCCTTTTCGAGTTTCTTCCGCTGCTTCGGCCTCGCGTACATAAAACGGGGCCGTCATTCACGGAGCTGTAACGAATGTAAAGTACACTCCGTGTTTGCTTTCGGAGCGGCCAAAATGCAAAACGGAAATCAGTTGCAGCCCCAAGAGCTGATCCAGCAGTTAAGCCTTCTTCGTTCCGAGATGCTAAACCTCGAAGCGACCAGTCTCGTCGATTTAGCCGGCGTTCACCCCGAGCACCGCGCCAGCGCGACGAATCTGATTCACTATCTCGCGCTTCGCCGCCACGACATCCGCGAACTCCAGGCGCAACTCGCCTCCCTTGGCCTGTCGTCTCTTGGCCGCACCGAATCGCACGTCATCGGCGGCCTACAAGCCGTGATGAAGGTGCTCAACCATCTCGCTGGAGCCGCAGAGGCATCTCTCGATCTTCCCGACGGTGCGCCCGCTATCGGCGATGGCGCTGCCTTGCTCGAAAAGAATTCCGAGGTCCTCCTGGGTCTCCCGCCCACGGGTCGCAACGTCCGCATCATGGTGACGATGCCCTCTGAAGCCGCCACCGACTACGACCTCGTCCGCGATCTCGTCCTTCACGGCATGGATTGCATGCGGATCAACTGCGCCCACGACGGCCCCGAGGCATGGTCCGCAATGGTAGGCAACCTTCACCGCGCCGTGAAAGAAACCGGTCGCCCCTGCAAGATCGCCATGGACCTCGCTGGTCCCAAGCTGCGCACCGGACCCATCGAACACGGGCCCGCCGTGCTGAAATATCGCCCCCAGCGCGACGACTTCGGCCGCGTCGTTTCCCCGGCTCGCGTCTGGCTCACTCCTGGCTCTCATCCCGAGCAGGCGCCTGCCAAACCGGACGCCTGCATCCCGGTTCCCGCTGAATGGCTCACGCGGATCAAGCTCGGCGACCGCGTTCGCTTCACGGACGCTCGCGGCGCGTCCCGGTCCCTGACCATCACCGGCGTTGAGGGCAACAGCCGGTGGGCCGAGTCCTCCCGCACTGCCTACATCGCACCCGGACTCGCGCTTCAGGTTCACTCTCGCGCTGGAAAGAACATCGCAAAATCTCTGCGCCTCGCAAGCGTCGAAGCAATTCCTGCGAAACCGCGTTCGCTTCGGCTCAGTGTCGGCGACACGCTCGTCCTAACGCGGTCACTCGATCCAGGTCAACCCGCGAAGTACGACAAGGAAAAACAGTTGATCAGCCCGGCGTGCATTGGTGTCACGCTTCCTGAATTTTTCGATTGCGTGCGGTCCGGCGAACCTATCGTGCTCGACGACGGGAAAATCGGCGGCATCATCCGCACCGTCACCCCGGAGAAAGTTACCGTCGAAATTACCCATGCTCGTCCGACTGGTGAAAAGCTGGGCGCCGAAAAAGGCGTCAACGTCCCTGAGACTCAACTCCGCCTCTCTTCTCTCACGAAGGACGATCTTGATGCCCTCCCGTTCGTGGTCAAGAACGCCGATATCGTCGGCTACTCCTTTGTCCGCAAGGGAGCCGACGTCCGCGAGTTGCAGGCGCGCCTTGGCGATCTCGGCGGCGAAAATCTCGGCATCGTTCTCAAGATCGAAACGCGCGAGGGCTTCGACCAGTTGCCCGCGCTCCTGCTCGCGG
>PKUY01000397.1:3522-17548 GCA_003131705.1 Acidobacteriota bacterium | reverse complement strand
TACACGCTCAACGTTTCTCTCCTGATTTAGACCCTCGCCTTGGTGTGCATTCCGCACACCCTCTCTCCATGTGCGTACGTAAGTTTGTGCTGCGCTCGCGTTGAGCGGAGACCCGCGGTTCTCAAATCGCAATCGCGATTCTTGAGGCCCTCTCAGGAGGCATTGAAATGTCACCATTACCTTATCAAATTCTGAAGATTGAGTTGTTTTCACGGCACGCTATCCGCGTTGGCTCATTTTTCCTTCTTTTCGCGTGCGCGGGTGCGGCTTGCGGTCAACGGCAGACCGATGCAACCGCCCAGGTTGCGCCGCTGTCACAGGACCACGCGCATCCTGACGCGGTCACTTCGCTCCGGGATTTGTTGGCCGAAGCCGAACGTAACAATCCGCAGATCGAGGCGACGCGACAGGGCTGGCAAGCTGCGAAGCAGATTCCCTCCCAAGTGTCGACATTGCCCGATCCGCAATTCACTCTGCAACAAGTCAACGTGGGCAGCCCACGACCCTTCGCCGGATATACGAACAGCGATTTCGCCTACATAGGTGTGGGGGTCTCTCAAGACATTCCCTATCCAGGCAAGCTGCGACTAAAAGGCGAGATGGCGAAACGAGATGCGGATGTGATGCAACAGCAGTATGAGTCCGTGCGGCGTTCCGTCCGCGCTGGAGTCAAATCGGCCTATTTCCAACTTGCCTACCTCTCGAAGACTTTAGGAATCCTTGAGAGCGACGGACAACTGCTCCAGCAGGTCGAGAAGGCCGCGGACGCGCGCTATCGCTCGGGGATGGGAAAGCAACAGGATCTGCTACAGGCACAGCTTGAACAAACCAAACTGCTCCGTGAAATCACCATGCACCATCGCGAAGTGGCAAAGGCGGAGGCGCAAATCAAGCAACTTCTCAATCGCCCGCAATCCTCTCCCGATATAGAACCGTCCGAGCTGCCCGATACGCCGCTGCCATATACATTTGATGAGCTCCTCTCTTACGCGAAGGCTGATAACCCGGAGATTTCTGGCGCGCACAAGATCGTCGAAAAGCAGAACCTGCAAGTCGATCTTGCCCACAAGGATTTCTACCCGGACTTTAATCTCCAGTACTCATGGCAGCGCACCGATCCCACTCAATTCCGCGCTTATTACATGCTCAGCGTTGGCATCCAGGTGCCTATATATCGAGGCCGGAAACAGCGCCCAGAACTGGCGCAGGCGGAAGCAGAACTCAATCGCGCGCGAAGCGGCGCAGAATCGCAAACGCAACAAGTCGCCTTTGAACTTAGAAACGAATTTGACGCGGCGGAGAAGACCACCGAAGTTTTGAAGATTTACCGTGAAGGACTGCTTCCGCAAGCTCGCGCCGAATTCGAGGCGAGTGAAGCCGCTTACCAGAACAACCGCCAAGACTTTCAAGCACTATTGAACGCGTTTCTCGATGTTCTCAAGCTGGATGAGGAGTACTGGCAGAGCGTAGCCGACCGTGAGACGGCCTTGGCGCGCCTCGAACAACTAACCGGACTGTCATTTCGCGAGGAAGGGACGAAGAGATGAAAACCTACCGGACAGGATTCTTACTAGCACTGACTGGGAACATTGTTCTCGTCGCGGTCCTGACAGGACTCTGGTGGCACTACCGAGCTGCCAAGACAGGGGCGGACGCGAAACCGCAAGAGATGGTGGCGTCTACCGCACTAGACTCGACAGCGAGTTCGATGCCAGCCGCACCTACCATGTCAGAGACGCCTTTGGTTCCAGTACAAATCTCTCCACAACGTTTGCAGAGTATCGGGGTGAAGACCGGCGTGGTCGAGCGCAGGCTGGTTGAAGATGAGATTCGCGCTACGGGCAACGTCGCTGTGGATGAAACTCGGGTGGCGTACGTCCAGGTACGGTTCTCTGGTTATATCCAGAAGGTCTTCGCCGATGCTACGTATCAATATGTCCACAAAGGTCAGCCTCTACTCACAATCTACAGCCCCGATCTGGTCGCAACCGAACGCGAGTACTTGGTGGCAAAGCAGAATCAGAAAGAGGTGGCGCAGAGCACTGTTCCAGGTGTCGCTTCCAGCGCAGCATCACTGCTAGACGCAGCGGCCGAACGGCTCAAGCAATGGGGCGTGCCGCAAGCCGAAATCGTCAGACTGGAGTCTACCGGACAGGTGCAGCAGGAATTGAACGTTGATTCGCCCGTTTCCGGCTACATCACCGAACGCAATGCTCTCCCTAGTGTCGCCGTCCAGCCCGACATGCGCCTCTACACGATCGCCGATCTTTCAACTGTTTGGGTTCAGGCACAAGTCTTTCAAGGCGACCTTGGACGAATCAAAATCGGCGATCGGGCGAGACTCACCGTGGATAGCTTTCCCGGCAGAACTTTCAGTGGGCGCGTGGATTTCATCTATCCGCAGGTGGACATGGACACGCGGACGGCCAAGGTGCGCGTCATCTTTTCTAACCCTGGCCTCCAGCTCAAACCGGGAATGTTTGTAAACGTGGCCCTCAAAGTGCCGATGGGGAGCCAATTGGTCGTTCCCGCAACCGGCGTCCTGCAGTCGGGAGAGTAAGAGATTGTTTTTGTGCAACGCAATGACGGTTACATCGAGCCGCGCGAAGTGCAGCTGGGTTCGCGAGTGGGTGACGACTTTATCGTGTTGAAGGGATTGGGCGTGGGCGAGCAAATCATCACATCCGCAAATTTCTTGATCGACTCCGAAAGTCAGCTTCAGGCCGCGATGGGTTCATTCGTCCCGCCTCCTCCCGGTGCGGGCGTGGCCTCAGCCATGAATGCTGCCAAGGGAATCCTTGAATTGAGCTCAGACCCGAATCCGCCCCATAAGGGCGGGAACCTATTCCGCGTAAAACTCACAGACGCGAGTGGCTCAGCAGTTTCAGGGGCAGACGTTAGCGTCACATTCTTCATGCCGGCCATGCCGGCAATGGGCATGGCGGCGATTCGTATCCCGGTCACACTCAGCGACAAGGGCAACGGGCTTTATGAAGGATCGGGCCAGCTTGAGGGCGGCGGAACGTGGCAGGTCACAATCCTAGCCAAGAAAAACGGTCAGGTCGTAGCCAGTAAGCAACTGAACGTCAATGCCACAGGAGGAATGTGACGTGATCTCCCGATGGATTGATTGGTGTGCTCGGAATCGCTTCCTCGTTTTCGCGGGGACGTTGCTTCTGGTGCTGGCAGGGATTTGGTCATTGCGCCAAATCCCTCTCGATGCGCTGCCAGACATTTCCGATGTGGAAGTGATTGTCCACACGCCTTTGGCCGGTCAACCTCCGAGCATTATCGAGGACCAGGTTACCTACCCGATTGTCACGACACTTCTCGCGGCGCCACATGTCAAGGCGGTGCGGGCACAAACCATGTTCGGCGATTCCTACGTCTTCGTTGTGTTTGAGGACAGAACCGATCTGTATTGGGCACGGTCGCGTGTCTTGGAGTACATGCAACAGATTACCGGGCGTTTGCCGGAGGGTGCGCATCCCGTGATTGGGCCGGACGCGACGGGAGCCGGCTGGGTCTATGAATATGCTCTCGTGGATCACTCCCACCAACACAGCTTGGCAGACTTGCGGAGCCTGCAAGATTGGTATTTGCGCTACCAACTCGAAACCGTTCCTGGCGTTGCTGAGGTAGCGACGATTGGCGGGTTCGTTCGCCAGTACCAGGTCAATCTCGATCCCGACAAACTTCGTGCATACGGTATTCCGCTTTCGACTGTCATTGAGAAAGTTCGAGGCAGCACGAACGAAGTGGGCGGACGCCTGCTTGAAATGGGCGGGGCCGAATACATGATTCGCGGCCTGGGCTATCTCCGATCGTTGAACGATCTGGAAACTGTTCCTGTTGCAACCAAGAACGGAACACCGGTGCTCGTCCGTGATCTGGGGACTGTCACATTTGGACCAGACATTCGCGAAGGAGTTGCGGAGTGGCAAGGGGAGGGAGAAACCGTTGGCGGAATTGTCGTGATGCGCGACGGAATGAATGCGCTCAACGTCATCAACGGCGTTAAGCAGAAACTGCAAGAAATCAAACCATCCCTCCCCGCAGGCGTAGAAGTCGTTGCCGGTTACGACCGCTCGGGGTTGATTCGGACATCGATCGACACGTTACAGCGTGACTTGTTGGAAGAGGCCATCATCGTCAGCGTGGTCATCATCGTTTTTCTATTTCACTTCCGGTCGGCTCTGATCCCAATTTTGACTTTGCCCATTGCGGTAGTCGCGTCATTCATCCCCATGTATTATCTGCACGTCAGCTCGAACATCATGTCTCTGGGCGGATTGGCACTCGCCATTGGCGTGCTCGTTGACGCCGCCATCGTCATGGTCGAGAACGGCTACCGGCATCTTTCCGAGCATCAACTATTGTTGGTTTCCTCGCCCGTTGACGGCATTTCGAATGGCTCCGGCGCGAGCGCTCTTGTCCAGAAAACTGCCGCCGCGCAGATGAAAATCCCAGAAGCAGACAGGCGCCGGATACTTCTCGATTCGGCTAAACAAGTTGGTCCCGCTATTTTCTTTTCGCTCGTGATCATTGTGGTTTCCTTCTTGCCCGTCTTTCTCCTGGAGGCCCAGGAAGGACGGATGTTTCGCCCATTGGCGTGGACGAAGACCCTCGCGGTCGGATTCTCCTCGATTTTGGCCATCACGCTTGTACCCGTCCTGATGGTCCTATTCATCCGCGGACGACTCACACCTGAATCGAGGAATCCGATTTCCAGAATCACGCAGGCCATTTATCTGCCGGTTCTTCGCCTGTGCCTGCGTTTTCGCAAGACTACGCTGCTGCTCAATCTGCTGTTTCTGATCGTTACGCTGCCTCTCGCGCTTCGCATCGGTAGCCAGTTCATGCCGCCCCTTTTTGAAGGTTCTTCTCTCTACATGCCCACCGCCCTCCCTGGAATTTCCATCACCCAGGCGTCGCAGTTGCTTCAGGAGCAAGACAAGATCATCCGAACCTTCCCGGAAGTTGAGACTGTCTTCGGCTCGGTCGGCCGATCCGACAGCGCAACCGATAATGCTCCCCTCGACATGTATGACACGACTGTGATGCTCAAGCCCCGCGATCAGTGGCGACCTGGAATGACTTACGAGAAGCTCATTCAGGAGCTGGATGCGAAGCTCCAGTTCCCGGGCCTGTCCAACACTTGGACGATGCCGGTCGAAAACCGCCTGGACATGGAGTTGACGGGAATCAAGACGCCTCTCGGCTTGAAGATTCAGGGGCCAAACCTGGAGGGTGTCCAGCAAGTTGGTGCGCAGGTACAACAAATCCTTTCGGCGATTCCTGAGACGCGATCCATCTTCGCAGAACGCGTATCGCAAGGTTTCTACCTCAACATCGAAGTGAACCGAGCGGAGGCGGCCCGTTACGGTCTGACCATCGCCGATGTGCAGCAGGCCATCACGTCAGGGATCGGCGGCGACACGATTGCTGAAAATGTTGAGGGCCGCGAACGCTACCCCGTGAACGTTCGCTATAATCGTGACTTTCGCGACAACGTCCAGGCTTTGCAGAACGTCCTTATTGCCACACCGACTGGCGCGCAAATCCCCATCTCCGAAGTGGCGAAACTCTCATTTTCGCGAGGCCCTTCTATGATCCGCGACGAGGACGGCGCGCTGACCGGCTATGTTTACATCGACTTGAAAACGAGCGATTACGGCGGATTCGTCACGAAGGCCAGCAATCTGCTCAATCGGAAGCTCACGCTGCCGCCCGGTTTTACCTACAAATGGTCTGGCGAGTATGAATTTGAGTTGCGGGCAAAGCAGCGGCTGGAATTGATCTTGCCGGTCGTATTCTTCGTGATCTTCGTGCTCCTCTATATGGTCTTCCACTCGGTCACTGAGGCTGCGGTTCTTATTTTCCCCACCGTCTATGCGCTGACCGGCGGTCTGATCCTTCAGCGGCTGCTCGGCTACAACTTCAGCGTCGCCGTGTGGGTCGGTTACATCGCTTTGTTCGGCATTGCCGTGGAGACAGGTGTGGTCATGGTCGTGTACCTGCACGAGGCCTTGGACCACAGGCTTAAGTCGGGTGTCCCGCTGCAAAAAGAGGACATTGAGGCAGCCACAATCGAAGGCGCCGTCCAGCGCCTTCGACCGAAATTGATGACCGTCTGTGTGGTCCTTGCCAGCCTTGTCCCGATCCTGTGGGAGACCGGCGTCGGTTCCGACGTGATGAAGCCGATTGCAGCACCTCTGGTCGGCGGGATGATCACTTCCACAATCCATGTCTTGATTCTTGTGCCTGTCTTTTTCGCGCTGATGAAGGAGCGAGCACTCCGTCGGGGAACGCTCAGCGCGTCGGAAGAGGTTGCAAGCGAGGGGAAAGAAACGATCTGAGGAAGTTGTATGGGCGATCTCTTTGTCAGTGGCAATGAAGCGTGGGTGTAGAAAACAAGAACCATCAAGGAGCCTTGACATGAAAAAGCACCGAATCGGGCAGGTCTTGGTACTCGTTACGGCAGCGATAGTGACAGCCTATGGCTCGCAGTCGCAGCCAGCTTCGCAGAGCGGAATGCACGACGGCATGCAGCAGAATGGTTCGATGGCGGCTGGGCAGATGGCGTCAACGCAAGGGTACAAGATTGCCGTTCGTACAGAACCACAACCCCTGAAAAGCGGTCAAGAAAACACGTTTCACGTCGGCGTCACGGACCCTAATGGGAAACCTGTCTCCGACGCCACTGTAAAACTCACTCTCGACATGGCCGCCATGCCCGAGATGAATATGGCGGCAGTGAAAGTTTCACCAGCCCTGGCTTGGAACGGCTCGGACTACTCGGGAAAGGCGAAGGTACCCTCAGCCGGACCTTGGAGCGTGACGGTGAAGGTGATTCGGCAAAACCAAGTGATTGCATCAAAAAGAACAAAGCTGATGGCTAAGTAGCTCAGTACCGGCATCGTTGCGTGAGGCGATTTCCGCAAAAACGTTCCAGCATTACTTCAGAAGGAAGTGAACTGTGCAAAGGTGAGAAATTCCGCGGGCCGCTAACTGATCGGAAGAATTGGGGTGAGCGACGGGGATTGAACCCGAGACCCTCGGGGCCACAGGAGGAATCCGTGGTCGACGCTTGCGGGAATGCCGGAGCACGACTCGATCGCCATATCTGCAGGGTTGTCCGACCACGACGGAGTTTTGGCGCGGTTGTAAGGTTGGGCGAGCGACAGATTGGATGAGAACGAAGAAGTTCTGAAACGGTTCTAACCCGGGATCCAATGGAGGTGGCTGGTGAAAAGACCTTGGACGAATCCGATCCGGTAAGAGAGAAATAATCCAAATCCCATGCTGACCAGCCCGGAGGCTGCGGCCATCTGAAGGTTCAGCTTCGAAAATCGCTGCGGAGAGAACTCAAGAGGAATGGCGATGGCAGCGGTAATCAACATCATTCCTGCGATCGTGCCTAGGCCAAAAAGCAGTAGATAGGCGACAGCCCACCGAGTGTTACCGATGGCAGTCATCACTAGCAAGGCAATTGCGGCCGAACCCGCCAATCCGTGGACAATCCCGATAACCAAAGGGCGCAGGATGTTGTATACGCCTAGGCCTCGAAACGTCTGATGAAGCCAGACTTGGGGAGTCGCACTTGCAGTGCGGTTATGCGCCGCGTCATCACTGTCCTGTCCGCGTGTTCTTACATTTTCGCCATCTGCATTGGTCCACTGCGAAGAATCGTGGCCCGGCGTGAATTTTCGCTGCAACCAGCTCAGTAAGCCCGTTAGGTTAAGAACTCCCAGTAGAATCAACATCAGACCCACAGCGAATTCCATCGATAGGCCCAGGCGAGGAGGAATCACAACCTTGAACACAATCATCGCCACACCAATGACGAAAATTGTGAGCGTGTGACCTAGGCCCCAGAGCGCACCGATGAATCCGGCCGTAGCGACACTCCTCTGTTTGCTCACGATCGTCGTTATCGCGATGACGTGGTCGGGGTCAGTCGCATGACGCATACCTAGAAAAAATCCTATGACGAGGATCGCCGCCGAGGAGAGCACTTAACCTCCTAATTTTTCGATGTCCATAGTGCGTAGAGCCGACCGAGATGTCAACTACGCCGGAAATGCTGCAATTCCACACTGGAAAGTTAATGCTTCTGTACTGTATGCTTGGTGTAATGTCTCTGGGTATGATGGTTAACGCGATGCTGTTGTCCGTGCTTGGGGCGGTTATACCAATGAGGAGCGGGCGCCGGGTAAGGGCCGGGTGCAGGCTGACCGAAAAGCGGTCCACACAACACAAGGATGACGAACGTAACGATCGCGGACATCCATCTCGATCTCATGATGTTACTCCTCACTCTTTACCTTCCACCAACGCTCGATCTAAAAGGGCGCGGAGGCAGAGAGTTAACGTCGCTTTTACTCTAGCATTTGGACTGCCATCGTCTAAAATGTAGGAAGTTGCTTGGTTTTCCCTTATCCGGCCCACGATTGTTACTTCGGAGGCCCCAATATGGAAGGATCTTCGACCGCTCGGGCAAAAGAAGTTATCCGTGTGGCCGCTCCGAAAACGCTCGGCGAGACCCGAATCAGCAAGACTCTGCTCGAGCAGTTGGCCCTTAAAATCCTCGGTCTTCACGGTGAAATGTCTCTGTTCGATTTGGCCGAACGTATGTGCCTCGGACTCTCGGTCATAGAAGGCATTTTTCAATCTCTTCGACGGGAACAACTTTGCGAAGTAAAAGGCATGGAGCTGGGCACTTATCGGATCATTCTCAGTACACAGGGCAAGATTCGGGCTATGGATCTGCTGACCGCGAACTCCTATGCTGGGCCAGCTCCCGTATCGCTCGCGGATTATAGCGCTCGGGTATGCGAGCAAAGCGCCAAGAAAACGATCATACGGGCTGCGGACTTGCTTCGAGCGTTCGGGTCTCTGGTGCTCAGCGCGGACATGTTTCTGCGCTTGGGCACGGCCATGGTGTCCGGCACTTCAATATTTTTGTACGGTCCCTCAGGAACGGGTAAGACCAGTATCGCAAATTGCATTCCGGCCGTTTACGAGGACACCATTTGGATCCCCCACGCGATTGAAGTGGATGCCCAAATCATTACGGTTTATGACCCGACGGTGCATCGTCAAATCGAGGGCGCCATTTCTGAAGAAGTTGACCGGCGCTGGGTGCCATGTCGCAGGCCGAGGGTGTTAGCGGGCGGAGAGCTTTCGCCCGGAGAATTGGACCTGCAATTCAATGCAGTCAGTCGGTTCTATACGGCCCCGCTTCAAATGAAAGCGAATAACGGCGTATTGGTGCTGGATGACTTTGGACGCCAGCGAATCCCGCCCGACGTGCTTTTAAACAGGTGGATGACTCCGCTGGATTCGGGATATGATTTTTTGACGATCTCGGGCGGAAAAAAGTTCGAGGTTCCCTTCGACCTTTTTCTCGTATTCGCCACCAATCTCGATCCGGCAGATTTGGCGGACGAGGCCTTCTTGCGAAGAATTCCCAATAAAATTAAGGCGGACTACGCGACGCCCGAACATTTCACCGAAATCTTCCGCATGGAATGCGCCGCGCGCTCGCTTTCGTTTGATGCCGTGATGGCGCAACACGTCATTCAATATATAGGGCAGGAAATGAAAAGATCTCTTTCGCAATGCTATGCGCGCGACATCATCAACCAGATTATGTGGAACGCTGCTTATCGGGGTGTGGAAGCGCGAATCACGCGGAGCGCGCTGGATGTAGCCTGCCAAAACTATTTCCTCAGTGCTAGAAAACCTATCGCCCCGGCGCCTCACGAGGAATTTCCAAATAACCTGTGATGCCGTCTTTTCCTACTTTTGTAGCGATCACCTGAAGCGGGGGAGCATTGCGAGACAGGGCCACCTGCACCACTTCGTAGAGCGTCCGATCCCTTAGTTCGACGCACGAATGCTGAACGTACACACATACCGTGTAACGTTGATTCTTCGCATTAGTAGACTTCAGCGCGACCGTGACAGGGCCTAACTGCTCCGGCGCTGAACCGCGATGAAGTTCGAATGGAAGAGCAGATCGTTCCGTTTGCGTCAGCAGCCTGTTTAAATCGTCCTGGCTGCGAAGAATCTCTCCGTGCTGCGATCCGACTTGTCCGGCAACATCGGCCAGCCGGTCCGTTGTGGCTTGCCAGGCTTGACGGTTCGCGCTCGCGTCGTCTCGCGCGGCTCCCAAACTTTGTTGCAGAGCCGTGAGCTTCTGCGTGGTTGCGGGATCAGGTATTGCAACTCTCGGCTGTTGAATCGACGGGCTTACGCGGTACACCACCCTTGGAGGCGTGTTAGAAGCCGCGTCATTCTGTGCAACGGCTTCCGGTTGTTTAGAATTTGTGAGCGATCGCGCAGCGGCCAGGCGATGATTTTCTTGCTCCACTCGGTCGAGGCGGTCATCGATTTGGCTCAGGCGTTGCTGGACTTGAAGCAAGGCGCGAGTGTCGGCGGCAGAAGGGCTTCCGCCGCCCTGCGTCGCGACCCTGTATCCCATGAAGCCCAGGGCAGCGACCGCAGCGATGGCGAGCACGAACAGAAGAATCGCCATCACGCTCGGGCGAGCGGGCGTCGTTTGCTGAGCTGAAGGAACAAACATCTCACGATCGTATTCAATACCTGAACTTTTGTGATCCATTTTCTCACTCGCAATCTGAAATTTGATTATCGCGTCGAGATGCGTGCCGGATAGCGCGCCGTAAGCTTCAGCGTGACCTCTTGAGTGTCGTTAGCCAACAGTCCCAAGGTACGTTGAGCAATATCGTCATGCTCGCCTCGCATTTCGACCCTGTATTTGCCCGGTGCGACCATCAACAACAAGGGCGTATGACCCACGAAAGCACCATTGATATAGATCTGCGCCCCAGACGGCCAAGAGCGCATTAAAAGCTTTCCCGCATCGCTGCCGGCCTGATCTTCAAGGGCTTTGCGATTCACTTCCTCCGCCGGAGGTCCGTCATGAGCGATCAAGTGCGGCGACCCGCCCTCCGAGCGAGGAGTGGCTAGCACAACGGGCGCCGTTTTTTTTACCTCGCTCGTCGCGACACCTGCTGAGGCAGTGGATGCCGCCGACTGAACGGTCGCTTGTGCGCATGCTGGGCGTGCAGCAACAAATGCCAGAAGCGCCACTCCGCCAGCCCACACGAATCGCGCAAACGCGCCCTTAGGGGATCGGGTTTCAGTCATCTCTGCATTCCAATCGTGAAAGTTTCCGCAACCCACGAACTACACAGCCCGAGACGCGGATTGACTCTGGCTTCTACAGCAGGCGTGATACCAAAGCCGCTCCGCAGTTTCTTCTGGCGGCACCCACTGGGCCAAGCCTTAAGGCTCTATTTGCAAAGGATGTTGAACTGCCAGCGCCAAGGGGGGAATAGATTCACGGGAACCAAAACGTCTCAATCAGACAACTCCGCTGTATCCAAATGGTGACTGCTATTGGGTATCCTAGCCCGTGCGCTTACGGCCTTGGACTGAACTGGATGAATTACGGCATTGGTATTGCATGTGCTTTGCGGGAAGAAGGGTTAAGTGTGACTTCGCCCCTTAGGAAGTAACTGGAATTTTCAATTGAATCGGAAAGGCGCCGTGCCAGCTGAACCTCCCGCAAGATCTCAGCGTGATGACTCTGGTCTCACACTGTTGCGAATCCGCGAATCCGTTCGGTCGAGCGTGTCTCCGCAGGTCTTCTCTGGAAGTAAAACCCCAATCGCCGCGCCGCGCTTCTTGGTTGAACGCGACCCGGGGTTTGACGGCTGGTGGGGTTCGCTGAAGATCCTGTTGGCACGCGTAAAACTACTTCCTTCGGAAGGTTCTATCCATGTGTTCCGCACGCCCGCGCCGAAACGAGTGGATGGCCGGTCGCTCGGCCTATCCGTGCTGCTGCATGGTTCGTTCATTTTGTTTTTAATTTACTTGCACCATGCACTGCCGGTCGAAACGCCGATGGAGCGTTCGGCGATTGCGGAACGAATTTATTACCGAGTCCCAATGCGAGATTCATCGAAAGTCCCGCCCCGTATCGCTCCCGCAGGCCCAGGGGGACGGCCTGGAAATGCCTCTAGACCCGAGGAACCGGCCTTGGGGAGCACCTCATCACTCAAAGATCTAACTATAGTTTCGAAACCGTCGCATCCTGACAATTCCAGGCAGACAATCTGGCAACGTTCCTCCCCTCCGGATGTTCGCATTCCAACGGAAATGAAGTTGCCGATGATCGTGTTAGGAAATCCGGATATTCCAAAACCAGCGATTAAGTTTGACCCCAATAACACGAAACCTATTCAAGCCAAGAAACAGTATGCCGCCGAAGCCGCACCTTCCGAGGCGAATCCCCAAACGCCACTCGTGACCGCCCAGACGCCCACCATCGAGCGGCCCCAATTACCGATTCCTTCGGGCGCGCTCGCGAAACCGATCCGAACAGAAACTGGACACGGGCAAGCGCAATCATCAGGCGCCCCAGACATTCCTACTCCTGGCGATAATAACGATCTTTTGGTGATTGGTGTAGACCCGTCGGGATCGGCATCTAACATAGCGCTACCTCCTGGCAATCGTTGGGGTGAGTTTTCGATATCTCCCGCGGGGGCGCAGCCAGGTTCGCCCGGCGGTAGCCCGAACGGGGCGGCAGGCGGAGGTGGCAGCGGAAAGGAGGGAACCGGCGGCGATGGGAGTGTCGGAGTCGGGAGAGGCAACACAGGAGGCGGTGGAAATTCGACAGACTCGTTGCCCGTAAGTGTTGCAGGCCGTGGAGGATTTACGGGAGGTAACGGGNNAGCACATACAACGGAAGAAATGATCGTCCCGGTTATCACGACACAACATCTGCGCAAAAATGCACTCGTCGTTTCGAGCGGGCCGATTGGCGGAGGAGGTTTGGGAGAATATAACGCCCTAAATTGCGGCAAGATCTATACGATATTTGTAAGAATGCCTGGAACCAATTGGAACCTCGAATACTGTCCTCACGGCGACTTGGTCAAAAACACGGCTTCCTCTGATGTGCGTGCGACCGTTATCCATTTAGAGCAGGCACTTCTGCCTCCCGACGCCACGGTGAAATTTGATTTTCTGAGATTGCCTGTCCCAATAGAGAAGAGACGGAAGCTCATTGTCTTAAAAGGTGTCATCGGTGAAGATGGTGCGGTTAGCGACGTCCAAGTCTACAAGGGTCTCGTACCGCAAATGGATGAAGCCGCTCGAGTTGCGCTGAGCCGTTGGAGGTTTATGCCTGCCCTCCGAGGCGGAAAGCCAGTCGCCGTTGATATTCTAGTGGGAATTCTGCCCACGGCATCCGAGACGCCTTAATTCCGAAAATAGCTCAAAGCTTTGCATTTGGGTAATACGAGTGACAAGGACAGCAATTATTTCGACTAAATGACTCAGTAATTTCCGCAATCCTTCGCCTTAGCTTCCCCCAGTATTGCTAGTACCTAAAGGAGACAAGCTTGTAAGCCTGTGATGATAGAGCGTTTGAATATCAACTGTTAACGAAGGGTGACTCGTGTCTTTGGAAGTGGACGTGCCCATTATGGGACCCGAGAGCAGATGACTCACAGGCGCCGGACAATAAATCTGAAAGGCCAGCCTTCTGTTTTACCGTTTTTGACGTTGCCTTTTCCATCCTGAACGCGAACTTGGAGAAAGGGCATCTGCGCGACACATTGATTCTCAGGTATTCACTGTAGGGAGGATTATGGGCTTAGATCAGACGATACAGTTGTGTCTAATGGGNNGATTTTGAACTGAACAAGTGGGGCGAGTGGAAGGATCGCTGCGACGTCGTACTGCTTGATTTTCGGGCAGCAGGCGGAAATTGCGAGCGCGGATTTTCTCTGATAGACGAGATTCATAGATGTCCTGCCCGTCCGCCCGTAATTGTGTTGTGTGATGAAGATGATCGGGCTTTGACAATGCAGCTGCTAGAGTGCGGGGCTTACGATACCCTGACAAGCCCTCCCAACATTGTTGAACTACGGCTTATTTTACAGCGAGCGCATAAGATGCGTGTCGCGGAACGAGAACTCGAACG
>PKUY01000397.1:0-3414 GCA_003131705.1 Acidobacteriota bacterium | reverse complement strand
CTCTTCGGCCACGAAAAGGGAGCTTTCACAGGCGCCCTTATGAGTCGAAGGGGGCGGCTGGAAACGGCTGATCAAGGAACACTTTTTCTGGATGAAATTGGAGACTTGGGTCTAGGTCTGCAACCGAAATTTCTACGTGTGTTGCAGGAGCGGAAATTCGAACGGTTGGGCACAACGACAACAACGAACGTTAACATCCGGCTGATCTGCGCAACCAACAGAGATCTTGGCGCGATGGTGCAGCAAGGGACATTCCGCGAGGATCTTTACTACCGTTTGAATGTTGTCCAAATGCATGTGCCGCCGTTGCGGGAGCGGCGTGACGATATCCCCCTACTCGCCCAACACTTCCTCCAGGTTTCCGGGCAACAATTCAACAAGAAGGTGAAACGGTTTTCCCGACTCGCATTGCACGCCCTCGAAGAATACAGCTGGCCCGGCAATGTTAGAGAGTTGGAGAATACCGTGCAGCGGGCGGTTGTGCTGTCTGAAGGTCATACGGTGGACGTCTGGCATCTACCGAAGGGAATCCGCAGCAGCTCCGAAGAACCAACTCTGAGCCACTCCTACGAGGACGAAGTTCGACAGTTCAAACGCAGACTTCTTCTCCGAACTCTGCAGGAGTGCGGGTGGCGCAAGGCTGAGAGTGCGCGCGTCTTGGGTGTCGCTCGCGGCTATTTGCACCGCCTCATAAATCAATTGGAGCTCAAGCAACCGGAAGAAGAGTATGTGTCAGCAAGTACCCGCGAAAAGCTGGCGCCGATTAGACAGTTCAACTAGGCTAACGGCACCATGCCGGCTGCAGTTCTCAAGGGTGGACGTTGAACGATATCCGTATTCTCGAAGATGCCGCGGCTACAACATTTGTGGAGCAGACATGTCTGCCACATTTACGCGAGTCACAAAATGACGATGGCGGTTGGGGGTTCTATGCCGGCTCCGATAGCCGCGTGGAACCAACGGCCTGGGCGCTGCTGGCCCTATACGAATTTTCTCCCAGGAGTGGAATGGATAAGGCAGTTTCGGGTGCGATCCGCTTTTTCCAGGACTCGCAACTAGCGAACGGATCTTGGCCCGCAGCCGCTGGTCAGACAGACGGATCGTGGGTGACAGCTCTCGCATGCTGGGCCTTGTTGGCGGAGCAGAAGGAGTCCCCAAGTCTTGCGCGAGGTATGCGCTGGCTGCGGGAAGACTGGCCCGGCGATTCCCGACTGTGGTGGCGCCTGCTACGGCGGCTGACCGCAGACCGACGTGTTTCGGCTCAGAGTGATTCTTATTATGGGTGGAGCTGGACGCCGGGAACTGCCAGCTGGGTGGAGCCCACGTCTTACGCGCTCATTGTGTTACGGAGCATCCCGGCAATGACCTTGCCTCTTGAGACCCGAAGCAGGCTGAAAGTCGCGGAAGAAATGCTATATGACCGTATGTGCCCCGGCGGAGGATGGAATTGTGGCAATCCCATGGTTTACGGAGTGGCTGGAGAGCCTCAGGTGGGACCAACGGTTTGGGCGCTCCTAGCCTTGCGAGAGAGTTCTCTGCGACCCGAAATCGAAAAAAGTCTGGATTGGCTTGAAAAAAATTCCAACAGCATCGGGAGCCCTGCGTCCTATGCTCTAACGAATATTGCACTACGGACATTTGGCAGGCGTATCCCGACGTCAGGTGTCTCGCTCCGCCACCTTCACGAGAAGAATGATATTCCATGGAGTATTCCGGAAATGGCTTGGGCATCCTTGTCGATGAGCCCAAAACAGCATTGGCTGCATTTAATATCGCCGAGTGACAGGCACTGAATCATGTCGAGAACTGCTCCCTCGCTGTTGCCACCTTTTTCGCGGCCGCCCTCGCGTGTCGCAATTCGGCGTGTCCCAAGCTACCAGTCGGACCTCGCTGCTGTGCTCTATGAAACTCTGCGAGAATTTGCCCTGCCCGTGCGGGGGAAGACGGTGCTACTGAAGCCGAATCTGGTGGGCGGCGATCCTGTGGGCATGATGAACACACATCCGGCGGTGATCGCGGCAAGTCGTGAGACGTTCTTACGANNCCATCATCGAATCGATCCGGCTTCGCGAATATGCCGGACCGCTTTCCCGGGTATTCGTGGATTTGAACGTGGATGACGTGGAGCGAGTGGTATTAAAGACGCATGCTTCCCGTCTCAGGGAGATTTATTTACCCAAGACCGTAAGAGGCGTGGATTTCCTGGTTTCTTTACCCAAACTCAAGACCCACCACTGGGCAGGTGTAACGCTTTCATTGAAAAACATGTTCGGTGTTGTGCCGGGCAGTTGTTACGGGTGGCCCAAGAATGTTCTCCATTGGGCGGGTATCGATCGGGCCATATTGGATATCAATGCCGCCGTCCGGCCGGACTTCGCGATCGTGGATGGGATTGTAGGCATGGAGGGAAACGGGCCTATCCAAGGCGTTCTGAAACTGTGTGGAGTTGTGATTTGCGGTGACGACCCGGTCGCCGTGGATGCCACCTGCGCTCGTGTAATGGGCCTATTACCGGAGAAAATCAAGCACATTTCACGAGCCGCAACCCTGCTTGGTCACATACAAACGGACAAGATTCAACAGATCGGCGAGAGCGCTGAAAGTGTTCGTACGCCGTTCGCGGTCCTGGAGAACTTTGGGTATCTGCGACAGCTCGCAGAATAGCGCCGATCGCGCCAGTCGAGTTGTCTGGTGTGCACAGGCGATGCTGGAAGCCTGTACCGGATCAGGAGTATGGCTTGGACTCTAAAACTTTGAGAGCGAAATCTGGGGAAATCATGGAGAGTCATTCAAAAGTCGCGGCGGTCACCAGCTGTCCCGAAGGCGCGCTTGCGCCCGAGCTAGCCCTTGCGCGACCAAGAACCGTTATGGTCGCTGTGCTCCAGCGAGTCTTCTCATTTCCCGCAATGCTGGGTGTTTTGCTGATTATCGGCGTATTCGGTACGGGACGTCAGTTCGTCCTGGACCCGGACTGCTGGTGGCATGTCAAGACCGGGGAAATAATTCTCTCGAGCCACCACTGGCCTACAACGGATCCGTACTCTTTTACCGTAACAGGTCAGCCCTGGCTAGCTTACGAGTGGGGCGGCGATGTGGTGCTCGCCACGGCAGCACGACTCGCAGGTCTGCAAGCTCTTGACGGCGTTTTGATTCTCTTCGCAGCGGCTGTAATGATCGCCCTCTATTGCCTGGCGACGCTGTGCGCGGGAAACTCCAAGGCTGCCTTCATAGCCTCGGCCGCACTCCTCCCTTTGGCCGTACCGTCCTTCAACCTGCGTCCGCAGATGCTTGGATACCTGTTCTTGATTCTCACGCTGATTGCGCTCGAGAGGTTTCGCCAAGGCAAACGCAGCGCCTTGTGGTTTCTCCCGCTCCTGTTTCTCGTATGGATCAATACGCACGGCTCGTGGATTA
>PKUY01000307.1 GCA_003131705.1 Acidobacteriota bacterium | reverse complement strand
CGGAATGGGGACCGCGCGCGCTGGGCAATCGCAGTATCCTTGCCGACCCACGGCGGGCCGAGATGAAGGACATTCTGAACCGCCGCATCAAACACCGCGAGACGTTTCGCCCCTTTGCGCCGTCGATTATCGAAGAAGCCGTCGGCGAATTCTTCGAAAAATCACATCCTTCCCCTTTTATGACGTTCGCGTACCCGGTGCGTCCGGAAAAGCGCGCCCTGATTCCCGCACCGACGCACGTGGACGGAACGGCGCGCCTCCAAACGGTGAGCCGATCAGCGAACCCGCTCTACTGGAAGCTCCTGCGCGCGTTCGGCGATCTGACGGGCGTGCCCGCCGTATTAAACACGTCATTTAACGACAACGAGCCGATCGTTTGCCGTCCTGAAGAAGCACTCGAATGTTTCCGGCGAACGCAGATGGACGTTTTAGTGATGGGGAATTCTATGCTCGAAAGAAAATCTTCGGCCACAACGCGCGAGGAACCTGACGAACGTTTCGCGAATCCCGTGAAATAGAATCTGCATGCACATCTTGCTTCTAAATGAATACTATCCGCCCGACACGTCGGCCACGGCAAAAATGGCGGTACAAGTAGCCGAGACTCTGGCCCAGCGCCATAAAGTAACGGTGATTGCGGGGCGACCCTCGTATGATCCTGATGAGTTCTATCCCTTCAAGATTCTCCGCCGCGACACGCGCAATAATGTCATCGTCGAGCGCGTAGGATCGACAGCCTACCCGCGTCACGTCATGCGCCGGCGCGTCGCGAATTATTTGTCGTATCTCGCGCTGGCGGTTCCGCGCGCACTCGCGATTCGGCCGGACGTAATTCTTGCGATGACCGACCCGCCCATTGCGGGAATTGCGGGAGCGTTTGTTGCGCGACTCGCCCGTCGGCCGTTTGTTTACAACATTCGCGATATGTATCCGGACATGGCGGTTGGCGGCGATATCGTCAGTCCCGGTGTTTGGGTGGAGCGCTGGGAAAAAATACATCGAGATGCACTGAAACAGGCGGCTCGCGTGATCGTCCTCGGCGACGATATGCGCGACCGAGTTCTCTCAAATTGTGTTTCAGCCGAGAGAGTAGTCGTTGTGCGTGACGGTGCTTTGCGCCCAGGTTCGGTGCTCAACTCCGGTGACCCTGACGTGCAAAAAATCGTGCAGGAAATTCGATGTGGATTTCCTTTTGTCGTCCTGCATGCCGGCAATCTGGGATTTTATGGCGCGTGGGGAACGCTGCTGAAGGCCGCGGAAATTGTGCGCAACGAAAATGCCGGACTTGTGTTTATAGGGGACGGGGCAAACCGCGCGATGCTTGAGACCTCCGCGGCCAATTCCCCGAATGTTGCCCTTTTGCCGTTTCGTCCCTTCGAGCAGTTGCCGCATGTCATGATGGCGGGTGACGTCCACGTGGTCACCGTGCGGCGCGGACTTGAAGGCGTTGTAGTACCGAGCAAGCTCTATTCGATCTTGGCCGCGGGCCGTCCGGTGCTTGTGGTCGCAGCGGTGGGGAGCGATGCGGCGCGTATCGTGACTGAATCTGGGTGCGGATTGGCCGCCGACCCGAATGATCCGGCTGCGGTCGCGGCGGCGATTCGTGAGCTGCGTAGCGATCCTGTAAGGCTGGGCGAGATGGGTCGCCGTGCGCGAGAGACGGCGGGGAAATATGCTAGAGTGAATGAGTTGCAGCGTTTTTTCGGAATTATGGAAGAGGCAGTATCCGAACGGAATGGCGGCACCGCACGGTCATGAGCGCGCGATCGCGTACTAGTTCATGACGGAACCAGAACTCGACTGATGAAACCCGCGTCCGATCTGATTGCTTTTTGCGTTGCGCTGTTAGGTTCGCTCATCCTGACGGTGCCGGTTCGCCATCTCGCTTTGCATTACGGGATGGTTGACCGCCCCGGCCCGCGCAAAGTCCACCTCAGTCCGATACCGCTTTTGGGCGGTATAGCCATCTATCTTGGATTTGTACTCGCCGTGATTTTCACGCTCCACGGGATACCTGAAGTGCAAATCGCGGCCATACTCGCCGGCGCGACGCTGCTTGCACTAGTCGGTTTCCTGGACGACGGTGGTTTGCTCCATCACCAGATAAAGCTGTTTGTGGGCATGCCGGTTGCGGCTCTGATTCTGCTCGCCTCGGGAATCCGCGCGCAGTTTTTCTCGGGATTCACGCCGAGACTGCCCGGTCTTGTTCTCGATGGTTGTCTGACGATGCTCTGGGTGATAGGAATCACCGCTTCCTTCAGCATTCTCGATCACATGGATGGACTTTGCGCCGGGATTGCAGCGGTCGCAGCGGCTTTCTTCACGATCTCCGCCAGTCTAACTGGCCAGACGATGGTGCGTACGCTCGGTGCCGCCGCGCTGGGTGCGGCACTCGGATTTCTGCGTTGGAATTTCAACCCGGCGAAAATCTTCATGGGTGATGGCGGAGCGATGTTCCTCGGATTTCTGATGGCGACGTTGGGTCTGAAGATTCGTCCGGAGGGACCCCAGGTTCCTGTCACTTGGCTTGTACCGATCTTAATTCTTGGTGTACCGATTTTTGACACTACGCTCGTCTCGATCTCTCGCGCCCGCCGCGGATTGCTTCCATTCACCTCACCGGGCAAGGACCACACAGCACATCGTCTGTCGAACCTGGGCCTCGGTCATCGCGGCGCCGTACTCGCGCTCTATGCTTTGGCGGCATTGTGCGGATGCCTCGCGCTCCTCATCCCCAATGTCCCGACCAAAACCGCCTATCTTTTGACGGGGATCGCGGCTGTTTGCGGGCTGGTCGCTGTGTGGCTTCTCGAAGCCGCGCCGTATGAACGACAGGCCAAGCCCCAGACATCGCCCTCCGCCTCCTAATATTTCCCCGCTGCACCGTTCTTTCGCGCATCGAGGGTTGTGTGCCAAAAGATGACGTTGCCGCCAGGGTCTCACCTGTCTTTTTCGCGACAGCTTGCCAAGTGTGTTAAATTGTTACTTCTTTCAGAGCGTAAACTATCCGCATGAATCGCTTCCTTTCCCGGCTTGCTATCTGCTTCCTTTTGGTTCTTTGCAGCATTCCTTTGGCAGCTGTTTCTTCACCGCCGCGTACCGATGTGCTGCTCCAAACGATGCAGCGCGAATTGCAGAGAGCTACGGCAGCGCTCTCGAAAGCTGATCCCGCACCCTATTTCTTGAGTTATTCCGTCGCGGACGGGGATGCCTTTGTAATCGCTGGCGTGAACGGAGCTCTAATCGGCTCGACCAGCGCCCAGCGACGTCAGGCTGACGTGATGATGCGCGTCGGATCGTCCGCGCTCGACAATACGCACAGCCAGAGCCGCCCGTCCGGAATTAGCTCGGGCGCGCTGCCCTTGTACGACGACCCCGACGCGATCGCACGCGTGCTTTGGCAACTGACCGACCGCGAATACGAGCAGGCCTCCGGCGCATTCTTAAAGGTAAAGACGAATCAGGCCGTCCAGTCGGAAGAAGAGGACAAGTCGCCGGACTTTTCTCAGGAATCGCCGCAGAACCACGTAGACCAGTCAGTTCCGAAGATCACGTTGGATAAAAAGATCTGGGAGGATAAAGTCCGGCGAGTCTCGGCCGGTTTTCTGAAGTATCCGGACGTCTACACGTCGCTGGTGCTGTTGCAGGGCGGGACCACGCGCTCCTACCTCGCTACCAGCGAAGGAACCGCGCTCGTGCAGCCGTCGGCGATTGTGCGATTGATTATTGAGGCTGAAACGCGCGCTGACGACGGCATGGATTTGCTGCGTGTCGAATCCTTTCAGGCGGCCTCGCCCGATGGACTTCCATCGGAAGCGGAGCTGATCGCGAAAGTAGACAAGGTCGCGGCCGACTTGAAGGCATTGCGCTCTGCTCCTGCTGCCGAGCCTTACGCGGGGCCCGCGCTGCTTTCCGGCAGGGCCGCCGCCGTGTTTTTCCACGAGGTACTCGGCCATAGGCTCGAAGGTCACCGCCAGCGTGACGAGCACGAGGGGCAAACGTTCACGAAAAAAGTGAATCAGCAGGTGCTGCCTCCATTCCTAACCGTCGTGGACGATCCTACGATGAAGGAGCTGAACGGTGTGAAGCTCGCCGGTCATTACGACTTCGATGACGAGGGCGTTCCGGCCGCTCGGGTGACCGCAGTCGATAACGGCGTTCTGATAAGTTTTTTGACGTCGCGAATGCCCATCACCAACTTCAGCAACTCGAATGGCCACGGGCGCAGACAATCCGGGCTGATGCCGACCGGCCGCCAGGGCAATTTGATTGTGACCTCAACGAAAACCGTAAAAGACACTGAATTGCGTCAAAGGTTCATCGAGGAGATCAAGAAGCAGGGAAAGCCTTACGGACTGTACTTCGAAGACATCCAGGGCGG
>PKUY01000222.1 GCA_003131705.1 Acidobacteriota bacterium | reverse complement strand
TTACTTATGACGCTGTGTTTAGTTCATGTGGACTTTTTAGCAGGGTTAAAGTTCGAGGCGTCCCTATAGGAAACGCCCCAACCCTACAAAACGAGGGATGGAGCACTCGCAAAACTAAAAGCGAAAAGCCCGGTTACTTCGTGACCACGGACGTTCGAGTCAGGCGGGTGGCGAGAGCTTTTTGTTCCTGGCAGATGGCGGCGGGGAGGCGGTCGCCGAATTTCTCGAAGAATTTTCCGACGGCTTCGTCTTCCGCGATCCAGTCGCCCGAATCGACGCGGAGCAGATCGTCAAGCGTGTCGCGCGAAATCGAAAGTCCATCGAGCGTGAGCGACGCCGGCGTTGGCACGTTGCCGATGGGCGTTTCCGTAGCGGCGGCGCGGCCTTCGATGCGATCGAGCATCCACTTCAGCACGCGCACGTTCTCTCCGTAGCCGGGCCACATGAATTTTCCATTCGCGTCCTGACGGAACCAGTTCACGTGGAAAATTTTTGGCGGGTTCTTCAGCTTCGGCCCCATCGCGAGCCAGTGACCGAAATAATCGGCCATGTTGTAGCCGCAGAAGGGAAGCATCGCCATCGGATCGCGGCGCGAGACGCCGACCTCACCCGTCGCAGCCGCCGTGGTTTCCGACGCCATCGTGGCGCCGACAAAAACGCCGTGCTGCCAGCTGTTCGACTCGTAGACGAGAGGGGCGAGGCGCGCGCGGCGTCCGCCGAAAATCAGAGCGGAGATGGGCACGCCCTCGGGATCCTCCCAGTGCGAGGACAGAGAAGGCGATTGCAAAGCCGGCACGGTGTAGCGCGAGTTCGGCTGGGCCGCCGGCCCGGAACCCGGCGTCCATGGTTCACCCTTCCAGTTGATCATGCCATCGGATGGCGCGGCATCGATTCCTTCCCACCAGGGCTCGCGCGATTCCGTGATTGCCACGTTTGTGAAAATCGTGTTCTTGTTCACCGCAGTCATTACGTTCGGATTCGTTTTGGCGTTTGTCCCGGGAGCGACGCCGAAAAATCCGGCCTCGGGGTTGATAGCGCGGAGCGTGCCGTCGGATGCAACATGCATCCAGGCGATATCGTCACCCACGGTCCAGACGCGATAGCCCTGGTTCTCGAGCGCGGAGACCATCATCGCGAGATTCGTTTTTCCGCAGGCGCTTGGGAAAGCCGCGGCCATGTATGTGACTTTTCCAGATGAGTCCTCGAGGCCAAGAATCAGCATGTGCTCAGCCATCCAGCTCTGGTCGCGCGCCATCCAGCTCGCGATGCGCAGAGCCAAGCACTTTTTGCCGAGCAGCGCGTTTCCACCGTAACCCGAGCCCACGCTCCAAATTAATTTCTCTTCGGGGAAGTGCAGGATGAAACGGCGTTCAGGATTCAAATCGCCAAGTGAATGGAGGCCGGGAACAAAATTGTCGGAATCGCCGAGGCGGTCGAGCGCGGCCTTGCCCATGCGCGACATAATGCGCATGCTGGCGGCGACGTACGCGCTGTCGGTAATCTCGACACCGACTTTGCTGTAGGGCGAGGTTGCGGGCCCCATGACGTATGGCACGACGTACATCGTGCGGCCCTTCATCGCGCCGGCGAAGAGCGGCCGGACCTTTTCCTTGGCTTCAGATGGGGCCATCCAGTTATTGGTGGGGCCGGCGTCTTCTTTTTTGTGAGTGCAGATGAAGGTGAGATTTTCGGTGCGGGCAACGTCATTCGGATTGCTGCGGTGAAGGTAAGAATTCTTGTAGGTTTTCTGGTTTAGCTCGATGAACGTGCCGTCGTTCAGCATATTCGCCGCCAGGCGCGCGTTTTCGGCCTCCGAACCATCGCACCAGACGATCTTAGATGGTTTCGTAAGACGCGCCGATTCTTCTACGAAGTTTTCCAGTGGTGTGGACACCCAGCCTCCCGAAATTCTCGCGCGGGAATAATGCGCAATTCTGCGGCTCTATAAATGTTGCGTTAAGAAAAAAACGAATGCTACGTAAAAAATTGTAGGGCACGGGGGAGGGAAATGCAAGACATCTAGGTCCCGGAAACTTGGGAATCGTGCCCGATGCTATACTTCCCTCAAAATGTACGCGCGAAAATTTGTCGCGGAGATGAGCATCGGCGTTGAGCGGCGGCCCGTGCCACTCGGCTGGCTGGACAGCTTTTGCATGCGGAATTTTACCGGTTCCGCCGAATTCGACGACACGCTGCCGACAGGAGACGGACGTCTGGAGGTCGGGTTAAGCATCGACCCGGCGCGGCTCGCGGCCGCGATGAGCGAGTGGTTCACCAAGCGCGGCAAGGGGAATGGCGCGGCCGTGGCAATTGAACTGCGCGAAGTGCCATCAGCGGACGGAAAGCCTGCTGGAGAGAAGCCTGCGGTTGAGAAAGAGGAGCCGAAAGCTCCTCGCGTATGATTGGGGCGTCGCAAGTGTCATCGCGGCCGAGTTTCGGCTCCTCATAGACGTTTTGACGCGGCCAGCGGAAGATGGTTAGCAAGAGCGACCGTTGACCGTGCCGACAGGCCGAATGAGCAGCCGCCTCATTCCGGGGCGAGTGTGGGCTAGGTAACTCCAGACGATTCTCTCTCCTTGGACAGCTTTGTAATTCCGCCGGCGAGTGCGGCCTTAATCCGCGGCATGGCGGCGCGGGTCGCGGCTTCGCCGGCGGCAACCATCTCCGGCGTCTTCACGAATTCATCCCACAGAACGTGATGGACATTGGGCTCGATGAGGATATCCACGTCCGTACGCCAGCGCTGGGACGCGGACGTTTGAAGAATTGAAAACGAGCGGCTGATCACCTCGATCGTGTTGCGCGGCCGTGTGTCGAGTAGCCCCGGCTCCAGATGCACGCCGATCACAAGATTTGCTCCCAGTTCTCGCGCCGCTTCCGCGGGGACTGTCTCGGTCAGAAATCCGTCCACCAGAAAGCGTCCGCGATATTCCACCGGCAGAAAAAGTCCCGGATACGCACAGGACGCACGCAATGCCGGGCCAATTTCACCGTCGGTAAAATGAACGGAGTTCCCGGTTATCAGGTCCGTCGCTACGATACTCAACGGAACTTTCATCTCATGGAAATATCGGGCGGTGGTGAACTTCTGCAGGAAATGCTCGATGCGTTCATTTGACGCCATGCCCATGCGCGAAAGCGTCCATCTTCCGAAATCGCGGAAGCGCGTATCGCCGCCGTGGCGTTCCATTTCATCGAGCGAAGTTCCGCTCGCGTAGGTGGCGGCAATCAGCGCGCCCACGCTGGTGCCGGCGATGAAGTCGATCTGGACATCGTGCTCTTCGAGGACGCGCAGCACGCCGATGTGCGCAATCCCGCGCGCGAACCCGCCTCCGAGGGCAAGCCCGACCTTTGGCCGCCCACCCGGGCCCGAGTAGGCGAACGATCGCAGGCCTCGAACAGCCTTAGAAAACCAGTTTGATGAAGGTCCCATGCGGCGCCTCGACAGCTGCGTACACTTTACAGGAATTCCGCGATTCGAAAGGTGTTTCCGGTTGACCCGCGTTGACGCATTTGCAACGATGTGGCCTGCTGAAGGCTTCACACAGCCTTTTCATGAGACGCCAAATCGAAAAAGCCGCAGTGCTCGGGGCCGGGACGATGGGCGCGCGAATCGCGGCACACCTGGCCAACGCGGGCATCCCGTGTTACCTGCTCGATATCGTCCCCTCGGAGTTGAACGCCGATGAAAAGCGCAAAGGTCTAACGCTCGAAAGCCCTACGGTGCGAAATCGCATCGTTCTTGCGGGATTGGAAGCGGCGAAGAAATCGCGCCCGGCAGCGTTCTTCACGCCCGAGATCGCGCGTCTGATCACTCCCGGAAACTTCGACGACAACCTCGCGTGGTGCGGCGACGCCGATTGGATCATCGAAGCTGTCGCCGAGAATCTTGAAATCAAGCGCAAACTCTTCGAGCGCGTCGAGGAGGTCCGCAAACCGGGAACTCTCGTCACATCGAACACGTCCGGCCTGCCGATTCGCCTGATCGCCGAAGGCCGCTCCGAGGACTTCCAAAAACACTGGGCGGGAGCACATTTCTTCAACCCTCCGCGCTACATGAAATTGGCCGAGATTATTCCCGGGCCGAAGACTCTTCCCGAAGTTCTCGAATCACTCGAAGAAATTTGCGACGTGCGGCTCGGCAAAGGCGTTGTGTTGGCGAAGGACACGCCGAATTTCATCGCGAACCGCATCGGAACGTTCTCAATCCTGCACGCAATGCGGCAGATGCAGTCGCTCGAAATGACCATCGAGGAAGTGGACGCTTGTACGGGCCCGGCAATCGGCTGGCCGAACTCCGCTACGTTCCGCACGGTTGATATTGTCGGGCTCGACGTGCTCGTCCACGTGATCTCGAACCTCTATGACGGTATTCCGGATGACGAATCGCGCGAGGTGTTCCGCGTGCCAGCGTTGATGGAGGCAATGATCCAGCGTGGCTGGCTCGGCGAAAAAACGGGCAGCGGATTTTACAAGCGCGTGAAAGGCGCCGGCGGCGAGTCGGAAATTCTGACGCTCGACTGGCAGAAGATGGAGTACCGCGCGCGGCAGAAGGCGAACTTCAATTCGATCGAGGCGGGCAAGAGTATCGAGAGCACGCGCGAGAGGCTGCGGATGCTCGTCGGGCCGGCGCTCGATTCGAAAGAGGGCGACAAAGCGAATCGTTTTCTGTGGGCGAGTCTGAGCGAAATGTGCCTGTACGCAGCGCGTCGCGTCCCAGAAATCGCGAGCAGCGTGGTGGATGTGGATCGCGCGATGCGCTGGGGCTTCGGCTGGGAACTGGGGCCGTTCGAAATGTGGGACGCCGTCGGCGTGGAAAGAATGGCGACCGCGCTGCAGCGGGACGGGAAGCAGATGCCGCCGCTGGTCGCGAAGGCGCTCGGGTCGCCGGCGAAATCTTTCTACGAATCCGAAAAAGGCAACACGCGCTACTTCGATCTCGCTTCCAACGCGTTGCAACCGGTGCGCGAGCCGGCGGGAATTCTGATTCTGAAGTCGCTGAAGGATCGTACCGGCGTGGTGCAGGAAAATTCCGGAGCGAGCCTGATCGATTTGGGCGACGGCGTACTGTGCTGCGAATTCCACGCCAAGATGAACGCAATCGGCGGAGATATTTTCGCGATGCTGCAAGCGGGCGTCGCGCGTCTCGAAACGGAATTCGAAGCCATGGTCATCGGTAACCAGGTGCCGAACTTTTCCGCGGGCGCGAACCTCGTGCTCCTGCTGATGACCGCGCTGGAGGGCGAGTGGGACGACATTCATCTCGCCGTGCGGCAATTCCAGCGCGCGAACATGGCAATCAAGTACGCGCCGCGCCCCGTGGTGGCTGCGCCGCAGGGAATGGCGCTTGGCGGAGGCTGCGAACTCGCGCTCCATGCCGCGAGAATTCATGCCACAGCCGAGGCTTATATCGGCCTCGTCGAAACAGGAGTTGGCCTGGTTCCTGGAGGCGGCGGCACGAAAGAGATGTTGATTCGTGCGAATGAACACGCAGCGGGCGGCGACAACCTCGACTTGATGCACGCGCTGCGGCCCGTCTTTGAAAATATCGCCATGGCGAAAGTTTCTACGAGTGCCGAGGAAGCTCGGTCGCTCGGCTACCTCCGTCCGTCGGACTTGATCGCCATGAACCGAGATCGCCAGATTGCCGACGCGAAGCAGACGGCTCTCGCGATGGTGCGCGCTGGGTATCACCCGCCCGCTCCGGCGGAGATTCGAGTTCTCGGCGAGGAGTTTTTCGCCGCGGCGAAGCTCGCGGTTCACATGATGGTCCGCGGAGAGTACGCGACGGAGCACGACGGCGTCGTCGCGCGAAAATTGGCTTATATCCTTGCGGGCGGCGGCATCACCGCAGCTCAAAACGTCCCGGAGCAGTATATTCTCGATCTCGAACGAGAGGCATTCGTCAGCTTGTGCGGCGAGCGAAGGTCCCAGGAGCGCATCGNNTGACCGTCGAACGCATCAAACACACCCTCAAGACCGGCAAGCCCCTCCGGAATTAGCCCCTCCGAGCCGCCTTTCTGTCCAATGTTCCCAGGGAGTACGAACGTACTATTGCCCGGCCTGTTGCCCCCGGCGAAAATTGAAAAAGTAGTAAGAATGCAGGCTTTTGGGGGGAACGGTGTGCAACCGTTCGTACTACGATGACGCCACTTAAAGACACTTTAGAAGCCACGGCTCCCACGACCGAAACCGCCGCTACGCAGATGAATGAACGGAAAGCCGACGCCGGCCAACTTCGCGCGGACGCTGTTTCGCTCGACGTGCCCGTGAAGGTCCACGGGTCGCGGACCAAGGAAGTGGTCCTCGGGACTACGCGGCATACCGAACCGTTCGAAGAACAGACAGCTACTTTGATCGTGTTTCCGCAGGGCGGGGTGGTGAGGATGTCGACCGAGGTGACCGCCGGTCAGATGGTCGTGCTTACAAATTTGAAGTCCGGGCATGACGCGATTTGCCGCGTCGTGAAAGTGCGCGCCTGTCCCCCGACGCAAAGCTACGTCGAAATCGAATTCACGCACCGGCAGCCGGGATATTGGGGTGTGTATTTCCCCTCGGACGAACCGCAGATGGCGCAGCAAATCGCACCTTCCCCGATGGCCGCCGTTACCTATGTTGCGCCACCGGTTTCCGTCGCGATCAAAGTGGAACAAACGGAAAAGAATGCCGCCCCCAGCAGTTCCGGGCCGCCTGCGACCATTCTCCGGCCGCCGGCCCCATCGGTCGCGCCGGTTTCGCAGATCGCTCAGCCCGTGAAGGCGGAATCACGATTCGTATCGATCGGCGCGCAGGAAGACGTTCAGCCAGCAGCAGCGTCGACGACGCGCGGTCACGCAGAGCCATTCCCAGGAATCGAGCGGCCTCGCACTGTTGCGGACACATCGAAAAGAAGCACCGCTGTAGATTTTCCGCCGGCGACGTCTAACGCGTCATTCTCAATGTCCGAGCTCCAAGGAGACACCCACGCAGCGCCCTCCATTTCATTTCCTGGCGCGGGTGTGCCGAGCGAAGGAGAACCGGAGGTATCAAAGGTCGTCGCCGATTCACCCGCAGATAATGCCTCCTCTACGTTTGGGCGCTTCGCGGCCACCGCCAGCCTCGGCGGGTCGGGTGCTGTACAGAGAGAACCCTTCGGCTCCGGTCTGGTTTCGGGGATGGGAGTTGATAATCACTCTGCGGAAATTGACCTGATCGAAGCTAAGAGTAAGGGCCGCAACTGGGTTTTAATCGTGGCGAGCGTAGCCGCGCTATTCGTCGTCGCGGCCGGCGTGGCGGTTTACTTTCACCTCGGTCCTTTCGCCGCGGATTTTAGCAGGAATTCTCACGCGAGTTCGGTCGCCGCGTCAGCGGCGCCGGCTGTCGATACAAGCGCAAGCGCGGGGCAAAACTCTTCGGCGGGTTCCGCGCAGCAAGTCAATTCTGCGCAGCCGGCTGCGGCAGTCGCTCCTTCCGTCACTGCTCGGGGAACGCAGGCGCCTCTTACGGGCGGGTTGAAAACTTCATCCGCAGCGGAGACTCCGTCCAGCACATCTGCGAAGCAGAAAACTGCGCCACACGTGCCGGGAATGTTCGTTGGCCTGAACGCCCATCCCGTTTCGTCCGAGCGCGCGCCAGGCTCCGGCGATGCGGACTCGGCGCCTTCGGTCGACGCCGGTACAACCTCGGACACCGCCAGTAGCGGTCTTCAGGGAATTGCCGATTCTTCTGTAGAGGTTCCGAAGCCTGTGGCTCCGCCCCCAGCTCCCGTTCGTATAGGCGGCCAGATCAAGCCGCCGCGACTCATCTCTTCGGTTTTGCCAGTCTATCCCACTGTGGCCAAGGGAGCGGGTATCGAAGGCGATGTTGTGGTCGACACGTCGATCGACAAGACCGGTCGCGTGATCGCCACAAAAATCGTCTCCGGTCCGCCCATGCTGCGCCAGGCTGCGATAGACGCTCTTCGCCAGTGGAAGTACGAGCCCTCGCAGCTGAACGGCGAGCCGATTGATACCCAGACCGTAGTGACGATCCGTTTCCATCGTTAGAATCTTTCGCAAAATCACCTCCGCCCGGTGCGCATCTTCGCGTACATCCCCGCAGCCGAGCCTAGCCGCGGAATATCGGTTCCATCCTGCTACGAGTTCGTCCTTCCTCGCGGTTGCTTTTTCGAGCGTGCTGGCATCCAATGGAGCAGTTTTGCGGCGGCGTATTCCGCCGTTTCGATTGCAGTGATGTTCGACTGGAGCGAGCCATGCGAGAAGCCGTGATTGTGAGCTCGGTGCGGACAGCGGTCGGCAAAGCGCCGAAGGGAAGTCTGCGAGCCACGCGCCCGGATGATCTCGCCGCGCTGGTGATCAAGGAATCGGTCGCACGCGCCAAGGGCCTCGATCCGAAAGAAATTGAAGACGTCATCATCGGCTGCGCCATGCCCGAGGCCGAGCAGGGAATGAACGTCGCGCGAATTGCATCCCTGCGCGCGGGCCTGCCCGTGACTGTTGCCGCGATGACCGTCAATAGGTTTTGTTCCTCCGGCCTGCAAGCCATCGCGATTGCGGCCGAGCGAATCATGGCCGGCCAGGGTGATGTTGCTGTTGCGGGCGGCGTCGATTCGATGAGCATGGTCCCGATGGGCGGCCACAAAATCTCGCCGAATCCCTGGCTGATGGACCACTATCCGGATACCTATCTCAACATGGGGCT
>PKUY01000035.1 GCA_003131705.1 Acidobacteriota bacterium | reverse complement strand
ATCGATTTGATCATCGAAAACCTCTCCCCGGCCACCGACGGCCAAGACGACCCCGCCGACCTTATGCCCGAGCCATCTCTTGTTCAGGTAAGCCGCCATGGCGACCTATGGAGTCTGGGCAAGCACTTGCTGTTTTGCGGGGATGCGCTCTCTCCGAAGGGCTACAGGCTGCTAATGGACGGCCGCAGAGCCAACGTGGTCTTCGCCGACCCGCCTTATAACGTCCCGATCTCCGGGCATGTCAGCGGAAACGGGAAAGCCCGTCACCGCGAGTTCGTTATGGCTTCAGGTGAAATGAGCGAGGCCGAGTTCATCGCATTTCTGACGGATGCGCTCAGTCTACTCGCTCATCACAGCCTGAAGGGAAGTCTCCACTACATCTGCATGGACTGGCGGCATATCGGCGAGCTCCTTGCGGCCGGACGCGAAGCTTATTCCGACCTTAGAAACTTGTGCGTATGGACCAAGGACAACGCGGGGATGGGTTCGTTCTACCGCAGCCAGCATGAGCTGGTCTTCGTCTTTCAGAACGGCGGGAACGCTTATCGCAATAACATCCAGCTCGGGCGATTCGGCCGCTCGCGCAGCAACGTCTGGAACTACCCAGGAGCCAACTCCTTTTCTCGGTCGACGAAAGAGGGTGATCTGCTCGCCCTACATCCCACCGTGAAGCCGGTCGCGCTCGTGGCGGACGCCATCATGGACTGCTCGGTGCGTGGCGATCTCGTCCTCGATCCATTCCTGGGAAGCGGAACGACTGTTATTGCCGCGGAGCGAACCGGCCGGATTTGCTGCGGCATGGAACTCGACCCGACCTATGTCGACACCGTTATACGCAGATGGCAAAAGTTCACGAACCTTGAGGCCACACACCAACTCAGTGGACAGACCTTTGCCAAGCGCGAGGAGGAGGCCGGCGATGCCCGATGATCGCGACAAGACGTACGACGTTGGATTTGGCAAGCCGCCCAGTCACGGACAGTTCCGCAAGGGCGTTTCCGGCAATCCGCGAGGGAGGCCAAAGGGCAAACGCAATTTGGCGACCGTCCTTGAGCGAACCCTGCAGGAGAAGGTTGTTATAAACGAAAACGGCGACCGCAAAACCGTCACAAAGCTCGAAGCTGCACTCAAACAGATGGTTAATAAGGCGGCGGGCGGCGATTTGGCGGCCATGAGGCAACTTTCCGCTCTTGCCAGCCTAACCGAAGCCGAAACTGTTGCTACCGAGACCAAATCAACCCTAACCGAATCTGATCAGAAAATCAGGAACCGACTCCTAGAGAAACTACAACAGTCAAAGAAGGAGACCAATGAGAACGACAATAAGCCATAAAGAGCTCCAAGCATTCCAGCGTCTCGACTTCGCACTCTTCATCGAGAGAAGTTTCTCCGAACTAAATCCACAAACGGAATATCTTCACAACTGGCATATTGAAGTAATCGCCGAAGCACTTGAACGGTGTCGTCTCGGCGAGATAAAGCGCCTCATTATTAACGTTCCGCCGCGCTCGCTCAAATCGCACATGGCTTCGATCGCGTTCCCAGCCTTTCTTCTGGGTCACAATCCATCGACGTCGATCATCTGTGCCAGTTACGGCCAAGACCTCGCGGATAAGTTAGCGGGGGATTGTCGGTCGCTGATGACGTCTGATTGGTACCAGGGGCTGTTCCCATCGACTCGCCTCGCCACGCGAAGACCGATGCTCAATGACTACATGACCACGAAGAAGGGCTTTCGCTTGTCCACATCCGTAAGCGGCGTTTTGACTGGGCGCGGTGCGGATTTTATCATCGTCGACGATCCTCTCAAGCCTGACGAAGCGCTATCCGAAACTCAACGCAAGTCGGCAAACGATTGGTTTGATCACACTGTCGTCAGCCGTTTGAACGACAAGCGCACGGGTTGCATCATACTGATTATGCAGAGGCTTCACGAAGATGATCTCGTGGGTCACGTGCTACAGCAAGGCGACTGGCACACGTTAAGGTTTCCGGCGATCGCGGAAGAAAATGAGCACTACACGATCCAGACGCCTTACCGCGAAAGGACCTTCACGCGTCAGCAGGGTGAGGCTTTGCATCCGGAGCGCGAATCCCTCTCACTGCTTGCTCGCATGAGGGCGATTCAAGGCGAATATAATTTCGCGGGACAGTATCAACAATCTCCCTCGCCTTTGGGTGGAGGGATGATCAAGACCCATTGGTTCAAAACCTATACGCCTGCGGACCTACCCATGGAATTTGAGCTCGTTTTCCAGAGTTGGGACACGGCTAATAAGAGTTCCGAGCTAAGTGATTTTAGCGTTTGCACAACGTGGGGTCTGCGAAAAAACCAACTCTACTTGTTGCACGTCTTGCGTAAGCGCCTGGATTATCCGGATTTGAGAAGGACGGTGAAACAACAGGCTGAGCTGTACAGAGCAAAAACAGTCGTGATCGAAGACAAGGCATCAGGAACACAGCTCATTCAAGATTTACTGGCCGACGGCGTTCACGGCACAACCCGGTATGAGCCCCAAATGGAAAAGATCATGCGCATGCACTCAGTTAGCAGCACCATCGAGAACGGTTTTGTTCATGTTCCCGTAGAGGCCGACTGGTTGCCGGAGTATTTACATGAGATTTCCGCATTTCCCAAAGGAAAATATGATGATCAGATCGATTCGACTTCCATGGCTCTCGATTGGTCGAAGCAGGGAATGGACTGCTTTGGAGTGCTCGACTGGTACCGGGAGAAGGCTGCGGAGGCGGGAGATCTAAGCTCTGTTCCGGTTCAAGCAATCGCAGAAAAAAGCGGAGCAAAACGGCAGATTCTAGCGCTGACAGATTCAAGGCCATGTGAAGGTTGTAACGGCGTGATGAGTCAGCCCATCCCGGGAGGGGTCAGATGTGCGCAGTGCGGGGCCCAATGGCCACCTGTCGGCGCGCGAAAGAGCATACAGCAACCAAACCGTAGGGACGCTTTGCTTGCGTTGGATTTCCGTGAATTGAAGATACCTCGGTTCCGGCCAGGCCGATGATAAGAGCGTGAATTTACGTGACCACACGCGGTTCTGGCCGGGGCGTCGATGAAACATAATGAGATCTCTGCGGAAATGGGATGGCGCAACTGCGGACTTGGCCTGTCGCGAAATCTCGGAAAACTACGCAGTTCACATCTTAAGAAATCCAGGGATGCTACATTCGCAGAGCAAGGTATTCGAATTGAATTTTGGCGAACCACAAGCCGACCCAGTCTCCGGCGATGGGTCGGGTTGTGGAGATCCCACAAGTCGGCGNNCAGTTTGTGTCGTTGAACACAGTCACCGAATCCAACTGGATTGCCCGATCGGCAAAACCTAGAAGTCGCCAAAACGAGCACGAATCGGGTTCTTGGTAGGGAGTGCGTCCAGGAAAGGCAGACATGTTCAGTAGGAGGTAGACCTACAGAGGTAAAAGTCAGAAGCCCCTTAGCTTGGGTCGCATCCGTGGAGGAAACGAAGCGGATGAAGCTGACCGACAAAGCCATCCAAGGGATGGTGAGCGAGTCACCGGGCCGTAACGCAAGTGAACCCATATGGCCTCGAAAGTACNNCCGCGATCCCCGTGGCGATGCCCACGGTACTGTCAGTGACGATGGCAGTCGGCGCGCGTTTGCTGGCAAAGAAACAAGCGATTGTGACAAAACTGTCGGCGATCGAGGAACTCGCTGGTGTGGATGTGCTGTGCTCGGACAAGACCGGCAC
>PKUY01000345.1:4940-18130 GCA_003131705.1 Acidobacteriota bacterium | reverse complement strand
CAGCAAACGTTGGCGATGCTGGGCACCACAACGGGGGCCGTCATCCGTAGTTTGGCGGGTTCACCGACTGGTCCATTCCCATCGTCGTTTGCCCACCCTCCGAAACCTTCACAGTGATCAAGCAGGGCTCGTTCGAGGCGAACGCGCATTTCAACGCCGGTTCGAGATCCTCGGCGCGGTCAACACCTCGAGCCGTCATGCCGTAGCCTTGCGCGATTTTCACGGCATCGATTCCAGGTATGTCGCTCCCCGGCACATTTTTCCCAACCTTCGTAAAATCGCGGAATCCCTTCAGCGCGGAATAGTTTCCGTTGCATATCACCAGAAAAATTACAGGGGCCTTGCACTGCACTGCAGACCACAAAGCCTGAATCGAATACTGCGCCGAGCCATCGCCCACGGCACAAATCACTCGCCGATGGGGATGCGCCAATTGCAACCCGACAGCCGTGGGCATGCCGAAGCCCAGTATCCCGGTGCGAACGGAATAGAACGATCCCGGTTCATCGAGCATGATGTGACGGTCGAGATCGCCCTTCGAAGACGGGCACTCCTCGGAAATAATTGCGTCGTGCGGCAAGAGCTTATTCAAGACGCTGAAAACGTAGCCCGGAGTCATCGGGTGTTCAGGCTTCGGATCGGGCACCGTCGCGCGCGCGGCGATGACTCGCTCGACGGGCTTCACGCGGCTGCCGATATACCGCGCGGCAGCGGCAATATTGCCCACGATGCTCGTCCCGGCGAGCGCAGCCGAGGCGTCCTGCGGAGAATTTGTGACCTGAAAAAGTTTGGTGCCGGGCGCGATGGCGTTGCCGGGTACATACGCGTAGTAAAGAAACACGGGCGCGCCCAACACGACGACGGTGTCGTAGCCGGCCAATTGATCAGCGAGTGGTTTTTGCGCCGGGAATAATCCGCCGCGAAACAAACGATGACTTCGCGGAAACGCGCAGCGCGAGGCAATCGGTTCGCTGAAGACGTCCGCGTTCAATCGCTCGGCGAGTGCGATTACGTCGTGCCAGGCGCGGTCTTCTTCAATTTGCGATCCCGCAATGATCGCGAGGTTGCGGCCGGCGTCAATTGCCCGAACCACTTCATCGAGTGCCGCGGGATCAGCTAACACAGTTTGAGTTACTTTGCGCGCGATCATCGGCGCGCATGGCTTGTTCCAGTCGTCCATGGGAATCGAGATGAACACCGGCCCGCGCGGCGGCAACATCGCAAGGTGATAGCCACGAGCGATTGCTGCTGGAACGTCTTCGGCGCGAAGCGGCTCGCAGGCCCATTTCACGTAAGGTTTCACGACTTCGACCGCACGGCTGACAAGAAAAGGTTCGCCGAGAATCTGCCGCCGGTCCTGCTGGCCCGTTGTGATTACCAGCGGCGCATGGCAATAGAGAGCGTCGATGATCGCGGACAGCCCATTCCCGGCGCTCGCGATCGAATGAAGATTCACGAACGCTGCTTCACCCGTGGCCATCGCATAACCGAGAGCCATCCCCGCCGCGCTTCGTTCATGCAGCGCGAGGATGTAGTCGAAGTCGGAAGGCATGTCCTTGAGGAACGGCAGCTCGCTCGAACCGGGATTTCCGAAAATCTTGTTCATCCCCAAATCGCGCAAAACGCCGTAGGTCGCCTCTCGCACTGTGCTCACGGCAAAAACCTCCTCTTTCTCTCGGCACGTTATATCTGATTGCCCGGCTGCTTGGATACATCGTATCCTGTCTCGCCGCTGTTGGACGGGGGCGGCGATTGCGGCCGCGGGGGAAGGCAACGATGGGCGAAATGATCGTAGTCCAGGACTTGGTCAAGAACTACGGGGATTTTTGTGCCGTGAATCACATCGCGTTCACGGTCCCCGAAGGAAAAATCTTCGGCTTCCTCGGCCCCAACGGAGCCGGAAAAACCACCACGATCAAAATGCTCACCACCGTGCTCGATCCAACCAGCGGATCGATTCGCGTCAACGGCCACGACCCCACGCGCGAGCAACGGGCTGTGCGTCGCTCGTTCGGAATCGTGTTTCAGGATCCGAGCCTCGACGACGAATTGACGGCGCAAGAGAATATGGACCTGCACGGAATTCTCTACGGAGTTCCGCGCGCCGAGCGGCTGAAGCGTATCGACATGCTCGTCGATTTCGTCGGGCTTGCCGACCGTAAAAACGATTTCGTGAAGCAATATTCCGGCGGCATGAAGCGCCGCCTTGAAGTTGCGCGGGCGCTCTTGCACAAGCCGCGAATCCTTTTTCTCGACGAGCCGACAATCGGCCTCGATCCCCAGACGCGAAACCACATCTGGGGCTACATCCAGCAACTGAGCAAGGAAGAAAACGTCACTGTGTTCTTCACCACGCATTACATGGAAGAAGCTGACCGCGTGGCGGACGATGTCGCCGTGATCGACCACGGAAAAATTGTCGCCGAGGGAACACCGGCGGAGCTGAAAGCGAAAACGAATGCCGCAACGCTCGAAGACGCGTTCATCGCGTTAACGGGGCATGCAATTCGAGAAGAAGAAGCGACTTCCGCAGACCGGATGCGGATGATGGGGAAAGTCTGGAGAGGAGCAGGACGGCGATGAATGCCATCTACATACTTTGCTTAAGGCAGCTCAAGCGTTACATTCGCTCGCCCGCTCGGATTATCGGCTCGCTCGGACAGCCGATTCTCTTTCTCATTGCGCTCGGATTCGGGTTCAAAGCGATGTTCGCGAAGGCGGGTGGCGGGGACTACATCAACTTCCTCTCGCCGGGAATCATCTCCATGGCGATTCTCTTTAATGCCGTATTCTCGGGGATCGAAATCATCTGGGACCGGCAATTCGGATTTCTGAAGGAAACGCTGGTGGCTCCTGTTTCGCGCCTGGAAATCGTTCTCGGAAGGACGCTCGGCGGCGCGATCGTGGCGATGGCGCAGGGTACAGTCGTGTTCGTGATCTGCGTGATTGCCGGCTTCCGGATCGCGAATCCGCGGCTGGTGCCGGTGGCAATCGTGTTCATGTTTCTGATCGCGCTTCTTTTCACTTCGATCGGCACGGTTTTCGGCTCCGTGCTGCAGGACATGCAGGGATTTCCGCTGATTATCAACTTTCTGGTGATGCCGCTGTTCTTTTTCTCGGGCGCCATTTTCTCTGCGTCGGGTTTGCCGAAGGCGCTGCAGTTCGCGTTGCGTCTGAATCCACTCAGCTACGGTGTGGACGGCCTTCGCGGTTCACTCAGCAATGTGTTCGTGTTCAACATGGCGACAGACTTCGTCGTGCTGACCATCCTGACGGCGATCCTGCTCGGCGTCGGAAGCTACTTCTTCTCGAAGATTCAGCTGTAACAACCTGGCCGTTCCAACGGATCAGCCGCTTCGCCTATTTGATAGAGCGGCAACGCTGAAGAAGCCGTTCTTTCTACTGTTTGTCGAACGGCGTCTGATACTCGAGGTCGTCGGTCAAATAGAAGTGTCCCCAGAAAACTTCGTGTGCCTCACTATGTTCGGGATGGACGACGACCCAATACATACCAGCCTTGTAAACGTCGGTTGTGGCGAACCAGACGCCCACTGCCATGTCGTCATAGCTGGTTCTTGTACCCGCTAGTCGCGCCAGCTCGCTGTCTGGCTTGCTGGGGTTAGCAGCCAGGAACCACCATTTTCGTTTCACGCGCCCGTCTTCAACGCCGGGGGTCGGGACCGCTGAGTTGTATAGAGCACGCCTCCATTCGCATCCGTATGTCTTGTCGGAACGTGAGTGGCCTCAGGCCAGCCTTTACGCGCAATTCGTTGAATTGCGTCGCTATATTTTCTTCAAGCGCACTCAAATGTGCGACGGTAATGTCTGGCCCACGAAAGTGACTGTCACGGCACAGCAACAGCAAGATCTGGATAGTTGCGCGTTTCACGACTAGGAGTCCACCAGAGGCAAACTTACGCCCACGGCAGAGCGCTCATCGCGATCCGCTCATCTCTGCTCGGATCGTTCACTACCTGACATTCATCGTTGAAGATCATGGTGGCGCGGCTGATCGTGTCATAGGCGGGCCACTTCGGAATGCCAGGGTGGCTCGGATTTCCGGTGCGCGCGAACGCGGCCCACGCGGCGCTGACTCTATCGGCGAGCGCCTGCAAATCGGCGCCCGTGCCGGTCATTCCGGTCTGCGTGTTGACGTTGTCGAACACAAATGAAAGCTCGATGGCGTGCGGCGATTTCAGCTTCCCCCCGAGAACCGGCGTTTGCCACCCGAACAGATACATATAGGCAGGCGTTCCTTGAGCGGCTTTGCGCTCGGTCTGCGTGATGGCGTTCATTCGCATCATGCGGTCGGTGGTGACGGCAAAATAGATGTCGCTGGGCGTGGCGTTCGGGCGGTCTTTCTTGTAGGACGCGATCACGCTATCGAGTTTCGAATCGTCGTCAAGATGCAGATAGGCCTTCAGCCGGGTGCGCATCGCGGCGTCATCCAAGGAGAAGAGTCCTGAATCTCCGAGACCAAGCAGCAGCGTGGACTCCGTGGCGTTCGTGCCGATCAGCATCGGGACGCTTGCAGTAAGCGGCGGCGCGTCCGGGTCGAACGGATTCCTCGGCAGCGAACGGCCATCAACGACTGGACCCAACCGAGGCGCATTCGGCCCCGCCATCGAATGCAGAGTGGCCAAGAGTTTATCCATCGGCACTTTCTGGAGATCATCGATACGGTTCGGCGTGATGCCGAGCTGCGCGACCAGCCTCTCCGCCGCTTTGTTGGCATCTTCGCGCGAGCCCACGCGCAGCGTTGAACCGCTCTCCACAATTCCTTTGTGAAATAGTCCCTTCGCCCCAGGCATGGCCATGAGCGTGCTGACTTTCCCGCCGCCGCCAGATTCGCCGAAGATCGTCACGTTTCCGGGATCGCCGCCGAAGTTTCCTATATTGTCGCGCACCCATCGAAGCGCCAGGACGATGTCGAGCATGCCCACGTTTCCGGAATCGGCATATTTTTCGCCGCTCAACTCGGCGAGATAGAGATAGCCAAAAACATTCAGCCGGTGATTAATTCCGACGACAACCACATCCTGCTTTCGCGCGAGGTTCGTCCCGTCGTATACAGGGACTCCGGCCGAGCCGCTGGTGTATCCGCCGCCGTGCAGCCAGACCATCACGGGCCGCTTGCTGCCGTTGCGGAGACTTGGCATCCAAACATTGAGGACAAGACAATCCTCGCCCATCGTTCCAGGGCCGATCAGATCACCCATGGCCTTGCGGATTTCGGAGGCGCTATTGGAGCCAGCTGCGTCCTGAGGAGCCGGCGGCCCGATTTCCAGTGCATCGCGCACGCGCGTCCATGGCTTCGGCGGCGCCGGTGGCAGGAAGCGCATGGCACCTTCGGTCGAAGCGCCGTAGTGAACACCCTTGAACGAAGAAACGCCGTTCGCGGAAGCGCCGCGGATTTTGCCGAGCGTGGTATCGACAACGGAAGATGCGGAGTCCGCTGCGAGAGCCGCTTTCGCAAATGAGGAACCGAGGAGGCTGCCGGTGACTGCCGCGCCCCCGCTAAGCAGAGACATTTTCAGCAGTTCACGTCTGCGGATCATCGACAACCTCCTCAGCGGCCAAAGCCAGCCTCATTCTCCAGAGCGTATGTCGTGGCTAAAGCCACGACCCACAAGGATTTCGAAGTTCTCGACGAACTCCCTACGCTGGCTCCTGTTGAACAACCGCCGCGCTCACTTCGCTGCGCGGCTTCGGCATCGCCGCGAACGAGATCGCCGCGATCCCGATAACGGCCATCAGGCAATTCAACTCGATCGCGCGCGTGTAACTTCCGTAGAGATCGAAAATTTTCCCGCCGACGTAGCCGGCCGGCGACGCAAAAGCCGAAACCAAAAATGTCATCGTGCCGTAGAGTTTCGGGAAGGCCGCTGGGCCGTAATAATGGGCCGTAATCGTGCCGGCGCACGTGAATGTCCAGCCGTACGCCGCGCCGTACAGGACTGAGGCTATGTAGCCCAGCATCAGCGTCTCCGGCCGCACGATAATCGCGAGGTATGAAGCGATGAAATACACGCTGAGACCGAGCACGAAGGCCAGCCGTGAATTCATCAGGTCCATCAGAATTCCGCCCAGCCAGCGTCCGCCGAGCGTGCCCATCGTAAACAGGCCCATCGCAAAGGCCGCATCCGCGGAGCTGATTCCCGGACCGCGCAGGCGCAAAATCCAATGCGCTACCAGGAAGAAGAACGGAAATGTGGTGGCGATCCCGGCAATCGCAATCAGCCAGTACGCAGAAGTGCGATAGGCTTGCCCCGCGGTCCATGGAAACTTTGTAGCTAACGAGTCGGTGCGAGACGGCTGGTTCCGCGCCTCTTCCGAAATTCCGTCCACGGATTGTCCGAGGGATTCCGGGCTCTCCTTGACGAACAGGAATGCTATGAGTGCGGCCAGCACCATCGCACCCGCAACGATATACCAGCCCGCGCGCCAATTGCCGCCGGCGGCCCGGAGCATTTTGTCCAGAAAGGGCGAAACGGCGAAGCCCGCGAAGCCCGACGCGGAAAGTGCGATTCCCATCGCGCGCCCGCGGTAGCGCCGGAACCATCGCGTCACCCCCGCCGCAGCGGGAACCAACGTCGCGAAACTGATTCCAACTCCGTTGACAATTCCGAACGTCACCAGATATTGCCACGGCTTGGATACGCAAAAGCCCATCAGCAAAGCGCCGACACAAATCAGCGCCGAGCCGAATATGAATGTTGCCCGGAGGCCGTACTTGACGATGGACATCGCCACGAACACTGCGGCAAGACCGAGGGACAGGTTGAGAAAAGTGAATCCGAGGCCGAGTATGCTGCGGCTCATCGGAATCTGGTGGATCATGTAACCATTGATCACGCTTCCGCCGTAATACGGGAACCCCATGTTGATAAAATCGAGGGTAAAGAGCACGGCCACCATCTTCCAGCCATAAAATTCTTGCTTATTCGACACTCCATTCCTCCTGGGAAAAACTTGGTGGAACTGCCTCTAGTTTCTCAAGCGGCGGTCGCGACAGCGGCAGCCACGCCGCGCCGGCGAGGCAGGAATGCAAAAGCCATGGCGATGATGCCGATAGCGGCAACCAGTATGTTGAGTTCCCACGCGCGCGCGTAGCTTCCGTACATGTCGAAAATCTTTCCTCCGATGATGCCCGCCGGAGAAGCGCCGCCAGACGTCAGCAGCAGCATCATTCCCGCCAGTTTGGGAAAAGCCTCGGGGCCAAAGAAGTGAGCCACGCAGGTAGTCATGCAGGTGAACGTCCAGCCAATGCCCAGGCCGTACAGGATCGCCCCGGCATAGGCGATTGCCAGTGCATTCGGGCCGACCCTCAGCGCGGCGAACGAACCTATCACGTAGCAGAAGAGCCCGACCATGAACGCGTAGCGAGCGGTCATCGTGTCCATCAGCCAGCCGCCGATCAAACGGCCGGCAATGCAGGCAACTGTAAACAGACCCATGGCGAAAGCGGCGTCGCCGGAGGAAATACCCGCGCCCCGCAAGTGGAGAATCCAATGCGCGGTGAAAATGAAAAATGGAAACTGGGCGGCCAGACCACCGATCACAATCAGCCAGTAGGCTCTGGTGCGGTACGCCTCCGCCGGCGTCCACGCATACTCGGTCGTCAGTTGCTGAACGGGGTGCGCGCTTCCTTGTTCGGCCGGCTTCTCTTCGGGGGCCCCGTCCATAGTCTGTCCTAGATCTTCCGGGCGCTCCTTAACGAAAAGAAACGCGATAATCCCGGCAAGGACTGCGACGCCCGCGATCACTTCCCATCCGAGCCGCCAATTGCCTCCATGGGAGCGGATGAGCTTGTCCAATAGAGGCGAAGCCAAGAACCCGGAGACGCCTGAACCGCTCAGCACCAGCCCCGAGGCCCTGCCACGGTATCGCTTGAACCACCGCGCCACCGCCGTGGTACCGGGAATGATGTCGCCGAAGCAAATGCCCATGCCGTTGATCACGCCAAACCCGAGCAGGTAGTGCCAGGGCTGCGTGGCATAAAGAGCCAGAAACAAAGAGCCGAAGCAAACCAGTGCGGCGCCGATCAAATACGTCGTGCGAATCCCCCGGCGGACGATGGAGACCGCGACAAGCGTCGCGGGCAGCCCCACAAACAGATTCAAAAGCGTGAATCCAAGGCCGAACGTGCTGCGGCTCATCGCAATCTGCTGCAGCATGTAGCTGTTGATCACGGCTCCGCCGTACACAGGGAATCCCAAATTCAGGGCATCCTGCGAAGAAAGCGCGGCAACCAATTTCCAGCCGTAGAATCCTCGTTCCTTTGCCACTTGGATTCTCCTCAACGAATCATTTTGGAGCCGCGACGCAACACCGCAGGCAAGCAGCGCCAATTTTTAGCGCACCGGCAGGTCGCGCGGTCCGTGACCCGCCGCCCAATACGGCGGGTCAACAGGGTAGACGTGGCAGCATTCTAGTTTGATCTTCGGGCTTTGCAAGATGAATATAAAATAGGTACCCTTCCTCCTGCTCAGGGACGGGTCGAGCAATTCCACCGTCCGGCAAATCCCAAAAAGAAAGACTGATGCGCACACAAATCGGAATCGTCGGGGCTGGGCCAGCAGGGCTGATGCTTTCGCATCTTCTCCATCTGCAGGGGATCGATTCGGTTGTGGTTGAATCGCGCAGCCGAAAATACACAGAGGAGCGCGTGCGCGCCGGTGTGCTCGAACAAGGCACCGCCGACCTGCTGACCGAAACAGGCGTGGGCGCGCGGATGAAGCGGGAGGGCATGGTCCATTACGGCGTCGAGCTGCGCTTTGGGGGGTGCGGGCACCGCATCGATTTCAAGGATCTCGCCAACGGCCGCGCCATCTTTGTCTATCCGCAAAACAAAGTTGTCGCAGATCTTTTCGACGCACGCCTCGCCGCGAACGGCCGCATCTTCGTGGAGGCGGCTGATGTGAGCGTGCACGACTTCGGCGATGCAAGCGCGCAAACGCGCCCGAAGATTCGCTTTCGTGCAAACGGCCAGCCGCAGGAGGTCGAGTGCGATTTCATCGCCGGGTGCGACGGTTTCCACGGTGTGTGCCGGCCTTCGATTCCAGCGGGCGCACTCACGGTCTTCGAGCGAATCTATCCGTTCGGATGGCTGGGGATTCTGGCCGAGGCACCTCCTTCAGCGGAGGAGCTCATCTATGCGTATCACGAGCGTGGATTTGCCCTGCTCAGCATGCGCTCGCCCGAAATCAGCCGCCTTTACATCCAGTGCGCGCCCGACGAAGACATTAGTCAGTGGCCGGACGATCGAATCTGGCGGGAGCTTCACATTCGGCTTGCGACCGCTGACGGCAAGTGGAAGCTCACGGAAGGGCCCATTCTGCAGAAAGGCGTCACCGGAATGCGCAGCTTCGTCGTCGAGCCGATGCAGTACGGAAAACTATTCCTCGCGGGCGACGCGGCGCACATCGTACCTCCCACGGGAGCGAAGGGACTCAACCTGGCAGCTTCGGACGTGCTTGTGCTCTCGCGCGCTCTGAAAGAGTTCTATGCTTCAGGAAGGAAAGACCTGATCGAGAGCTATTCGAAAACCTGCCTGCGGCGCATCTGGAAGGCGCAACGCTTTTCGTGGTGGATGACGTCGATGCTCCACCGTTTTGATACCGACAATGGCTTCGACCAGCGGCGCCAGCTTGCCGAGCTCGATTACGTCACGAGTTCGCGGGCCGCGGCTCAATCGCTTGCCGAAAATTACGTCGGTCTGCCCATGGAGTAAGCGGCTACGTTATTGCGTTACGGTCTTTACCGCATCGCCCACTTTAAATCCAGTGCCCGAAACTGGCGCGGCCACAGCCGAAATATCATCCACATCCGTCACCCGAACCACACCGACCGGATTGGCTAACCGGCGGATTACCTGACCCGTGGATGGGTCCTTGATCTCTTTCGTGACGCGCTCGACCGAGAGCTGATCGCCCACCTTCAGGCCGGCTTTCGCACCAACATTCAATACGATCTGCCCGCCATCGACGGCGGCGACTAGCCCTGAAACGATGATCGTCCGGATCTGCAGCTTGGTATTATCTGCGATCAGTCCGGCGCTCATTTGTTCGACGGAAGCTTTCACAGCCTCGCCGAGAATCGTCTGTTGGAAGTCGCTGCTGCCGAAGTCTACTGCTCCGCCACCCCAGCCGCCCCAGTGTCCGCCCCCACCCAGGAGTCCAGTGCTGGATCGTGACGATTCGCCGTGACCCTCGGCCACCCCGAGAATTTCCGCTGTATCAATGTCGACGATGCGCGCGTCAATGTTCACAATCGCTTTGGTATTCTTGTGAGAGAATCCGCCAACACCGAATCCGCCAAAGCCACCGCCTCCGCCGCCCACGTTCGTATTTTTTGTGTCGTTTCCGAATTGCGTGACGGCACCGACGATAATGGCGTCGACGCCCAGGAGTTTGCCGAGCTTCGCAGCTGAATTCGGATTCGCGCGGTCGCTATTCGAGAAATTCTGCTCGGCCATGATCTTGTCCAAAACCTGGCGCTCGATCACCGAGTACGTCCCGTCCTGAACAAGGTACTTAACGAGCAGATCGGTAATGCCCTTGCCGACGTCAACATTGGTGCCAAAAGCAGCAGCCGAAGCTGTCTGTACAGTGGCATAGTCGAAATCAAATATGGCGACGCGTTTTTTGCGTCCCTGAGGAGCAGCTGGCGCCGGCGTCGCGCCCGGTGCAGCGGTCGCCGTGGTCGGCGTCCCGGGAGGCGGAGGCGTGGATTGCGTTTGGGCGTTCGCGCCCGGTGCTAGAAATGTCCCCAGCAGCACAACCGCCCACAGAGCTTTCTTCATGGTTTTCTCCCGATCGAAATCCATCCGCAAGGATACGCCACCGAACCGCGATCTGAGCCGAAATCTTACTGGGGACGTTATGCGGGTGTCAACCCAGGCCGCGTAACACTGGCCGCGTAACCAGCCACCGACTGCCTTACTAGCCGATCGATAGGTGGCTGGTGACAAAAACTCGGTTGTGATAGCTTGCGGCTTCTGGGTGGCAGACCGGCCCCGCCGTCACGTTTTGGGAGCAGTCAACATGCCCGATATAGAAGTACCCGTCCTGATCGTGGGAGGCAGTCTCGTCGGCATGTCCACGGCGATGCTTCTCGGCCACCACGGCATCCGCTCGCTGGTCGTCGAACATCATCGCGGAACGGCGATTCATCCGCGCGCCGCCATGATTACCCAGCGAACGATGGAGGTGTTACGAACGGTCGGCGTCGAGCAAATCGTGCTCCAGAGATCGGACGAGCAGTTCGTGCAGGACGGCGCCATCATGGCGGTCGAAACGTTGGCCGGCAAGGAACTCACTTGGTTCATAGCGAACCTCAACGAGGGTGTGCGAGACGTCAGCCCCAGTAGCCGGATATTCATCACCCAGAGTTTGCTCGAACCGGTCCTCAAAGCTCGCTCAGAGGAATTGGGAGCGCAACTGCGCTTCGCCACCGAGATGATTTCGTTCGAGGAGGATCGCGACGGTGTTACCGCGCAAATTCGCGAGCGAGATACCGGCCAAATCTCCTGGGTTCGCGCTCGTTACATGATCGCGGCCGATGGCAGCCACAGCCGGATTCGCGAGGTCCTCGGAATCCGAATGCTCGGCCACGGCGTATTCTCGAAAAGTATCACCATCTATTTCCGCGGCGACGTTTCGCCTCTTCTGCGCGGGCGAAGCCTGAGCGTTATCTACGTCTTGAATTCCGTCCTGAGCGGTTTTTTTCGCATTGAGAAACCGTTCACCTCGGGCTTCCTGGCAGTCCATTGGTTGGGTGACCCCAAGAAGCCCGTCACGGATGTCTCTGAAGGGCTTACAGAACAACGTAGCCTTGAGTTACTTCGCGCAGCGCTCGGCACTGGTGATGTCCCGGTCACAATTGAGAACGTAATGCAGTGGGATGCCACCGCCGATACGGCTGAGCATTTCCAAAAAGGCCGCGTCTTCCTCGCGGGAGACGCAGCGCACGTTATGCCGCCCAGCGGCGGGTTTGGCGGCAATACCGGCGTGCAGGATGCGCACAATATCGCCTGGAAACTCGCGCTCGTATTGAAAGGCAAAGCTGGCGCTGAGCTACTGTCTACTTACGACGCCGAACGGCGTCCCGCGGCGGCGTTCACCGTGGAGCAGGCGTATTCGCGCTACGTCACGCGCTCCGCTCCTTATCTCCGCTCGGATAACATGCAGGCCATCCAAAACGATCTCAATATCGAGCTCGGCTATTGCTATCACTCGGAGGCCGTGATCCCCGGTGGCGAGGACAACGGCCTTCTGCACGACAATCCACGCGAGTCGAGGGGACGGCCAGGCACGCGCGCCCCGCACATCTTTCTCGAACGCAACGGGAAGAAAATCTCCACGCTCGATCTCTTTGGCAGAAACTTCGTTTTACTCGCGGGTCCCGCGAGAACAGTCTGGCTGGAAAGCGGGCGAGCCGCAGCCAGGCAATTAGGGCTCGACCTGGATACTCACCAACTCGGCTCCGGCGGACTGACCGATCCGGACGGAAGTTTTTCGAGCGCCTACGGGATCACTCCTGCAGGTGCCGTGCTCGTCCGCCCGGACGGGTTTGTCGCCTGGCGCGCGAAGACAGCCGATGGGGCTTCACCGGCCGCACTCGCCTCCGCGCTCGCCTCTCTGCTATGCCGCGAACCAGTCTGACCATTCATTGCATCGTAAACTGGGCGTTGTACCTGGGACAGGAATAGGGGATGTACGCCTCTAAATATTCGCAAGGTTGGTGCCTATTGTCTCTGGCGATTGAGGCCTGAGTAAGCGATACTAAGAATCATGGCGAAGAAGAATATCACCTCGAAGAGAAAATCACGCGGCAAGGCGAAAACTGCGGGCAAAAAGAAACCATCCACCAAGAAGAAGCTCAAGCTACGCTCCAAACCTGCGCGCGCGAAAGCGAAGGCCTCCAAAAAGCCGGTACGCAAGACAAGAGTTATCCCCCGGGAGATATCGTCGGGCAGCGAGAGATCGTCTCTTGGCTCCGGCGTTTTGCGTACGGCAGCTCGCTCCCAGAAAACGGGCTTGGGTGACGAAGCGGCCGGACAGTCCGGCGATCTTCAGGGATTGTCCGGAGCGGAAGAATCCAATTCCGAAAGCGTGGAAGAATTGCTCGAGGAAGGGCAGACTTTCGAGGCCGAGGTGATCAGCGGCGTGGAGAACGCGCCCGATCCC
>PKUY01000345.1:0-4935 GCA_003131705.1 Acidobacteriota bacterium | reverse complement strand
ACCGCCGCGTCGCTTCCACTCGGTTTAGCAAGCCCTCCCGCCAAGGACCGGGCTACTCCAACGTGTACCATTCCATCCTGGGAGGCCCAAACCCTAGCGAGCCCTATTCCCGATGTGATCTCGGATTTCGCTGCGATCACCGTTTGGTCCGAGGACGTAATCGGACAGGAATTGGCCTCCATCGAATATTGGTTTAACGGGATGAATTTCGTCAGAGCCAAATCCGCAAGCGAGCGTTCGGCCAGTTTTTCCTTGGCCGCTTCATCGAGACTCCCCCGCGGAAAGTAGTAATTGAAAGCGAAAATTCCCCGCAATGCATCACGGGACACGTAGCCACCGTTCATAAAATCATCCAGCGCATCAACGGGCCGCCAGCGATCCCAATCCGGCGGATGGCACATGCTGATGTTGAGGTCGCGAAAACCGCCGGCGGTCATAGATGGGTAGTTGAGTGATTCGCCGGGATCGAGATCAAGCAGTTTGCCGTTCAGATAAAACTCGGCGCGATATTCCCCATTCTCCGCGCAAGCGCGCTGGTTCGTCGCATCGAGATACGACCGGAACTCGCTGGCATTGCCCTCGGCATCGATGACAAGTTTCGCTGGATCTACTTTTCCGGAAAGTTCCGGAAGGGATCTCCACAGATCCCATCTCTTCTCGTATTTGTACCAGATGACCGCGAGAACGTCTGGGTCCCGCAAATTTTCCAGTCGCCCATGCCAGCCGAGCCCGTCCGGAGCAGCCACCAGCCCGACGTTCGTAAGCTGCGGACCGGAGACCCCGGCACCTCTATCCTTTGAAACCGAACCCGCCGGCACGGGCCACGCTGCTGCCACGGACTGTTGCTTGAAGCGGTTGGTCAAATCTTCCGCGCTCTTGCAGTAGGAGGCATCCTGTATGCCCGGGCAGTAGTGAAGGAACACAAAAGACCGCCTCATAAGCGACATTTTGCTCTTGGATGGTGGCGAAGCTGCCCAAAACATAGTGGCTGGACCCGCTGTGGCTGGTCTTGAAACCTTCGACCAGGCTATCGGCGGCTCTACTCGAAGTTCGGTTGGCCTCCAAGTTGGCGCCGCTATACGCGCAGCCCAGCACCGCGCTCAGCAGGACCGTTAGAACTATTAGCAGAATCACCTGAATCGAGAGTGCGTGCCGCGCTCGGATCACGTGCATGCGCACACCGGAAAACAGAAGCGGTTCCACTTCGCCGGGGTGCGGATCTTCCTCCTCCTCCTCGTCCTCCACTTCCTTGGCTTGCAGAAAACCGAATCCCACCGAGATCTTCTGCGCTGCCTTGGCCATTGCCGGAGCGAGCTTGCTGCCGAAGTAACCTAGCGACATAAACGCGAGGGTGGACCAGAAAAACATGCCTGCGCTGCCGATATCAATCACGATTGTGGCGAACACACCTCCCGCGGCGATCAGTATCCCCAGGACAAACATCAGCGCCAACCGCCTGTTTTTCTTTCTCCACAATTCCGCCAGCGTGAGGCACCCAAGCGCGGAAACAAAAACGACAACTGTGAGGGTGAGAAAAAACAATTTATCGCGCGACTTCTGGATTTCGGCTAGCTGACCCCCACATCGGTCTTCTGTCATTTCCAGAAGTTCCCGGGTCCGTCCACTGGCTTTCGAATCCAATTTGCTTTAGGTCGTACGCGACATTCTTGTCGACCGCTTGCTGCACAGTCAGATTCGTGTCCATCCAGGGGACGTATGTGGCCCGGAGATACGGCCGCAAAATTCGTGCGACGTTAAACTCCTCCTGAGTCTCCACATCTCTGCGCGCCGCCTTCGTGGGGTCCACAGATCGAAGTTGGTCCGCCTCTTTCCGCAGCCACCTGCCTTCCGACACGTGTTGGTTGTACTCGTCGTCGAACCGGCCGCGCTGAGCATACCGGTCCATATATTCCTGTCTCGTGGTGAGTTCGAGGATCTGGCTCTGATTGAGTTTGTTTTCGAGCTTGGATAATTCCTGCTCGACGGAGGCGGTGCGAAATGCAGCCAGAGCGCCCAGCGTTGCAACAAACGCCATCAAAAGCGCTACCACAACGCCGTCTTGCAGCTTGGGAACCAGCCAAGTAATCAGCCGATTCCGATGAGTGGAAGGAGAATCCATGTCGCGCTGGACGCGCATGATAACGTGCCTTCCCACTCCAAGACAACGCGATTCAGAAATCGCTATCCTGCGTGAGAGTCGGTAGAAGCCTTTCTCATGGCAATACGATGGGAGGACAACGGAGCGTACGGTATGGCGGAGAGGGGGATTGTAGTCCCAATTGGCGAGCGGAAGGTGAGGGGTAGCTGAGCGTTGGTATGTCTCTTGTTTTCAATACGCATCTTTGATTTTCATGAATCCCCTGATTCTGTGCGGGCACGAAAGAAGCCTAAATCCACCCCAATTAGTAGCAAAAGTAGTAGCACGGAAGGCCGCGCAATTGGGTTCGGAGAAGTGTCCAAGCGGCTGAAGGCGGCGTTTAGTTAAGTCTACCTGCACTGATCGTATTCATCTCGGCGCACCGATTTTGAGTAACCTAGCACTCTCTCAGTTGGACCAAATTATCTCTTTTGCAAGCTAGAGTGCACCAAACAAAATCTTCCGAGCTCGCAGGAGGGTCGTCATCTTGGTCTGGAGTTGCAAAGGATCCTTGCTTTTGGTAGACAGGAGCCTCGTCAACCTTCCAGACGCATACCGTGCTTGTCTGTCGTCTCGTCTACTCAAGGATTGCCTTCAACCCTGCGCGGCAGGTTTCAATCAATGCTTCGGCCGTGAGTTTCCTGTTGACCACCATCTGGACCGCTTCCCGAATGGTGTCGTCCACGTCTCGGAATAGTGCGTCCGCGGCATTGCTCACTTCACGCGCTTTCTTTTCATGCAGCTTTGGCCGGATTTCGTCGGCAAACAATTTCCGCAGTTCCGCCAGATTCCCGGCAAATGTTTCGATCGTGTCGTGAATGTAAAGAATATCCTTCGCTCGGTCTTTGCGGTCCCGCGTATCTTGAATCAGAATCTTCTGCGTTAGAAAGCTTACTGGATTTGCCACCTGCACCTGCTTCCTCGATGCGAATGGATATCCGTTGGTCTTATCCAGACCTATACGCCAAGGTGCGAGCAATAGGATTTCGATGTAGCGCAATTGCTGCGACGAAATTCCTCCGATTTCCTTGGTGGCCTTGCGCTCTCCCTTCCGGCCATGCTCACTGCCAACAATCGGAGTGAGGAACTCCGCATAGAAACCTGCCTGCCCACCCAGGTGATAGTGCGTTGCCGGAGGTCGGTCCTCACCTACAAACTCTTCTTGAAACCCCTCCGCCAGCAAGCGGTCCCGTATGCTGGCTCCTCTGACTTCGATCTTCGAAGGAACGGCGACGTCGGTGTCGAGCGTTGTGAGCGGCGGATATGTCAGTCCCTGTGCGCGTGGATCGAGGCGATATAGCCTGTGTGCCCAACCGCCGATGACAACCACTTGTCCGAGCCAAGGCTCAAGCGCTTCGATGAGTCGCACAAATGGTTCGAGCTCGGCGTCCGCTTTCAATGTTTCTCCTTAGGGAGAAGCACAGGGGCTAGAATCTGTCGCCAAATCAAGTCCGCCTGCTCCCTGCCTCGCGAGGGATGCTGAGCGACGTCGAGCCACACTTGAAGCACGTCGCAAATAGGCACACCGTCGTTCAGGACAACTCCGTGAAACACGGATTCATCGTTCCGTGGGACACGCAGATAGACGTCCGGATCGACGTCCACGCCATTTGCCGAAAAGCCCAGCATCTCGAGAATCCTTGTCTCAATGCGCTCTATATAAAGATAAGGCAGCACTCCGTGCACGAATCCGACCCCGAGCGCTTCCGCGGCAGCAAATAGCGCGAGACACGCCCGCGGTCGATGAACATGGGAGCGCTGGTCCTCCGAATTGCGGAGCGGTTTTCCTCCGGACCCTACGTAGAAGCGGACCGCATCCCAGAGAGCGTTTTTCCTTCCGCGAAGAACCCAGCGAACCCCTATTTCGGACACGCTCCTCTGATTTGCTGCCAGCCAGCGGTTCATCAGTTCTTCGGTCCGTACGACTCGCAACCCTTCGTGTTTTTTCTCAAGAAATCCTGCTTTCGAGAATTGCTCGATGAAGCGGAATGCGCTCATTACGGAAACACCGGCCGCTTTCGCCAGTTGCGAAGCGCCCTGGTAGCGTCCGCGCGGTGCAGAGAGATAGCGTTCAGGAATGCTTGGCGCCAGGAGAACCTTGAGCATCCACTGATTCAGGTCGGAAAAGAGCTGAGGAGAAGGCATGCGATGGGCCGGTGACACGACATTCCTCGCTCGCGGCCTCTCGGAATTAAATCGTTCCAGGCCATGCCCATCGAATGACCGCAACCCCTCAAGGTCCATCACTCCGATGGCGATATCCGGAGCATGTCGCTTCGCAAACTGCTTCACCTGCAGGGCAACGGATTCCGGAATGTAGTTTGCCACGATAATCGCAACGGCGACCGGGTGCCCTGGCAGGTTGCGGGCCCCCTCTTGCGCTTGCAGAATCGCCTGAGACACGAGGGGGATCAGGCGGTTTTTCCGTCCCTCTGACGAGCGTTTGATTTCAATGACGTATTTCTTGCCGGCGTGTTCAGCAATTAAATCCGGTTTTCCTTCCCCGAACTCCGATTCTTCGCGGACCTTCCATCCGCCTCGGCGAAACACCTCGGCCACAAGGCTCTCGACCTCAGCCTCTTTGTCGCGCGGAGAATTGGGAAAGAACTCTGACATGGCTTTACCATGGCCATGGGATATATCATGACCACGTTAATTATCATAGCCATGATAATAGAATTCGCGCCTTCTGTCAACCGACACCGCCGGAAGGTGATGAATCGCGTGGTCTCCTCGCGCTGCTATCCCCGCAAAATCTTCTTCACCGCACTCTTGAGGTTATCGTAGCGAAGCGTAGT
>PKUY01000145.1 GCA_003131705.1 Acidobacteriota bacterium | reverse complement strand
GGCAATTCTTTCGCGACCGCAACGGGTTCCGCCGTCTTGGCGGCAGGTGTGGTCTGAATTGCCTCTGCAATCGGCTCTTCCTTCTGTTCCGGAGTGACTGCGATCAAGGGAACTGTCTTCAGCGTGCTTGGAGTAGGTTCGACGCGTGGGCGACCTCTATAACTTTGATGCGCATTTGAGGCGGCGAGGGAGGCTCACCCGTGCTTGTGACCATGATCACAGACCAAGCGAATCAGATCCGTATACGTGGTAGGGCATGGGAGGCACTTATGAAAACTAAAGTCGGTTTGTTGATCCTGGCGGTGGCGGTTGTGTTCTTCGTCGTCGGGAGGACGACCGCGCAGAGTCACGCTCTTAACCAGAAGACTTTGGACAATCTTTCGACGGCGATGCATGGGGAGGCGTTTGCCTATGCAAAGTACTTGCTGTATGCCGAGCACGCACGACAGGCCGGAAACAAGGACATTGCAGCCCTCTTCGAAAAAGCCGCGAAGGTCGAACGCTTCCAGCACTTCGCGGAAGAAGCGCAACTTGCCGGGTTGGTAGGCAGCGACGCGGACAACTTGAGGGATGCGGTTAAAGGTGAATCTTATGAAGTGGACACTATGTACCTTGGGTTCGCGCGCGAGGCGGCGGCCGTCGGGGACAAAGCCGCAGCTGATCGATTCGAGGAAGTGCGCCAAGATGAAATGGGTCACCGAGACGCGTTTAAGGCGGCCTTGAAGGTAGTCGAGTCCAAAGCTGGAGGAAATTAGAGGGAGAACCATAGGCCGGCGGGCTGGTGGCCTGCAGGAGGATAATGTGGGGGTTTTGCTGAAACGTGTGGCTCTTGCGGTTATTGTCCTGCTCGTGGTGATCCAGGTTTTCCGGCCATCCAGAACCAATCCAACTGCTGACCCGAAGAATGAGATAACAGCGAGTCTGGCGGTGCCTCCAGAAGTCGCGGCCATCTTCAACCGGTCCTGCGGCGATTGCCACACGAACCGCACGATCTGGCCGTGGTACAGCGGGGTGGCGTCAGTGTCATGGATGGTCGCTTACGACGTAAACCATGGACGGAGCGCGCTGAACTTTTCCGAGTGGGGCATGGGCAATCCGAAGAAGAACGCCGACACACTCCAAGAGGTTTGTAAGGAACTGACGGAAAAAGAAATGCCCGGGACCTTCTATCCAATACTGCACCCGGCCGCTAATCTAACGGACGCAGACATACAAACGGTTTGCCGCTGGACTCAGGATGTTCGACCAGGATCGGCAGCAGAATCGATGCAGACAAACCCGTGAAGACGTCGGTGCCAATTCGCCTCATGTTGCTGGCTGCACTAGCGCTCGCGCTTGCCGTGCAGCACAGCTCCGCCAACCCTCCCCGGGCACCCGGGAGGCCTCAGAATCCCGCCCCGCCAGCGCAGCAAAAGGACACCCAGGCGCCGCCTCCGGCGGGTCAAGCGGCGCAGGCAAGACCGGACACACAATCTCGGTGGAGTCCGCCCTGGTCAATTTGGACGTGTTGGCGACCGACGAGGACGTGACCTGGTCGAGTGAAAACGTGCTAAAGGTGCCATTGAGTGGGGTTTTCCGGCGCGGAGAGGGTTGGAGCGCCTTCGTCATTGCTGTGGGCCGAGCAATGACAAAGAGCGTCGAGATCGGGCATCGCAATGAATCTGACGTGGAGATTCTGAGCGGCCTAGTTGAAGGCGACCGCGTCATATTGCACCCACCCAACGAACTAACCTAACTGATGGCATGCGCGTCCGAGCCGAGTAGGCGGCATACTGCGACGTACACGATGCCGTAACCATGCAAAAACTATGCCTCCCATCATCCTGCTTTTCTTCGTCGTTTTTCTCCTGAATCTGATCCCGGCGTTCGCGCCACCAACGTGGATGGTCTTTTCCTACCTCGGATTCAAAGACCCCACTTTGAACGTCGCCCTGTTAGCGATAGTCGGCGCGGGTGCGGCAACGTTGGGCAGGCTCACGCTTGCGAAACTGGCCCACGCCGTTATCCGGCAACGATTTCTCAGTGACGCCACCAAACAAAACATCGATTCGATACGAGAAGGACTGAGCGGAAGACGCAAGCTTACCTTCGGCGTATTTCTTTTCTACGCGTTTTCCCCACTTCCCTCTAACTATCTCTTCATAGCGTACGGCCTGACGACGATGGACCTGAGGCTCATTGCCCTTCCGTTCTTCCTGGGACGATCGGTTAGCTACACTTTCTGGGGACTCACTTCGTCAGCCGTCTCACGCCGTATTTCGATGGAATCTACCCAGACTTTGCCCTACCTGAGCGCGTACTTCATCGTCTCTCAGCTTTTACTCTTATATCTGATCTATCTGTTCACCCGAGTTGACTGGCGCACGCTGTTCGTGGAGAAGAAATTAAGATTGATACGGAAAAAGCTAGACCTGCAAAATCTCCGATGAGGTGACCCTCAGATTTCTGCATTCCAGGACCCCTTATGCTTCGCCAAAATCTCATCCGCGCCGAAAATGGCGCCTGCGTTACGCCGTGCTGCAAAAGCAGGTGCTCTGAGATGTGTCAGAACTGTGTCAAAACCCTATCTGTCTTGGCGATTGGGGTTAGCTTTCGAGCGAAAAGCAGATGCCCCAAGTTATTGTAAACAAAAATGGAAGGAAGCCGTAAAAGGTTTGGAGTTGTCTCGCGAGCTTGCAAAGCAGGTGCACTTCCGAGGCTCGGCGTTCAAAGACGAGATCCCGGCGGCTAGCAAAACAATAAATCTCTATGCCAGTGTCCGGTGTGTAGATCCTTCACCCAGCGTCGGCTCTTCGCACAAATCCAGTCAAATGATGCCACTACCGCTAAATTGTACGCTTAACGGGCACCTGAGTATTTGCAGAACAGGGACAAGTGGCGTAGTATCAATGACGCGGGGTGGAGCAGCCTGGTANNCTGGGCACTTAACGGGCACCTGCGATCTGAGGTTCCTGAGACCGCTAGCCGGATGATTTGGCGAAGGGATTTCGAATCGTGAGTTGCCCATCGATCGTCTGGCCATCGTGAAGGTCTTCTGAATACAGAGTTGCGCAGCCAGCTTCTAACGCAGCGGCGATGACCAGCGCGTCATAGATGTTGTAGCCATGTTTCGCCGCAATTCTGAGTGCCGTTTCGTGTGTTTCCATGGTGATGGGAAGCGGAGAAGGACAAAGAATGCGAAAAGCATCCAACGCTTGAGTCACGTCAGTCCACGACATCAAGATTTTCCGTCGAACGACAGAGACAAATTCATTCAGGACTTGCACGCTGAGTACGCCTCCCGATGCGAGCAGTTCCTCAGCTTGCGCACTGCGTGGATCGTCTTCCGTCACAGCATAGATCAGGACGTTAGTGTCAAGGAAAGCCTTAACGGGCATTGNNATCCCGGTCAAAGACGAATCCGGGAGGCAAAGGACGGCGGAGCTTGCGCAGGCGAGCTAGCGCGTGAGGTTTGCTTTGATCGCGGCTCACTTCGAACACCCGCTCACGGGCGATTCGAATCTCAATCTGGTCACCTTCCTTAAGATCAAGCGCGTCAACCACAGCCGTGGGCAGCCGCACCGCCAGACTGTTCCCCCATTTCGATACCTGCATGGAATCTCCTTGATATACATCACTATTGTATATCCTAGAGCAAATATGCGCAACTCACTCCTGGTAGGGTCGAAGAATGGCGCCATACTCGGTAGATCCGGTCTATCCGTTGCTCCCC
>PKUY01000359.1 GCA_003131705.1 Acidobacteriota bacterium | reverse complement strand
TCCTCGCGGAACGTGCGTTCGCGGAGGCGCTCGAAGGCGCGATAGGCCAGCTTGCGCTTTTCTTTGTCCTCTTCAGGGATCGCAGCGATGATCTCCGCCTTGATCGCATCCACCAGGCCGTAGCTCTCGGTCTTGGGATGCTTGGCGGTATCAACGGCATCGCGGAGACGTTCGCCATATTTCGACGTGATCTCCTTGTAGAGAGCTTCGTCGAATGGCGGCGGTTTCACCGTAAGCTTCTGATTGTTGACGCGTGCGCCGAGATCCTTGATGGCCGCGACGATCCTCTTGATCTCGTTGTGGCCGAATTCTAGCGCTTCCGCGATGGTCTCTTCGGAAACTTCCAGCGATCCCGATTCCACCATCACGACCGCGTCCGCCGATCCCGCGATGATGATATTCAGTTGGCTCGTTTTCTGCTGAGCGACTGTGGGATTCACCAGCAACTTGCCGTCAATCAATCCCACGCGCACGCATGCAATCGGATTCGTGTACGGAATCTTCGAGATGTAGAGCGCCGCGGAAGCGGCGGTTACGCCAATGACATCGGGATCATTCTCGGCGTCCGCGGAAAGCACCATCGCGACGATCTGCGTTTCCGACGACCAGCCTTCGGGAAACTGAGGCCTCAGGGGCCTGTCGGTCAGACGCGAAGTCAGAATCTCGCGCTCCGACGGGCGCCCTTCACGCTTGAAGAATCCTCCAGGAATTTTCCCGGCGGAATATGTGTATTCACGGTAGTCCACCGTGAGGGGAAGAAAATCTTTGTCGGTCGGCTTATTGTCCATACAGGCCGTGGCCAGCACAACCGAGTCGCCGTAACGCGCTACGATCGCGCCGTGCGCCTGCCGTGCCATCTTGCCTGTCTCAAGCGTCAGCTTGCGTCCGCCTAGATCCAAACTTACTTGTTCAAACATCCATCACATCCTTGTCTCCCGGATCACCGGGATCACTTGTCAGATACGAGAAATTTCTCTCGGAAAATAAGTTGAAAAAAAGTAAGCGCAGAAAGAGGAGCGGAAGATTGACGGGCAAAAGACGCCGCTCACCACGATTTTCGCGGCGCGCGTGCCAGCCGACAGCTCAGGTTTGTGCTGTGGAGATGGATGCGGCCGGAACGGCCGCCAAGGAACTCCGCGTTATTTGCGCAAGCTGAGTCGTGACACAATCTCGCGATACCGATCCGGGTCGCGTCGATTCAGATAGTCCAGCAGCCGGCGACGCTTGTTGACCATCATGATCAACCCGCGGCGCGAAGCGTGATCTTTTGCGTGGGACTGGAGGTGACTCGTGAGGTAGTTGATTCGCTCGCTCAATAGTGCGATCTGTACTTCCGGCGATCCGGTGTCCTTCGTGTGAACTCTGTACTGCTCGATTACACCGGCTTTGGCTTCCATCAACTTCCCCTCCCTCTGAAACGTCGTGCCCCTGCTCTTATGTTCTTGTCTCTTCTTCGACTCAAAATGCTAGCACAGTCTGGCCGTGCCACAAGGTATTTTCTTGCAATCCCAGGCTGCGTGGGCTTCAAGTATCGCAGTCTGGAAAGCGCGCGACAAACGACCGGACCGAGTGCGTAATCTGCCTATATACTGTCGAAAGCGGCGCGTTTAAGGCAAAAATCGCGTAGGAGCTAGAATCGTGGATCGGCAGCCGTCGAAGAAACCAATAAGTCTGCACTTCGCGTGGACCTCCCGGCCGATTCGGCTCGTCATGATTTCCCTCTGCCTGCTCTCGTTGTTTTTTGTCTTTATTTGGCGAACCCGCGCCGGGTCGCAGAAATCTCCCCCGCCACCTTTGTACCCTCAAGAGATCGGTCGCGTGACTTTCGCGGCCGCGGGCGATGTGATTCCACATGAACCTGTCATCCAGTCAGCCATCGCCGCGCAAAGCCAGGCAACGACCAGCGCCGGCGCTGGTACTTCCCGAGAGGCTGCCGGCAGCGATCATAGCGGGTGGGACGCGCTTTTCGCTGATGTCGCGGACGTGTTCCGTCACGCCGATTTCGGATTCGTCAATCTGGAGACTCCCGTCGCGCCCAAGCATTCTCTCGGCTCGAAGCCCTTCCAGTTCGACGCGCCGGTGGCATTGATGGAGTCCCTGAAATTCAGCGGAGTGAAAATCGTCTCGTTCGCGAACAATCACGTCCTCGATCAGAATTATGCGGGATTCGATGAGACTCTCGACCACCTGCGCGAACAAGGATTGCTTTTTGTGGGATCGGGTTCCACTGCCGGCGACGCGTGGAAACCGGTAATCCTGGAGAAAAATGGCATCAAGATTGGTTGGCTGGGGATGACTCGCTGGTTAAACGGCCGCCGCAATTCCGAAAAGGATGGCGATCCCCACGTCGCGTTTTTTCCGTATCCCGGTGAATCAAACGCAGCTCCCGGTCGCGATGAAGCAGGCGTTCTGGATGCGATTCGAGCCGCGCGTGCGCAATGCGATCTGCTCCTCGTTTCGATTCATTGGGGAATCGAATATGCACCGGCGCCTCGCCCTGCCGACGTTGATATCGCGCACAAGATGCTCGAAGCTGGCGCGGGTGCCGTTATCGGGCATCATCCCCACGTGCTTCAGCCGATTGAAACTTATCTGACGCAAGACCATCGCAACACCGTCATCTTCTACTCGCTGGGAAACTTTCTTTCGAACCAGTCTGCGAACTACGTGCAAGGTCTGATGCCGGACAAAACCGGCGAGCCGCGCGATTCCGTGATCGTGAAATTCGCCGTCGTCAAGATAGACTACGGGCCCGCGGGCATTCGTGTGGAACTTGGCGACGTGGGAATTCTGCCAATGTGGACCGAAAATAATCGCCTGCAGGTCAGAAGCGGCCAGGCCGCAGTTCCGTTCATACATCCGGTTTTAATGGATCGGGAAATTTCGCGCCTTCAGACTCGACTCGATCAGCTCAACCAGCTCGGCTCTTCCCTATCGAATGCGCAAAAACAGGAATTCATGCAGGTTTCGAGCCAACTCGATCTCTTGAAGCATCAACGGGAACTGCTGCTGGGTCGAACGGGCGACGAGTACGTCACGGTGCCGCCCGCCCCTTGAAAAATCTCGGACGAAGGTCGCGTCCGGAATTAGACTTCAATTCAACGTAGTTTTTCTCGCCGCTACGGTTTCGCTCCGCGGACGAGGGATAGGAATTCGTCCCGGGTCTCTTTCTTCTCGCGGAACACACCGAGCATGGCGCTGGTGACGGCCACTGAATTCTGTTTTTCCACGCCTCGCATCGCCATACAGAGGTGCCGTGCCTCGATAATAACGCCCACGCCCTGCGGATTCAGCGCCTCCTTGATCGTTTGCGCGATCTGGCTCGTCAGCCGCTCTTGAATTTGCAATCTACGCGCGTACATGTTCACCAAGCGCGCGACTTTACTCAGCCCGACCACTTTCTTGTTGGGGATGTACGCGACGTGGCACTTGCCGAAAAATGGAAGCAGGTGATGCTCGCATAGGCTGTAAACCTCAATGTCTTTGACGACCACCATTTCGTCGTATGCGACGCTGAACATCGCGCCGTTTAGAAGTTCTTTCGGGTCCTGCTTATACCCGCCGGTCAGATGGCGAATCGCCTTTTCGAAGCGTTCGGGTGTGCGCAGCAAGCCTTCGCGATCGGGATCTTCGCCGATTTCCACGATCAGCTTCCGGACGAGCTCCGCAATCTTGCCCGAGCCCTCGGTTTCGCCCACGACGATTTCTTCCGTGTCGGTGATCCTTGCCTCGCTCATCGATTTACCTCTCATGGCGTACGNNCTTACTGGTCTCTTCGATCCGGACGCGCTCGAGACGCCCGACAGGAAATGTCTTCAGGCGCCGATAGATTTCGCGGCATACATTTTCGGTCGTCGGCACGCTCTCGCGAAACGCATCAACTTCCTCGTTCAAATACTTGTAATCGAAAGGTTCCACGACCTCGCGCTCTACAAACGGATCAAGCTCACCTAGATTTGCGATCATTCCCGTGGCTGGATCCACGGGCCCTGCGACCGTCACTTCGAGAATGTAGTTATGCCCGTGTCCACGGGGATTGCTGCATTTCCCGTAGAGGCGCCAATTTTCAGCCTCGCTGAGATCCGCGTTGTGCAGCCGATGCGACGCCGAGAAACGGTAGCGGCGTGTCAGCGAAAGTTTTAGCGGGCGCTTCACGCGCGGCCTCCTGCATGCACAGAGCCGTTGGAGCCTGGATCAGCCGTGCAGTCCGCGAAGAGGTCGGGCGATTCATACAGCCGGACGCGGTCTAGCTTCCCCTGCGTGATCTTCGGCTCGAGCAGCCGCCAAATAACCGCGACAATGTTTTCGCACGTAGGAATCTGGCCGGCCAGCTCCGGGACTTCGTAATTCAAGTGGCGGTGATCCATGCGCTCGCCAACTTCCTTCTGCAGAATATCTTTCAGTTCCTTCAAATCGAGGACCATGCCCGTCGTCGGATCGGGCTCTCCCGCGACCGTCACTTCGAGAACGTAGTTGTGCCCGTGTCCGTGAGGGTTATTGCATTTCCCGAAGACACGGCGGTTCTCCTCCGCGGAAAAGCTCGGGTTGTGGTAGAAATGCGCCGCGGAAAACTCGAGTTTGCGTGTGATCCGAATCATAGACTTTTCGCCGGATAGGCTCTTCCCTTCCAAACAACCTCGCCGCGCGTGTTCTTCCACCATGAAACGATCAGCGCTGCACTGTAAAGAGCCGCACCTGACAAGTAATATTGGATGTAGCGGATCGGATAGAGATTCCGATGCAGGACCGCCGCATAGCGGGCCAGTCCGCAGAGGAGCAAGCCAATCATCAATCCCGCCATCGGGGCCAACAAAGATGGTCTGACCCTCCCAAAATAGAGCAGCGCGAGAAATAACAGCCCTGCTTCCAGAATCGGAAAGACCTCGACCAGCTCGAACACTAAAGACTTGAAGTTGCCGCCCATCAGCGGATACAGATTCTTAGTCCATCCCTGCCACATCGCCCCGAACGATCGGTACATCCGCGTGCTCACCACGCCTATCGGAGCTGTGAAGTAGATTCCGTAACCCTTTTGCTTCACAAGACGCGCAAGTGCGACATCCTCCAGAACTTTGCCGGCGACGGCGGCGTGTCCGCCGATCGCCTGATAGATGTCGCGAAGAACCATCAAATATTGGCCATTCGCGGCCGCATCGGGCTGTCTAGGATCGTTGATCCGAGCAAAAGAGAATCGCGCCGCCAGCCGGCAGTAGACGAACGGGATCATCGCCCGTTCCCAGAATGTTTCCATTTCTTGTTCTGGCGAGTACGAGACGAGCACTGCGTTATGATCGACGGCATCGGCGAGCGCGCGACGAGTCGAGCCGGGATAGTGGTAAGTATCCGCGTCGGTGAAAAGCAGCCAATCGCCACTCGCAGCCACAGCGCCCATCGACGCCGCATAGTTCTTGCCCACCCAGCCGGACGGCAAATCGCCGACGTCAAGAACCTTGAGTTTTGGAACGCGAGCCGCAAGCTCGGCTAGGATCGCTCCGGTGCGATCGGTCGACTGGTCATTGACGATGATCACTTCCCCGACCTCAGGCTGCGCGGACACCGACTCGACCGCGCGCCCAATCGAGGCTTCTTCATTTCGAGCGGGAATGATGGCGGAGACCAAGGTTTTTTGCGATCCGATCCGTGAGGGCTGCTAAACTGGTCGCTATCTCATAGGCGATGCATCTATTATAGGGCGCTTGGATACCGGATTGAAACGGAAACTGAAAACAGGGCTCGTTCTGGCATTTATTGCCGGGCTTCTCGTGCTATTTGCCCGTCCGGACTACCGGCAAGGCGAGCCGAGCATACGCGGACGCACAGCGAAAGACTTCCCGCTCACGTTGGACGGCAAGCCAGCCCGCCTGTCTGACCTGCGTGGCAAAGTCGTCCTGCTGAATTTCTGGGCCACTTGGTGCCCACCCTGCGTGGACGAAGCTCCCGCGTTAATCGCTTTGCAGCGAAGAATCGCCCCGCAGGGCGGAACAATCCTGGGCGTCAACCTCGATGACGACCAAAATGCGTACGAGTCTTTTCTGAAGACGTACGGCATCGACTTCCCCACCTATCGCGATCCCTCAAAACACATCGCGCTCGACTACGGCACGACGATGTATCCCGAAACGTACGTGATCGACCGCACGGGACACCTGGGGCGCAAGATTGTGGGCCCGCAGGATTGGACGAGCCGCGCGATGCTATCCTATCTCGATTCCGTGCTGAGTAAGAACTGAAGTTATTCGTAACGCAGCGCGTCCACCGGATCTAGCCGTGCCGCCCGCATCGCTGGCACGAGGCCGCTCAGCACTCCGACGACGATCAGCACAGCCACCGAAGCAGCCAGAATCCCGGCGGAAACATGCATGTGGATGTCGACTTTGCCGGTCGTGTCCTCATAGGCGGGACCCAGAAATGGCAGCGTGCCGATCGCCGCGCCGATCCCGACCGAGAGCAGCACTCCGATAGCACCTCCGGCGAGCGTGAGCGCCAGCGCCTCCGTGAGAAACTGAATTCGGATGTGCCGGCGGCACGCGCCCAGCGCGCGGCGAAGGCCAATCTCGCGAATGCGCTCGTTCACCGTAACGAGCATGATGTTCATCACGCCGATTCCGCCGATGCCCAGTGTGAGCAATCCGACGAACAACAAGAGAAACTCGATCCCGTAGGAGATGCCTTCCATGATCGGGCGAAACTCCTCCATGCTGACGATCACCACGGCCCGCTTATCCGTAGGAGAGAAGTGCTGGCGCTTGGCAAGGATGCCCAGCACCTGCTGCCTCGCCTGGACCTCCACGTCCGGAGCAACGGGCGTCACAACCAAGACGCTCGCCGACTTCGTGTCCCAAATATCGCCCGCCGCGGAATACGGAATCCATGCGGATTCGTCGTCGCTCGTAAAATAGTTGCTGTCGGAAAACTTTCGGTCCATCGTTCCGACAACCGTGAAGCTCGTGCCGTTGATCCGCACGGTCTCGCCCACGGCNNGGCATTCCACCAAAGAGCTTTCGCTTTAGGATCGCGCCAATAAACACCACACGGCGCCGGCTCACCTGATCGTCTGCGGTCAGCCACCGGCCCTCGGTTGGAATCTCGTTGCGCATCTCCCCGTATTCGGTGCAGACGCCGCGGATGGCGGTGTTGGCCGACCGCTCTTCGTGCGAAATTCCCAGGAATTTCACCGTTTCCGGGCAGACCTGCTTCACTAGCGTTCCGCCGGCGCGCAGTTCGTCCACGTCCGCCTGCTCAAACTTCACAATGTTTCCTGCACGTTCGCCGCCCGCTTGTTCGGCAGTTGTGCCCGGCCAGCAGAGAATGATGTTGTGGCCAAACACATCGAACGTGGACATCAGCACGCGGCGAAAATCCGAACCGTAGGCCAGCAGCATGGTCACCGCGACGATTCCCCAGACGATGCCAGCCATCGTCAGGAAGCTGCGCACCGGCTGACGGCGAAGCGAAAGCCAGGCCTGGAGGAAAATCTCTCGCAGCATGGCTTATCCTCCCGCCTCGTAACGCAGCGCTTCGATGGGATCGACCGCCGCGGCGCGGCTCNNCGATCCCGGAAAGCAGCAGGAACGACAAAACGCCCGACTCCCACGTCGGCAACAGGCCCGCGAAAACGTCGGGCATCGGCAGCAGATCGACCAGCAAACAGAAACCGTAAGCGATCCCCATTCCAACGCCGCCGCTCAGGAACGCGATGATCAGCGCCTCTATGAAAAACTGGTTCACAATCGCGCGCCGTGTGGCGCCCAGCGCCTTGCGCACACCGATTTCGCGCGTGCGTTCGCGCACCGCCACCAGCATCACGTTCATCACTCCCAGTCCGCCCAGGCATAGTGTGATCACGCCTACGGCTCCCATGAAATATTCCATGCCATCCATGATCAGCGCGTTTGCCTGAGCGTTCTTGATCGTGTCCCACACGGCGGCAGCTTCCTTGTCGCTCGGGTCGAAATGGTGAATCAATCCGAGCGCGACGCGCGCCTCATGCTCGCAAGCCGGGTGAGACGCCAGTGACTGCGGCACAATCAGCAGGTGATCGAGAGTGTGGGGCGGCGCTGGTGGACGGTTCGGAAAATCGCGAACCATCGCGCTGTAGGGGGTGAATATTTTTCGCACATCCTGGCCGTCGTAGCTCGAATTCTGATTCTTGACGCGCATCACGCCGATCACCGTGTACGGTACGTCGGCCAGCCAGATCGTCTCGCCGATTGCCGGGCGCGTGCCGAAGAGCTGCTTTTTCGCGTCGCTTCCGAGAAACACAACGCGGTTCACGTTCGCCACGTCTTCATCGTTGTAGAAACGCCCCTCGGCCACGTCGATGCTGCGGAATCCGGCAAACGCTGGAAGCGATCCTTCCGTCAGCAAATTCCCGCTGTTGTATCGGCTGCGTAGCGGCACTGGGTTGCCGATTTCAGGGATTACGTAACGGCAAGCGGGCGACTGAGCCTGCACCGTCAGATAGTCGTCTTCATTCCAGCGTACGCCGCGTCCCGCGCGCATGCCGCCCGCTTGCATGCTCGTGCGGCCTGCGAAGAAAATCATCACGTCCTTGCCGAATGTCTCGCCGTTGTGCTTGAGCCCTACGCGCAGCCCCTCGGTCGCGGCCACCATTAGCGTGATCGAAATGATTCCCCAGGTGATGCCAAACATCGTCAGGAAGGTACGCAGCTTGTGCGCCCACAGCGTCTGAAGAGTGTCTTTGAGGAGGTCGCGAAAATTCATAGCGCGGTGTCGGCGGTCGCGTTGACTGCCTATTGCAGGATTACCTTTTGGCCTTCATTCAATCCGAAGATAATTTCGGCCTTCACGCCATTCGAGATGCCGAGTTTCACTGCAAGCTTCTTGCGGCCGTTATCGCCTTTGGGATCGGGAACCTCAATCGACGTGTTCTTGTCCTTGTCGAAAATCACCGCGCCCTCGGGCACCAGCAGCACGTTCGTTTTTTCGTCGAGGATGANNTCGAGGATGATCTCGGCGTTGGCGCTCATATTCGCGCGCAGCTCGCCGGTTGAATTCTGAATGGAAACGCGCACCTCAAAGGTCGTTACGTTGTCCTTCTCAACGCCGAGCGGAGAAATCCTGGTCACCCGGCCTTGAAAGTTCTTGTCCTTGAACGACTCGACCACAATGTGCGCCGCCTGTCCCACGTAAACCTTACCGATGTCAGCTTCGTCCACCTTGCCGCGGACGTAAACTTCGCTCGTATCGCCGAGCGTCATCACCAGCGTCGCCTGCGAGCCCAGCACCAGAATGGAGCTGACGGCGTCTCCCACCTCAATGTCTTTCGATAGCACAACGCCGTCCATCGGACTCGTGATCGTGGCGTATCTAAGATTTTCGTCCGCGTCATCCAGCGCAGCCTTGGCCTGCGCGATTTGTGCCTGCGCCTGCAGGACCTGCGCCTTGCTCATCTGCGCGTTGCGCGCTGCGGAACTCTGCCTGTTGAGGGCGAGTTGATAATTTTTCTCGGCGTCTTGCATCGTGTTTAGTGCGATCAGACCCTGCTTGTACAGATCGTGGGCGCGCGTCATATCGTTTTTCAGGAATGGAACGTCGGTGCCCTCCGCGTCCACCAGATTTTTCTGGTAGGAGGCTTCGGCGGCCTGCCGAGCGGCCTGCGCCGCTTCGAGGTTGGCGCGCGACTCGGCGACGCTCGCCTCGAGCTGCTCCTTGTCGAGTTCCGCAAGTAACTGCCCCGTTTTCACCTTGTCGCCCGCCTCCAGATAGATTTTCTTGACGATTCCGCTGGCCTTGGATTTCACTTCCACTTTCGTCAGAGGCTCGACCTTCCCGGTAGCAACCACGGAACGCGCAATATCTCCGCGCTCCACTGCGGAGAGCTTGTCAGGGTCGATCGCTTTGTTCGGGCGCAACGCCGCCATGGTGGCGATCACGATCAACAAGAGAGCAGTCCCGATGCTGCCGAACACCACCCAGCGCTTCCTGCGTTTGCGGCCCTTCTTCCCGTTGCCAGTCCCTGAGCTCACGTGCGCCCCCGTCAGTTACTTTCGACCTGCTCTTGTGAGATACGTAAGCCCTGCGGCAGAAGTTCCATGAGGAGGTTCGGTCCCTTATGCGAGGTTTCGGCAAAGCCGATCTATCTGCCGCGTTGATCCTTTGACAACTGTTGGATAATGGTACGGCTATGGAGCGAGACCCCGTCTGCGGAATGATGGTTGACCCGGAGCGTCCGGCAGCCACGGTTGAACACGCCGGGAAGTCCTACTACTTCTGCTCCAAGGGCTGCGCTGAAAAGTTCCGCGCCGATCCCGAAAAGTATCTCAAGCCCGCACCCCCTGCTGGCGGGCCTCTTATCCAACTGGGCGCCATGAAGCCCGCGCCTCCCGCCTCGTCGGCACCTCCCAAGGCCAGCGCAGTTTACGTCTGCCCCATGGACCCTGAGGTCCGTCAGGACCATCCGGGGCCGTGCCCGAAATGCGGCATGGCGCTTGAACCCGAAGTTCCTGCCGCACCCGCGACACGAATCGAATACACGTGCCCTATGCATCCGCAAATCGTGCGCCCGGGACCGGGTTCGTGCCCAATCTGCGGCATGGCGCTCGAACCTAGGACCGTTTCGCTTGGCGACGAGGAAAACCCGGAGCTGCGGGACATGCGCCGGAGATTCTGGATCAGCTCAGCACTGGCGATTCCGGTTCTCGTCATTACCATGGCCGACTCCCTTCCCGGACATCCTCTCGAAATCCTCGCATCCAACCGGGCGCAGGCGACGTTTGAGTTTGTGCTTGCGACTCCGGTCGTGCTTTGGGGCGGCTGGCCTTTCTTCGTCCGCGCATGGAACTCGCTCGTGCATCGAAGCCTGAACATGTTCACGCTCATCGGGCTCGGCGTAGGCGTCGCGTACGTTTACAGCGTCGTNNTCCGGATTCGTTTCGAGGCTCAGGCGGAGTGGTCGCGCCTTACTTTGAGGCCGCCGCCGTCATCGTTGCGCTGGTGTTATTGGGCCAGGTCCTTGAGCTCAAGGCGCGCAGCCAAACGGGCGCGGCGATCAAGGCTCTTCTCGGCCTCGCTCCCAAGATCGCCCGCCTCGTTCGCAAGGACGGCACTGAAATCGACATTCCGCTTGAACAGGTCGCGCCCGGCGATAGCCTCCGCGTTCGTCCGGGAGAAAAGATCCCCGTGGACGGTGTCGTTCTCGATGGTTCAAGCAGCGTGGACGAATCGATGATCAGCGGCGAGGCTATCCCTGTCGAAAAGCAATCCGGCGCGCGCGTCACGGGCGCGACCGTCAACGGAACGGGGACTTTGGTTATGCGCGCCGAGCGCGTCGGCTCGGAGACTCTGCTCGCGCAGATCGTGCGCATGGTGAGCGAAGCGCAGCGCAGTCGCGCGCCCATCCAAAAACTCGCGGACATCGTCGCAGGATACTTTGTGCCCATTGTGGTGGGAATCGCCGCGATCACTTTCGTGATCTGGGCCTTCTGGGGGCCTGCTCCCCGCCTGGCGCACGCTGTCATCAACGCCGTGGCGGTTCTCATCATTGCGTGTCCCTGTGCCCTCGGCCTCGCGACTCCCATGTCCATCATGGTCGCAACCGGAAAGGGCGCAACGCTTGGCGTCCTTTTCAAAAACGCGGAAGCGATCGAGTTGCTGAGAAAAGTGGACACGCTCGTCATCGACAAGACCGGAACGCTGACGGAAGGCAAACCGAAACTCGTTTCCGTCGAGGCAATCAACGGCTCCGACGCGACCCGGCTGCTGCGCTTCGCCGCCTCTGTTGAGCGCGCGAGCGAGCATCCGCTAGCAGCGGCCATTGTCAAAAGCGCCGAGGAGCGCGGAGTAGCGCTCGCGCCAACGGAGGCATTCGAATCGCTCACCGGCCGCGGCGTCCGCGGGCGTGTGGACAACACGCAGATCGCGCTCGGTAATCGCAAGCTCCTTGACGAGCTCGGCGTGGACCCCGGCGCATCCGCGCAGAAAGCGGAAACCATGCGCGCCGATGGCCAGACCGTAATGTTCGTCGTCGCGGAAAAACAATTGATCGGCCTGCTTGGCGTCGCCGATCCGATTAAACAGACAACTCCGGAAGCCCTCCGCAAGCTGCACGAGGACGGCATCCGCGTCGTGATGCTCACTGGAGACAGCAAAACAACGGCTCAGTCCGTTGCTCGCAAGCTTCAGATCGACGACGTGATTGCGGAGGTCTTGCCGCAAGACAAGGCAATCGTCGTTAAGCGGCTGCAAAGTGAAGGACGCTTCGTTGCCATGGCCGGCGACGGCATTAACGACGCGCCTGCGCTCGCGCAGGCGCAAGTCGGAATTGCAATGGGCACAGGCACCGACGTCGCCATGCAGAGCGCCGGAGTCACCCTTGTAAAGGGCGATCTGCGTGGGATCGTCCGAGCGCGGTTTCTGAGCCGTGCCACGATGAGCAACATCCGCCAAAATCTATTCTTCGCGTTCGTTTACAACTCGATCGGCATTCCGATCGCGGCAGGCGTTCTTTATCCGTTCTTTGGCTTGTTGCTTAGCCCGATGATCGCCGCAGCGGCAATGAGCTTCAGTTCCGTGTCGGTCATCGGCAACGCGTTGCGGATGCGGCGGATCAAGCTGTGAATGTACACCGCGCGGCGCGCTTCCCCGTTGCGATCCCGATGTTATACTGAGCGCCATGACATTCATGACCGTAACCTACGAATTGCAGGACCGGCTCAAACCGGAGCAGTTCCGCGCGCTCGGCCAGTTCGCGAACACTTACGGGCTGCAGAGATTTCGCTTCGACGAAAAAACCAACCGGCTGCACTTCGATTATGACGCGTCGCGCCTGAGGGAAACCGTGTTGGAGCACGTTTTGCGCGATGCGAGGATTCCGGTATTGCGCCGGGTTCTTCCGCAAGCCTGACTTCGGGCTTCGACGTTGCGCTGATCTGAGAGGAGTTCTGCGTTGCCGTTATACGAATACAAGTGCGTGAAGTGCGGCCATCAGTTCGAAAAAATCGAAAGCGTATCGGCCCCGGAAACGAAGAAGTGTCCAAAATGCGGCCAAAAAGCGCCGCGCATGGCCTCGGCACCGGCGATCCAGTTCAAAGGATCGGGTTGGTACGTGACCGACTACGGCGGAAAAAAATCCGCGCCCGCGTCAGGCGAAAATTCTGGCACCGCTCCGGCCGGTGCGTCCGGCGAAAGCTCGGGCGATAGTAAGTCGGAGAAGACATCGGAGAAATCGGGGGAATCGAAATCAGCCGAATCGAAATCGGAGTCAAAGTCCACAAGCTCCGATAATTCGAATAAGGGCGCCTCGAGGAGAAAAAAGTAACGCCGCCAGTTCTCTCCAGCGAGCGATTCCCCGGCTCAGCCCTAGAGTTTAAGGCCCTGCAAATACGCGCGGAAATCGGGTCCCAGTTTCGGATTCTTCAGTCCCATCTCCACGGTCGCCTGAAGGAATCCCAGCTTGTCTCCCGCGTCATACGTTTTCCCGTCGTAAATGCACGCGAATAGCTTGTTATCTTCGGCCAATCGCCGCAGCCCGTCGGTCAGCTGGATTTCGCCGCCCGCTCCCGGCTTGGTGTTCTCAAGGTATTCAAAAATTTCCGGGGGCAGCACATAGCGCCCGGTGACGCCAAGATTCGATGGCGCCTTGTCCGCGCTCGGCTTTTCAACCAAGTCTTTCACGCGCAAAAGCCGATCTCCAAACCGCGTTCCTTCTTCGGGAACTCCGTCAATAATCCCGTAGAGATGGACGCGCTCGCGCGGCACTCGCTCCACATGGATCGCCCCGCCGCCAGTCGCTTCGTAAATATCTATAAGTTCGCGCGTCGCAGGAACCTTGCCTTCCATGATCACGTCCCCCAGCAACACCGCGAACGGCTCGTCTCCCACCAGTTCCGCGGCGCACAGGACGGCGTGCCCAAGTCCCAGCGCCTCACTCTGCCGCGTGTAGCTGAAATGCAGACCGCCGCTGATTTCACGAACCATCTTGGCATGCTCCGGTTTTCCGCGCTCTATCAGGAAACTTTCGAGCTCGGGCGCCAAATCGAAATGATCCTCGATCGCGCTCTTCCGCCTGCCGGTCACGAAGATAACGTGCTCTATCCCCGACGCGATGCACTCCTCCACCGCATACTGAATCAGCGGCTTATCCACAACCGTGAGCATTTCCTTGGGAATAGCCTTGGTCGCGGGGAGAAATCGCGTGCCCAGACCCGCCACCGGCAGCACGGCTTTTCGCACCTTCTTTATTTTTCCGGTCATATGTTTATCAGCGCCTTCTCTCCGAGAAGCGAGCCTTCTTGCCTATGCTAACATAGCGATTTTCTCCTACTGGCAAGATTGAGGAACGATTGTGACCGAGCCTGAACATCTGATTCTCGGCATCGAGTCCTCCTGCGATGAGACGGCCGCGGCCATCGTCGCGGGCAGACGGCGCATCCTTTCGAGCGTCGTCGCCTCGCAGACCGAAATTCACCGCAAGTATGGTGGAGTGGTGCCGGAACTCGCCTCGCGCGAGCATTTGTGTCAGATCGTCCCGGTTGTCCGCGAAGCCGTCGAACAGGCTCACGTTACTCTGCGGGACATCGACGCCATCGCCGTAACGAACGGACCCGGTCTCGTCGGAGCGCTTCTGGTAGGCGTCACGTACGGCAAGGTGCTTGCTCAGGCGCTTGGGAAACCTCTTATTGCGGTGAATCATCTTGCAGGACACGTGCACGCGGTGTTTCTGGAGGCAAGTTCCGCCGGCCGAAGTCCGCAACTGCCTGCGGTGTGCCTGATTGTTTCCGGCGGCCACACCGTGATCTACCACGTCACGTCCGAACTCGCGAATGGCGCGGAGCGATTTTCGTACGCAAGGATCGGGGGCACGCGCGACGACGCGGCAGGCGAGGCCTGCGACAAAGTCGCCAGGATGCTCGCGCTCGGCTATCCCGGCGGCCCGATTATCGACCGCCTCGCGCCCTACGGAAATCCGAACGCCATCCGCTTCGGCGAGCCGAAAATGAGCGGCAACGTTTACGATTTCAGCTTTAGCGGAATCAAAACCGCGGTGCTCTATCACTTGCGGCGCAACCCACAGCTCGAACCTGAAATTGAAGCGCGGCGGCAGGCGCTTGCGCGCGGAGAGCGTAGCGCGGACGCATTGCGCACCCTTTCGAGTCCTGCCACGCTCGATCTAATAGCAAGCTTTCAGTGTGCCGTCGTTGACAACCTTGTCGGACGCACTCTCGCGGCAGTGGATCAGCGCGGCGCACGAACCGTTCTCGTTTCCGGCGGAGTGGCGGCAAACAGCGAGCTGCGTCGCACCTTCGAGGCGGAAGCTGCGCGCCGAAATATCGAGGTTTACTTCCCCAGCCGCGCGCTTTCGACCGACAATGCCGCCATGATCGCCGCCGCTGGTTATCCCCGTTTCCTCGCAGGAGAATGCGCCGACTTTTCGCTCAATGCCGTACCTAATCTGGCGCTCGCGTAGGGCTATTCGGTTTGCACCACCCCCTCGTTTCATTGTCGAGTAGAGTGGTCTGACTCTATTTGTTTTCAGGCAGTTGCGAGAGATTCTACTCGGCAGCCATTGTCGAGTAGAAGTGAGGCGTAGTTGGAGGGATCCCTGAGCTTCCGTTGGTCGTTCGGGACGACGACCCTCGCCGTGTCGTCACATTCTGCTCGGCAGTCATCGTCGAGTAGAAACCGCGGTGCGAGGCTCGCCCTCGGCCCGCCCCTGGGGTGCTGGGGACCCGCTTCCTGTTCACGAATTGTAGACTGTTCATTCACGGGTGCCATTCTGACTGTGGCGTGTCAAGAGTGCAAGCGCGCGCCCCTGTGGACTTTTTTGCGGGGGAAAATTTCCCCACAAAGTCTGGAAGCTGCCCGGTCCGGTGAAGCTGGACCGACCGCTACAAAAACGTCCCACGAATATCGGCGACGCGAGGTACTCCACGAAAAGTGAGCGATCGCAGGAAACGCCTTCAGCGGCTATCGGCCGTCCTGAGCTTCCAAACCAGCGCGCATTGTATAATACGGCTGAGTTTTGACCGACTGCATCCCGCTGAGGGTTTTCCATACCTATGTCTAAGGTTCCCATGGCGAAGACCAGTGACGCCGTAAAAGAGATCGAAGCGCTGCGGGAAAAAATTCGCCGGCACGAATACCTGTATTACGTAGCCGACGACCCGGAAATTTCCGACCCCGCTTTCGACCGGCTGATGAACCGTCTTAAGGAGCTCGAAGCCGAGAATCCCCGGCTGGTGAGTCCTGATTCCCCCACGCAGCGAGTCGGCGGAGCGCCCCGCGAAGGTTTTCTACAAGTCCAGCACAAGACTCCGATGGTGAGCCTGGACAACGCATTCTCGTTCGAGGAACTGGGCGAATTCGACCGGCGCGTGCGCGGGCTTACCGGACGCGAGAAGATCGATTACATCGCGGAGCACAAGTTCGACGGCCTGAGTCTTTCGCTGCTGTATGAGAAGGGAAGGCTCGTCCGCGGAGTGACCAGAGGCGATGGCACCACGGGCGAAGATGTGACACCCAACGTAAAAACGATTCGCTCGATTCCGCTGACGATCGATCCCGCGCTGCTGAAAAAGGCCGGAGTGCCCTTAACTTTCGAGATACGCGGCGAAGCGATCATGGCGCGCAAGGCCTTCGAGGACTTGAACGCTCAGCAGGCAGAACAGGGCGGCAAAATCTTCGCGAATCCCCGCAACGCGGCGGCTGGCGCCATCCGCATGCTCGACCCGAAAATCACAGCGTCGCGGCGGCTCGGCTTCTTTGCCTACTACATCCTGGTGGACGGGCGCGCCGCGAAAAAACGCCTTTCGGAAGTGCTCGAGATACTTTCGGTGCTGCAGTTCAAGGCAAGCGACGACTGGAAGCTCTGCCATTCGCTTGACGAAGTCGAGCGTTACATCAACGCATGGGATTCCAAGCGCGAGAAGCTCGCCTACGAGATTGACGGCATCGTTGTGAAGGTTGACGAAATAACGCTGCAAAATGAACTGGGGTTCACCTCAAGAGCCCCGCGCTGGGCGATTGCCTATAAATATCCCGCACACCAAGAGACCACTGTTGTGAAGAAAATCGAAGTCAGCGTCGGCAGGACCGGAGTGCTGACTCCCTTTGCTGTTTTCGAGCCGGTGCAGATCGGCGGCGTCACCGTCACGAAATCAACGCTGCATAATATGGATGAGGTCGAACGGCTGGGAATTCACGAAGGAGACATGGTGCTGGTCGAGCGGGCCGGCGAGGTGATTCCGCACGTCCTGAAAGTCGTGAAGCACGGGAAGGAAAAGATTCCTTTCAAAATGCCGGACAAATGTCCCGAGTGCGGCATGCGCGTTTACCGCGCGCAGGACGAGGTTGCCTACCGCTGCGTGAATGTTTCGTGCCCCGTGCGCCGCCGGGAATCGTTTCTGCATTTTGCGGGACGCCACGCGATGAATATCGACGGCCTCGGCGACAAAATCGTCGAGCAGCTGATTCAACATGATCTCGTCAAGGATTTCGCCGATCTTTACAAGCTGGATCTCGAAACGCTTTTCGGACTCGAGCGCATGGCCGAGAAGTCGGCGCAGAATTTGCTAGATGAAATTGCGGGGAGCAAAAAGAATAGCCTCGCCCGCTTGATCTACGGAATCGGCATTCCCTTTGTAGGAGAACGCACGGCGCAACTCCTCGCCAGTCACTTCGGCTCGATGGACAAGCTGGCGGAGGCGAGCGCGGACGAGCTGGTTGAAGTGAATGAAGTTGGACCCAAAATCGCGGAGGGCGTTCGGGAATTTTTCGCTGAGTCGGCGAATCGCAAGCTAGTCGAGCATCTGCGCGCCGTGGGCGTAAATATGAAGGAAGAGCGCGCGGCACTGAAAAGTTCGAAATTTGTAGGGATGACGTTCGTTTTTACCGGCACGCTCGCAAAGCGTTCGCGCGAGGAGTCCGAAGCGCTTGTCGCCGCGCACGGCGGCAAGGCTGGCTCGACCGTCAGCAAGAAGACCAACTACGTCGTGGTCGGCGCCGACCCCGGCTCCAAATTCGACAAGGCAAAAGCCCTCAACGTTCCCATCCTTGACGAAGCGCAATTCGAGAAATTGCTGAGCGCCCGCTGAGAACAGACACGAGACCCGACCGTGGCCCAGAGCGCGGAATGTCTCGCGCCTATTTCAATATCTCGGTGGGTTTCCCCGTGCAGGCCGAGGTAGCATTGACGTCTTGCGCACACACGTCCTTGCCCATGGAGAACACGACTTGCTGTCCTTTTCGGTATTCCACAGCAAGAGAGTAGCCGTGGCCACGAATTGCCAGAGCGAAGAGCGAAAGACCCATCGTGAAAATGGCCGCGCTTATGGCAGGAACAGCCACTTTCTTTAGCATATTCGATTTCCTCGCAAAACTACTGTGCGTGACTTCAGAGCAAGAGACTGCTAGCGCCTTCTCCGTGTCCGATCGGAACAGGATTTGGCTGTTTTGCGGGAACGAAAAGGAGCCGGATTGCTCACGCATCTGCGGATTGTCGGTGGAGGCAAGGATTTCGACTTAGTCAGCCTTTACGCCAGCCCAAACTGGCATCGGAACAACCAGCATGGCCGAGAGCAGCAAAGCAAAAGCTTGTCTCAAAGAGATCTCTTTCTCGACGCAGTATAAACGTTCGAATTATCATTGTGTCAATCCCCTTTTTGACAAGCTATGTAAACGAACAACGTCTCGATCAGCCAAAGGCATCGTTTCGAGATATAATCGGCAACAGCGGATGAGTCGGGTGATCGCCGGTTTGTTTCGCGCAAGCGGAGCGGACGGGAGGAAAGTCCGGACTCCAGTCGTAGCGAACTCGCAAGAGCCGGCTACGGTAGGGCAACGCGCCTGGTAACGCCAGGGGGTTGCGCCACGGGACGCGCGAAAGCGCGCTCCGGAGACGCGGCTACGGAAAGTGCCACAGAAAATAAACCGCCGGTGTGTCTTGCACCTCGGCGGCGGGTCCGCGGCAAAACCAAGGACCTGCCTGTTTCGGTGGAGCGCATTTGGCAAGGGTGAAAAGGTGGGGTAAGAGCCCACCGCCCGGGTGGCAACATCCGGGGCACGGAAAACCCTGCGTGGAGCAAGGCCAAATAGGAGGGGAGGGCTGGCCCAGCCCGTATGCGTCTGGCTCGCAAGAGCGAGGCGCTCTGACCCTCGGGTAGGCTGCTGGAGCCCCGGAGCGATCCGGGGCCTAGAGGAATGATCGCCGCGTTGCGCGACGAAGCCGGAATGCAATCGTCCGGCGGAGTCGGGCAGCGGACAGAATCCGGCTTACAGACTCATCCGCTAATTTTATTAGGCTCAGTGACGCGTTTTCGAGAACATGCCGGAAAACGTGTCAGCTACAGCTTCCCGCCATTGAGGCAGTGTGCAAGCTCCGAGTGGGAACGAAACGCCCAGGACCTTGTCTTTCTCTTCCTACGAGTTCAGCGAGAACGGTCACGTGATGTCCGGTTATCCTATTAGGAGTTTGCGCAAGGTGCGCACTGACCATTAGCCGCGGCCGATGAAGGGCATCTTGGTCGCCATGACGGTCATGAATTGGACATTGGCGTCGAGAGGGAGAGACGCCATATACACGACGGCGCGCGCAACGTCTGCGGGATCCATCGTGGGCTCGAGCGCGATTGTGCCGTTGGCTTGCGGAACGCCTTTCTTCATTCTCTCCGCCATTTCTGTCGCTGCGTTTCCAATATCGATCTGACCGCAGGCGATGTCGTACTTTCGGCCGTCTAGGGAAGTCACTTTGGTGAGACCGGTAACTCCGTGTTTGGATGNNCTTCATGATTTTGAATGCTTCCTGCGTACAGAGAAACGTGCCGGTGAGATTCGTATCGACCACGGCCTTCCACTGCTCGTAGGTTAAGTCCTCGAGCGGCACGGCGCGGCCGGAGATGCCGGCGTTGTTGAAC
>PKUY01000355.1 GCA_003131705.1 Acidobacteriota bacterium | reverse complement strand
CAGCCGTTTCGGAAGATTGACAGCGACCACCCTACTCCGCCCCAGTAAGATCGGCCTTTTCTCCCGCTCGCCCTCCCTTCCGCATTAGACTCCTATTTTCGCATTCGCAGACGGTACTTGATTTTAACGAGTTCTTATTGTATGTATACACTAAGATGACTCATCGAGCTCAGGACCTGCTCGCTTCTCGCCTGCGTCAGCGCAAGTTCCAGTTGGTGCGCCGTTTTCACATCCCCGCCGATGCTCTCCCTGGTTCCCTCTCTCTCACCCATCTCCGCTGCGGCAAGCCCACCTGTCATTGCGCCGATGACCGCGGCCATCCGGTCTGGTCGCTCACTTTTATGGTCCAGGGGAAAAAGCGGGTTCAGCACATCCCCAAGGAATGGGTCGAGGAAGTGCGGCGTCGGGTCCAGGAGGGGCGGGAGTTTCAAGACGCCGTCCGCGAAGTGCTGGCAGCGAACGCGCAACTCTTGGTTTTGGCACGGAAGCAAGAGAAGAAGCTCAAGAACAAGAAGAAGAGATGAACGGTCCGACGCCACGTCATCTGCTCCACTATGTGACGCGGCGTCTTCGACTGCGGCGGTATCTGCAGGATCCGGGAGACGGTCGGCCACAACCCCAGATTCCCCCACAGGGTCTGCTCTGGGCTTTGCTGGTAGGCCAAATCCTCCGCCAATCGAGTTTTCATGCGGTCGAAGCGCTGGTGCGCTCTGCGGCTCGACGAAGGCTCTCCATCCCGGCTCCGTTTTCCGACGATGCCTTGGGCTATTTCACCGAGCGGCTCGATCCCGGCCCGACGCGGCAAGCTCTGCTCTCCCTCCTCCGCGGTGCCAAGCGCAACAAAGCCTTTGATGATTGCCGCTGGATCGGTCTGGCTATCGACGGCACTGGCGCTGGATGGCGGACCCATCAGGGCTGTTCGCTCTGCCGCCCGCGGCGGAATGCCCAAAAACAGATTTTGGGCTATCAACATTCTTTCGTGATGATCAGCGTGGTGGGAACCGGCCTATCTCTGCCCTGCGATGGGGAACCCTACGGACCCGGCGATAGCGAGTACGCCGCCGGGCAGCGGCTGTTGCGGCGGGTGATCGGGAGCGTGGGAAAACGCTTTGCGCAGTATGTGGTCGTCGATGGAGCATTCGCCACCGCGCCGTTCCTGCATACGGCGGGCGAGCTCGGTCTCCGGGTGGTGGCACGGCTGAAAGACAACTTGCCGGAGTTGCTCGCCGCCGCCCAGCAACGTTTTCCTTCCGGGCCTCCCGCCACGGTTTTTCAGCAGGGACCCGATCGCGTGGAGATCTGGGACGCAGAGGACTTCGATCCCTGGGAAGCGCTGCACTGGGAAACCGTTCGCGTCTTCTTCTATCGCCAGCACAAGCCCGATGGCACGGTGGTGGAAGCCTACTGGCTAACGAATTTTGCGTCTTCCACCGCTGGCCCTCGTTCTCTGTTCCGCATGGCCAAGAGCCGCTGGGAGATCGAAAACCAGGGCTTCAACGAAGCCAAGAGTCGTCACGGCCTCGAGCATATCTGCCATCATCATGCCAACAGTCTGCTGATCGGCTGGCTCCTCACCATCCTGTCCTTGACCATCGAGCGACTCTACCGCCTGCGCTATCTTCGTCGTGGCACTCATCCCATTCGTAGCAGCGCAGAACTGTTCCTCATCCTCTGGGTCAACCTTTTTCGTCCCTGTTCTGCCGACAGCAGTTGAAGCTCTGGGCATCGCGACATCCTTGGTGCAGCAGGATCTAAATCCTTCGAAGCATCGTGACGCATTTTTAGGGCTCCGCCCTAGCCGGATTTCTCCGTCTGAAAATAGCGCCCGTTGCCTCACGGTTCCCCCTGTGCATTAAATCCTGTCCCACTTGCTGCTCTTCTTGTTCGCGCATTCAAAACTTCCGAAATAGCTAAAAGTACAGCAGAATCCTTGACAGGCTGTTTGTATAACAGTAAACTCCCGCTCAAATTTGCCATAACGGGGTCTGTTCTCAGCTCCAGGATGTACGAAGTCGATGATGAGAATAGAAAGTCGCCGTTATTGCACCGCGATAGTGACGTACGAGCGGATAGATGACTTTCGACCTCACAGGGCCCGTAGAGCGGAAGCTATCGACTAAAAACGCCGTAAGGACAATACTGCCGCGGACCCAAACTCGAATTCCCGTTCGAGTCCCTCCGAGAAAGCGCTCGCCAGACAAATCTAAACGCCTCCCGGCATAAAGGACGAAACGGGGCGCGTGGTGCTAGTCCGCGGCATCTCCCGGGACATCACCGAGCGCAAAGCAGCGGAAGAGAAACTGCGCGAAAGCGAAGCGCTGCTGGCGCAGGCCGAGCGGCTCGCGAATTGTGGAAGCTATGACTTCGACCTCACAACGCGAAAGCCAACGCTCTCGGAGCAGTTGCGCCAAATCTACAGGCTTGATCCGGATTCTGAATGGAATGAGGACATGTATTGGGCGAGGCCCCACCCGACAGACCGGCAGCGCGCCCGCGAGGTGGTCAAGGGAGCTGTCGCCGAATGTAAGCCTTTCGAGTTTGTCGCACGCTACGTCGAGCCAGAAGGCGGCATGCGTATCCATTTGAATTTCAGTTCGAGGGCCTGACGGCTGCTCCAGCAGTTCTTCGCGGGAAATTTGCGTGCGGAATTCGACGGGACTAGCGGACTTCGTACACCGGAAATGACGACCCGTGTGATCGGGTCGTCATCTCGCGGCGTCCAATTACTTTTTTACGGTCTTGCGGCGACCGCGGCGGCGCACCGGCCGGTCCGCAGGGGGCTCTCCGACCAGTTCGGCACTCCAAATGGACGTGACAAATTTCTTCACGCCATGGTCGTCGAACTCAATGGTCGTTCGCTCCGTGTTCGAATCTGTGACCGTACCAAGGCCATATTGACCGTGGCGAACGGTTTGACCTTCAGACAAGATTTGCACAGTGCCCTCCCTAGGATGGACAAAACGGCGGTGCCGCGTGGGTAATTGTTTTAGAGACCTGCGATGTTTATAGGCCGGTGACGCGCTCGGCCTGCAAACCCTTCGGGCCTTGCGTGACTTCGAATTCGACGGCTTGTCCTTCGTTGAGGCTCTTGTATCCCTCGCCCTGGATGGCCGAGAAATGCACGAAAACATCTTCGCCGGACTGGCGCTGAATGAACCCGTATCCCTTTGATGCGTTAAACCACTTCACTGTACCTTGTTCTGTAGCCACGGTGGTGCTCCTAATTTATTCATAGGACGGCTGATAGCCGCCTAGAAAGCTGTTTGCGCTTTGGTTCGTCCTGCCGTCACAAAAAAAAAGCCGACGGGCAGTTGCCCGGCAGCATTGTTGAGCGCGTCAAAAAGGACACAAGAGCAACAAACGCAAAAGAATATTATCACGAATCCGGCCTGCGGCGCAAGGCCGTAGTGGGGCCGTGTCGCTGCAAAGTGAGAATGTCCGGTTTCATAGGTGGCGGAGGGGCCGATGGAAACGGAGCGCATAGCGTTGAGCCAACGAGAGCGGGATCGGTTGAAAGTGTTGCATGAGGTCAAGCAAGAGCATTTGACGCAAGTCGAAGCGGCGCGACGGCTGAAACTAAGCGACCGCCAGGTGCGGCGGATGCTGATCCGCATTGGCGAGCGCGGAGATGGAGCGATCGACACTGTCCGGAACCCGAGCCGCGCGCGGCAAGTCCTTCCGGCCTACGGCCTCCAGGCCTGCCCGCGCACAGAGTATCTAAACCACAAAAGAAGGCTCCCCCCAACCACCCATGGCGGACATTTCAATATGGCAGAAAACCGGACATTTCTACTTTGCGTTGACAGGCCGTAGTGGGGCCGGCTCAACGGCGGCGAGGACGGTGGTTTCCTAGCGGCGGCCCTCAGGGCCGGCGCTTTCCTCGGATTTGCACGCGGCAAAAGACGCCCCTAAAGTGCCCGTACAAGGATGTCATGGCCCGCTACGAAGGCAATACTTCGGCGGGGCGGCTGGTGTCGCGAGCGGCGGCGAGGGCGAAGGCTTCCGCCAGCATTTCGTAGGAGCGACGGCGATCGGCGTGATCGTGCGTCATGGTGGTGATCATGATTTCGTCCACGCCGGCCTGATCGGCGAGGCGCGTGAGCTGCCGGTGCACGGTGGCGGGCGAGCCGACGAAGGATCGTTCGCGATTCATTTCGATGATGGCGCGCTCTTCGGGGGAGTACGGATAGTCGATCGCTTCCTGGACGCTCGGGAATTTTCCCATTTTTCCGGTGCGGAAACGCAGCAGGGTCAGCTCGAGCGGACGGGCGAGATACGCGGCGCGCTCGTCCGTTTCCGCGCAGACCACCGACACGCCAATGAGAGCTTCCGGCTTGTCGAGATATTCAGACGGCTGGAAATATTCGCGATATAGACGCAAAGCCGCAATCGCGGGCGCCGGCTGGATATGGTGCGCAAACGCAAAACGAAGCCCGAGCTGCGCGGAAAGGATGGCCGAAAAATCGCTTGATCCCAGCAGCCAAATATCGGGCATGGGGACATCGTCAGGCATGGCGCGGATTCTCTGAAGCGGATGATTATCCGGGAAGCCTGCGCCGAGAAACGCGAGAAGTTCGTCGAGGCGCGCCGGAAAATCATCGCCGCTGACAGCCTCGCGCGAGCGCCGCAGCGCCAGAGCGGTCAGTGAATCGGTGCCCGGAGCGCGTCCCAAGCCGAGGTCCACGCGGCCAGGATAAAGCGCTTCGAGCACGCGAAATGTCTCCGCGACTTTGAGAGGCGTGTGATTAGGCAGCATAATGCCGCCCGAGCCTACGCGTATGCGTTTCGTGATCGAGGCGACGTGCCCGATCATGATCTCGGGCGCCGAGCTGGCAATGAGCGGCGTGTTGTGATGCTCGGCCAGCCAGTATCGCGTGTAGCCGAGCCTGTCGGCGAGCTGGGCCAAGTCGAGGGTATTGCGCAGCGCGTCCGAGCTCGACGAGCCGGACGGCACAGGCGAAACATCCAGCACCGACAAACGGTACGACTTCTCGGCAGGCATCAGTTCCCTATCCAGATCACCTGGCCAGATCAGCGCGCAGTCGAGCGTTCAGATCAGCGCTGCATCAGCCTACCAGCGCAACAATTGTGGCACATCAGCCCGTCGTTTCCAGCAACCGAAAACACGTGCTCGGTGAATCAGATGGGATGATATGCGAATGCCTTTCGATTCGGCTAGTCCCCGCATAGTACGGAAGTACCGTCGGAGGGGGCAACAGCAGTACTGCTCGAATGTGACTTTTCCCCTACTGCGCGCGCACGGCTTGTCCGCTATCCTCAGTCCTCGGATAGCTATCTCCGAAAATGAGGGCCAACGAGAATGAGTGACACGTTCGAATATTCGGCGCACGAAGAGAATCAGGGCGGCAATACGCCGCAAGGATCGGAGCCAGTCCGCGAGAATGCCTCCCCAAAAGCGGTTCCATATGCAGCGTGCAGCTCCACATCAAACCCTTCCCGCGGTGAACGCCGCAGCCGTCGCCGAGCGATGATCTCGGCTCCCGTGCGCGTTCGCAGCCTCGATGTGACCGACGGCGATCCCGACGAAATCTCGACCACGCTGGACGTCTCCCGCAGCGGAGTGCTTTTCGTCAGCTCGCAGTGCACATTCGTGCAGGGCATGGAAGTTGCAGTCACGTTTCCCTACACCAATGTGGGCGGTTCCGCGCAGGCCGAGCAGTTGGGCCGCGTGGCGCGCGTTAGCGAAATGGCGGACGGCCGCCGCTCAGTGGCCGTCGCGCTGGGCGTCGGAGTTGGCGAGGATCTGATCGACTCGAGCGGCCGCAAGCTGATCGAAGCGCAGGCGCCAAGTGCGAGCTCGCCCCAGGCCGACACGAAGACAGACACCAAGAAGCCGCTCGTCCTGGTTGTGGACGCGGAGTCCATGATCCGCGAGTCCTTGAAAACTTACCTGGGCAACGAAGGCTACGAAGTGATCGCGGTCGGCACGGCCGGTGAGGCGCATGACGTTTTGAAGATGTTCACGCCCGCGCTGCTCATCGCCGAAATCGAAGGTGAAGATTTGCCGGGCTACGAACTCTGCGCGCACGTGAAGACAACGCCGCGTCTGCAAACCATTCCCGTGGTGCTGCTGACGAGTTCCGCGTACCCAAGCGATTACGCGAACGCGCATTCGCTGGGCGCAGTCGTCTGCATGGCAAAACCATACCGGCAGGAGCGTCTCGGGCACGTGGTGCGATTGTTGGCACCCACGCAGCAAGCCAAAGAGCAGACTGCGCCGCCGCGGCCGGCCGACCTCAAGCGTCGAACGTGCTCAAAGGGACCGAAAAATGCCGCAATCAGCAATTCGGTCCGACGCCGGCTGCGCTCGATCTTTTAGCCGCCGAAGGGCGCGCGGTTTTGCGGCGGCAGCCTTTCATCCTGAACAAAACTAAGGCGGGCCGCCGTCTTAGCACAACGGGCACGCGGCGGAGCGCGTCGAGATCTCGCCGGTTGCGCCCATTCTCTTCGGATCATCACCTGACCGCCAGACCAGGTAACCCAGTGAGCGCACCCCGCTCGCGCGGCGGCGAAATCGACCGAGATCGCCGGTAGAATAGAGCTTATGAACTGCCCCAAGTGCGGCTCGGAGGCAGGCGATACCGCGCGATTCTGCCGGCGCTGCCATGCAACCCTGCGTTTTGAGTGCCCTTCATGCAAACACGAACAGCGGCAAGGGGGTAAGTGCGAAAAGTGCGGCGTCGATTTCCTGAAATACATCGGCGCAGTGGTCGCCGCGAAAAAGGCGGAAGCCGACCTGGTTCACGAGCGGATCGAACAGCGCTCGTCCATGTTGAAAAATCTTCTAATGATTCCGCTGACGATGGGTATTCCTCTGATTCGCGATCTTTTCGTCAACTCGCGCAAGGGCCGCTCTTCTTGACGCCGATCCTGTTCGCGTGCGCGTGACAGATTCCACCGCCGACGCTGTGCGCGCCTGAAAATACCTCGACGGCGGAAACAGGTTCGTGCGCGACAATTTCGCTCCGACGGCACGCTTCACTTCCTGATACCAGTAATCGAAAGTTCCATCGTCGCGAGAGGCCATGTGCTAAGTCAGCAATAACAACCCCAGCTACAGGCAACCGAACGAAGACCGACTCACGAGGGATTCGCGCGCGGGGCGTTCGCTGGGCAACCTCGAAACGTACAGAGAAACGACCTTTGATTCGGTTGAGTCCGGTGGAATCGGGTGGCCGCAGAGATTCGACTGACTGCACAGAAGGCGGTCACGCTGCTGACGGCGGATTTATTCCGGAGAAATCGGATCGGTCGGGGAGTTGAAAAACCCCGGGGGGATCAGGAAGTGCGCGGGGGCCAGGGCTCGAGGAGCTGTTCCTTGCGATAGATGAGTGCGTTGATATCGTAGGGAGCGAGCTCGATGCTGTGTCCGTGAGTAATGGCGTCGGTGGGACAAGCCTCGACGCAGTAGCCGCAAAAGATACAGCGAGAATAATCGATGTTATAGACGGCGGCGTAGCGCTCGCCGGCGGAAATTCGCTGCGATTCCGTGTTCTCGGCGGCTTCGATGTAGATACAATTCGCAGGGCACGCCGCAGAGCACAAGAAACAGCCCACGCACTTTTCGAGTCCGTTTTCGTCGCGCTGGAGAACGTGAATTCCGCGATAGCGCGGCTGAACCGAGGGCGGGGTCTCCGGGAAGCTTTCCGTCGTGGTCTTGCGAAACATGGTTCGGAAAGTGACGCTGAAGCCCTTATAGAGGGTCAGAAATGTTTCGCCGACTTCCCGTACGATCGATGCCATGGGACACTCACTTTAGCAAAGTTTTCAATTACGCGCCGCTGGCATTTTGTGGCTGGACCCTCAGCGGCTAAAGGCGGTCCAGGACCCCGACGAGTGCGGCACGACTAAAGTCGTGCCCTGACGAACCGCGGTCACGCGGCCCATCATTCGCCTGGCGGCGCCACCGGAGGCGCCTCGGCGAGTCGTCCCTTGCCAGTCATCGCAGAAATGATCTGCCTGCCATGAAAGCGGCCGTTTTCGATGAAGANNNNGACATAGATGCCGGGGACGTTCGTCTCCAGCGTGTCGGGATTGACCTGGGGACGGCAGGTTTCCGGTTCAAGCTTTATTCCCTGCCGCTCAAGGAATGAGAAATCGGGGTGGTAGCCGGTGAGCGCAAAAACTTGCGCCGCGGGAAGGGCTTGCTCGCCGTCCGCATTCTTCACCCAGACTGCGCCAGGCTCGATGCGCGTGACCTGAGTCGAAAACATGGCGCGAACTTCCCCTGCCTTAATTCTGTTTTCAATGTCGGGTTTCACCCAGTATTTCAGGTTCTTCCCGACTTCTGTGCCGCGATGGACGAGAGTGACACGCGCGCCTGCGCGGAAAAGCTCAAGCGCTGCTTCGGCGGCTGAGTTTTTGGCGCCGATCACAATGACGTCCTGGTTCCAGTAGGGATGAGCTTCCGCGAAATAGTGGGAGACGTGCGGGAGATCCTCGCCGGGNNGTATCCGGTTGCGATGATGATTTTGCCGCCGCGATATTGGTTGCGAGCGTCGGACCCGGTTTCCGTCTCGACGACGAACGCGCCTTCCTTGCCTTGGATTTGCTGAACGCGTTCGTAGAGGCGCGTCTCAATTCCGTAGTGCTCGACGGCGCGACGGTAATAGGTGAGGGCCTCGGGGCGCGTGGGCTTGGCGGTGGTGGACATGGGAAGGGCGCCGATTTCCATGCGCTCGGGTGTGGTGAAAAACGTCATGTTCGTCGGATAGTGAAAGAGAGAGTTGCAGAGGCAGCCTTTATCGATTACGAGCGAGCGCATGCCGGCGCGCCTGGCCTCGATGGCACAGGCGAGGCCGGTGGGTCCTGCCCCGATGCAGATCACGTCATAGGGTGCGTTCATCGTCGAACCAACCTCATCGTCATCGTCGGTATCGTCATAAAGCCAACCTAGCGAAGACGGTCGAGAGATTCAAGAGATTGTTGGCGCGGATGGGCGCATTTTCGCTATGCAGGGGATCAAGCGCCCTTTCGCGTACCCGCTCGTTTGATTGTCGAGTAGAAATTCACTCCGTTCTTGTTTTCAATGACTTGGATCATTTTTTACTCGGCGACCATTGTCGAGTAACCGGGGCTGTTCGTCGCTTGAAGGGCTCGAAGGCAGGAACTCAATGACGTCCCCCGAAGCCAACGCGGACACATGACCCTGGTGGGTGCATGACCGGGGCGGGGGCATTCGAGCCTGAGGAGACGATAACGTGGGCCGGGCGGCTCAAATCGGCAGCCATAGGCGGGAGGGCCCGTTAGATCATGGCCATGACGATCAGATAGATGTTCGTATAGAGTGCATGTATGCAGCCCCTGCTCATCCTGCAGCTCTTGGCCCTCCTTGCAGCAGCAAATGGGACGCCCGTCATCGCAAAGGACATCCTAGGTGACCGTTTTGCGATCCGAATTGATGGAGGCGCCAAATTTATTGATGGTCGCCCGGCACTGGGCTCATCGAAAACGGTTCGGGGCATTTTCCTCTCTATCCTGGTGACATCAGCACTTGGTCCCGTTGTCGGTCTGAATTGGAAAATTGGAATGCTAGTGGCAATCGTGGCTATGGCTGGAGATCTGTTTTCCAGCTTCCTGAAGCGCCGCATCAATCTCCCCGCGGGCGGCAAGGCGACCGGCCTCGATCAAGTGCCGGAGTCTCTGTTTCCGCTTCTCGCCTGCCGGAGCACGCTCAAGTTGACGGCCCTGGATATCGTTGCGGGGGTTGCCATCTTCTTTGTTGGCGAGCTGCTTCTTTCGCGCCTGCTCCACCACTTCGGGCTTCGCGATCGCCCTTACTAGCTCCGTGGAAATGACGAGGGGCGCTGCAAACGATGCAGCGTAATCTCCGGAGGACAATTGAAGCGGACCGGAACGATCGAGGACCCAACGCCCACCGATGTGTAGCCGGCCATATTGTGGTAGTTCCACGGTCCGTTCCCCATATGCCGAGGCAGAACCGAATCCAGTGTGATCGGAACTGAACCGGGCAGGCAAACCTGACCTCCGTGAGTATGACCGCTTAGGAGCAGTTTGAAATCAGCGTGCGCCGCTTGACGGTAAATTTCCGGCGTATGCGAAAGCAAGATAGAAAACTCGTCGTGCGGGATTTTGGACGCCGCGTTTTGGATGTTGTCGGCCCGATAGTAGTGGGCGTCATCGATGCCGGCGAGATGAAGACGCTGACCGCCAAAGGTGATCGTCTCGGACTCGTTGAGCAACATTCGTATTCCCATCTCTTCCAGACCCGGGACCATGCGGATCGTGTCGTGATTGCCTAGCACGCCATAAACCGGCTCCTTGAGGCGGGAACGCACGAGGACCATGCTTTCAAGGGCTGCTTCAAAGGGGCCGAACGTGTTCCCTCGGTAGTCGCCCGTGAGGACACAGACGTCGTACTTGACCTCTTCGACAAGTTCAACCAAGCGTGGCATCGGGCCTGGATTCATATCTGCGTGCAGGTCACTGAGTTGAAGGATTGTGAATCCATCAAACTTCGGGGGAACATCCTCCCGCTCGATGTAGTTGTGCCGTATCGCGATCTGTTCCGTGTTCTTCTGCCCGCGCCAATACAGCCCTGTCAGCTTGAGGAAGGTTCGAATACCAGCATGGACGGAATACCAGTTCTCCGGATGAAAAAAGTTGATGCCCTGGCCAAATATCTGCGCCTCATGATCGCTCTCGATTCCGAGCCGCTGCCGCGCGTGCACTCGCCCGAGGCGTTCCTCCAGACGGGCAGAAATGTCTTGCTGCGTCAGTGGCGGTGCTTGTGGCACTCGGTTGCCCCCGTTCCCAAAATCGATAGGAAATTATAGAGCTTCGACAAAACCCGGTCATTGGGCGCCCAACATAGTGCGTGTTCAGGCGGCGGGCCATTCTCGAGACGCTCGGTTCGAAGGCGAGTATCAGATTCCGGTTCGGCCCTGTGTGCTTCTGCACCGAGTTACTATTATCACGCTATGCCCCACGGATAACCAGAAATGGCGATAGGTAGTTTCGCAATCTTGCTCAGAGCAGCCAGGCGCTGCTAGATGGTGCGGGCGTTGTTCGCGGTTGGGGCGGGGGCTGAGAGCTGCTGCATCAGGGCTAGCTGGTCCCAGTTGTCCCAGCCTTCGAGAGGATCTTGCCGTTCGCGATGCGCGCGATGGTGATGCCGGCGATGCGGACGTTCTTCTTGGTGGCGGGGATGCCGAGATGGTCGCCGGTGTGGGTCATTACGCCGGACCAGGAGACGGTGACGTTTTCGCCTGCGCCGAACGCGTCCTCGACGGTGATTTCGATGTCCGGAAACGCGCCGCGAAGGCGGTTGAAGAGCGCGACGAAGGCAGCAGGGCCGTGGATTACGACGCCGGGCTGATCCTGGCCAATGCCGATGATATTTTCGTCGAGCAGGTCGTAGATGGTTTGGACGCGTCCCTCGTTCCAAGCTTCCTTGAACCAGCGCCTCATCAGGGCGATGTCTTCTTCGACGGACATGCGGCACCTCTCTTGCGGGCGATTGAACTTCGGCACGGGACCAAAATCCCGAGTGTTTGCGAAGCGAAGAATGCTTGCTGCGGNNTTAAGGGTCGTTCGGGTTAGGCGTGGTCAACACCCAGCCGCCATCGGTATTTTGAGCTGGTCCCCACGCTCCCTTGGCCGTTTGCGGCACGAGCGTAGGCGGGGTTGCGGCCGGAAGCTGCAGTCCAATGCGGCGCATCATGTTGTAAGTCCCGGCAGCTCCACAATCACCGGTGCCTCGAAGTAAACTTGCAAAAGTATCAAGCGCTGGCGCCCGGCAATGTGGGCGGCATCGACGTCAAATTTGTCCTCGATGCTGGCCTCATACGGGGAATTGGCAGCCTTGTCACCACCACAGTTAATTTGAACAGTCGCAAAAGGGATGAAGTTCCCCTTGTGGAGTCTGTGCCACCGGGTGCCATCCCATTCGTATGCAGAAAGCTTCGCTCGTCCTTTAACGTCGTGGTGACCCTGTCCGATCGTGGTTTGAGCCGTGCCATTTACCGTGATCTTTACGGTTAGGATTTCGGTTGTGTGATTATACTTAATGTCGTTTGGACCGAAATCGGCCGGAGCGGGGTTCGGACTCCAAGTACACACGCAATTGGGCATTGTCAGTACCTCGCTGTAGTAGAAGTTGCGGTGCTGTAGATTTTGCCATCAGCGCGTGTCAAGCACGCTGGCACGGCCTCCTCGCTTCAGGCGACGGGGAGGAGCGCGTTTACCAATTCGGCGGCGAAGGCTTCAAGCTCGGCGACGCGTTCGGGGCTTACTTTGATCTTGTCGTTCTTGCGAACGAACCAGTGGCCGTCCGATTGGATCATGCGCGCGCTCAACTGCCCTGCGACGAGATACGAGGGTTCGCCGTAGAGCGTGAAGCGGTCCGGGCCGGCGGCAGCAAGGAGCGCACCGCAGTTCCCTTTTCGGACGCCGATGTAGTTCTCGTACATCGGGTAGGCCACGATTTCAAATCTGTGCGAGCGCAGGCGTTCGAGAAGGCCGATCTGCTGAGCAGTGAGTTCCATCGAAAACAGGATACCGGGGAAATGGCGTACAGGTCACTCGAATACTTGCAGCAATAAGAGCTGTGCACAAGAAAGCGCTTCGCGCGCCTGTTGTTATCAGCGGGGATGAAAAGGCCTGCCCTTCCGTTGAGGGCGCGGTATGGCGCGGCTCGCGTTTAGTGAACTGCGGCCTTGAGATTACGGAGGCAGGGGCATGAGAACTCAATAACGCTTGAATCGTCGTCTTCGAACACCCAGGCGGATGACAGGGACTTATCGTTCGGAGCGGTGAGTATTATCAAAGCGCGCCTGCCTGCTGCCTTTCCGGACGAATCGAGCCAGGGGCCGTTCTCGAGGACAGCGACGGCGTCCTACAAGAAATCCTCCACGCGCTTGTCGGCCTTTGGCTGGGAATCGGTAGTAAGAGTGAGTTCGAAATGCTGAGGAGCCGTCCGACACGCTAAAAGCTTGCAGGTCGTGACCGGCGGCGGCCGGAAAACATTGCGCATGTCTTCGAGTTGTGGGTCGGGTATCAGCGTTTTCGGCAGTTCGGTAAGGTTGGTGACGATGAATTTAGAAGAGTCTTCGAGGTCGTAAGAAGACAGCGACAAATAAAATTTGGCCAGGCTGAGTGCTTCATCCGGGCTTTTCGGCGAGAT
>PKUY01000131.1 GCA_003131705.1 Acidobacteriota bacterium | reverse complement strand
CCGATAACTATGCCGGAACGCTGCCGACGAACTGTTACGGTTGCCACGCGAAGGACTATTCCGGAACGGCGACCATGCCGGGAATTCCGAATCATGCAAATGCCGGGTTTTCGCAGGATTGCACCCAGTGCCATACGACCCAAACTTGGCTCAACGCGACGTTCAACCATAGTGCCACTTCGTTCCCTCTGACAGGCGCCCATGTGAGCGTGACCTGCGCGACCTGCCACACGGATAACTATGCGGGAACGCTGCCGACGAACTGTTACGGTTGCCACACGAAGGACTACACCGGCACCGCGACAATCTCGGGGGTGCCCAACCACGTGACCGCCAATTTCCCGCAGGACTGCACGCTTTGCCATACGACCCAAACGTGGCTGAACGCAACGTTCAATCACAACACCACTTCATTCCCTCTGACAGGCGCGCACGTGAGCATCGCCTGCGCCACCTGTCACACCGATAACTATGCCGGAACGCTTCCGACGAACTGTTACGGTTGCCACACGAAAGACTACAACAACACCGCGACCATCGGCGGAGGCGTGCCAAATCACGTCTCGGCCGCCTATCCGACCGATTGCACCATGTGCCATACGACGGCCTCGTGGTTGAACGCCACCTTCAATCACAACAACACGCCCTTCCCGTTGACGGGTGCGCACGTGAGCGTGCCGTGCGCCAGTTGCCACATCGGAGGCGTTTTCGCAGGCACGCCGACCGATTGCTACTCGTGCCACAAAGCCGACTATGCCGGCACAACAAATCCGAACCACGCGGCGGCAGGATTCCCGACCACATGCGCGACGTGCCACACGACCACGGCTTGGACCGGGGCGACCTTCAATCACACATGGTTCTCAATGAACCACGGAAACGCCAACGGCGTCTGTTCGACCTGCCACACGAATTCGAACGACTATTCGGTCTTTCAGTGCACGAATTGCCATACGGCGGCGCAGACGAATCCGAGACATTCGGGTGTCTCGGGCTATGTCTACAACAGCGTGAACTGCTACCAGTGTCACAAAAACTGCGGCGTCGGATGAAAATTTGGGATCTCATAATATGCGCAGCATCTGTGCTAGCTGCGTTGCTGCCGGCAGTGGCGGTTGCGCAGGATGCGCCCCAGAAGGCTGCGTTTCGGGTCAAGTACGTCGCCGAGGGGGTGGTGTACCTCGATGGCGGGCGCGCCGCTGGCTTGAAAGAAGGGCAACAATTGATTGTGCAGCGGGATATTGCACCGCAAATTCAAGACGATTCGAAGCCGGCACCGCCGTCGTCGTCGAGGGCCATCGCGTCGCTCGAGGTAGTCTCCGTTGCCGCGTCGTCTGCGGTTTGTGAAATCAAATCCTCTACCGAGGCCGTGCAGGTCGGGGATTTTGCGCGAGTCGCGCCGGAGATCGTAGAGCAAAACGACCAGGAGAAGCAGGAGCAGCGTCTCGTGGGCGGTCGCGAGTATCCGCAGGTCATTACGTTCTCGGGCAGCGATCCTGTTGTCGAGGAAGCGCGCGCCTCGGTGCCGAAGCCGCCATCGCCCGAAATCGACCGCATGCGAGGTCGAATCGGAGTCGAATACAGCTCCGTCCTAAGCCGCAACAACCCCTCAACCACGAGTTCGGAAGTTGGGATCGTAGCTCGATTCGAGATGTCGCGCATCGGCGGAACCTATTGGAATTTTAATGGCTACTGGCGGGGACGCTTCACGACCCTGTCCGGTAGCGCGGCTCCTGTCACCGTGAGCGACCTCGTCAACCGCACCTATACACTGAGCGCGCAGTACGACAATCCAGACTCGCCGTTGGTTGCGGGCGGCGGGCGCCTCTATTTGCCTTGGGCTACCAGCCTTGACACGATCGACGGCGGCTACATCGGGCGTAAGGTCAGCGACCGAACGACTGTCGGCGTCTTCGGCGGCACCACGCCTGACCCGACTTCGTACGACTACAATCCAAACGGAAAGCTCGGCGGCGCTTTCGTGAACGTCCAGGGTGGATCGTTCGAAGATTGGCGTTACTCGGCGACCTTCGGAGTCGCCATCGGTGCGATCCAGTGGCACGCCACCCGTCAATTTGGATTTCTGGAGACTTCCATCTCGTTCAAGCACAATTGGTCGCTGTACGATGCGATGGAAATTGATGCGCCGCACAGTGTCGTCGTCACGCCGGGTGGCACGACGGGCACGCCCACATCCACTACGACCACCGGCACCGGCGGGTTGAATCGCAGTTATCTGACGCTTCGCTACCAGCCCAGCAGCCACATCGAGTTGGACTTGAACGACACGTATTACCGCGATTTCCCGTCGTTCGATCCGGCGCTGATCGGCACGGGACTTCTCGACCGCTACCTGTTTCAAGGCCTGAGCGGCGGCGTCCGCGTAAATTTTCCCAAGGCCATCAGCCTCTACACCGAACTCGGAAAAAGCTCGGCGACTGCGGACACCAAAGGCTCGTGGAATCAGCTGTACGGCATTGGACTAGGTGAAATCTGGCGTACGGGTATTCGCGCCGATGTGAGGTACTCGAAATTCAACAGTTCTTTCGGCAGCGGGGATTACAAAGCGATCTTGCTTTCACGCCCGCTGGCGGAACGGCTGCAATGGCAATTCCAGGCCGGCTTCCAGAATTTCAATTCAACGCTTACGAAAACTTCGCAGACGCACTTTATTGAAACCGACCTCGACTGGACAGTCGGCAAACTCATGTTCTTTGAAGCTGGTTACACGTGGCAGCGCGGCGGCACCATGAATTACGACCAGTTCCGGTTCATGGTCGGCAAGCGATTTTGAGGAACAGAGACAAGATGATCGCCAGATTTCCGTTTTGCACATGTCGCGCAGCCGCCCGGGCGGCTTTTCTCTTTGCCCTTGCGCTTCTGCCCGCTGCGGCGCAGATTCCCGCGCGGCAGGGCACGAATGGCCTCGACGGGATCTTGCCGAAGACGCATGCGTTCGTCCAACAATTCGCGGAGGATTTTTCTTACCTGCGCTACGAGGAAGATGTTGTCCAGGCAAAGCTGAAAAACAACAACAATGAGAAAGTTGCGTACCAACAAGAGAGGGTTTTCGATTCGATAGTTCGGATGCGCTTCGAGGAAGGAAAGCTGCGCGTTGATGAACAGCGGACGCTCGAGAAGTGGCGTCATGTGGAGTCGCGGCCGCTGCTTAATACGTACGGTTTCTGCACGCTGGCTATGATTTTTCATCCGTACTACGAATCGAGCTTTCGCTTCAGCCACGCCGGAGACGATGTATTGCAAGGCAGAGTGCTGGCGCGTGTCCAGTTCGAACACCTTGCGGGCACGCCAACGCCCGTTTTGTACCAGATGTTCGGTCCCGATCGGCCGTTAGAGGTGCGCGGAACCGCATGGGTGGATGCCGCCACGGGTGAGATCTACCGTATCGAAGCGACGATCGCTCCTGCAGTCAGCGACATGGGTGTGAAGATGATCCGAGCGGCCGTGGAATTTCAGCCCATTTTGTTACAAGCTGAAACAACGCCGCGCGTGCTTCCTGTTTCCGCCACAATCGATCTCGAGACTCCCCGCCAGCACTGGCGAAACGTCCACCACTTCACTGACTACCGAAAGTACCGGGTCGCCATGAACATGCCAGGAGCCACGCAATGACAACAAAAGCTACCATTCACAGCCTTTCCCCGGCTGCAGCGGATCCCGAACAAGCGCACCGCGTGCGGCTCGCGGGCGCCTGGGCTCTCGCCGTCGCGCTGGTGGTCGCGATCGGCGCCTACGGTTTCGATTATTACAGCCTCGGCGCCGTTGACCGTCCGCTCTCGCCGAAGCACGCGCTGTTGCGTCCCAGCGGAGCCATCGGCATCAAGCTAGGCATGCTGGGCGTCGGCATGTTCCTCCTGATCTATCTCTACTACTTCCGCAAGCGCTGGGGCTGGCTCGCCAGCATCGGCAAGACGAAACACTGGCTCGATTTTCACATCGTGCTTGGAGTCACGGCTCCGATCATCATCGCCTTTCACGCGGCGTTCAAGTTCCGTGGAATCGCCGGAATGGCATTCTGGATCATGTTGGCCGTCGCGTTGAGCGGTATCGTGGGCCGTTATCTCTACGCCCAGATTCCTCGGCACCTGAATGCGGCCGAATACAGTTGGCAGGAGTTGCAGGACGAGCAGTTGACCCTCACTCACCAGATGGCGCAGCAGAAGATTTTCGCCCCTGGCGAACTCGTAGCCGCTTTTCACGTTCCTGATGTTGAGATGGTGAAGCACAAATCCGCCATGGGGGCGTTGCTCTGGATGTTCATGCTGGACGTAGCTCGCCCATTCCGCGTCGCGTCGCTGCGCCGCCGCGTGCTTGGATTTGGAGCGGTCGTGCTGAGTCTGGGAGGTCTGCTGCCCAGTGGCAACGCTGACCTCGAACAAGTCGTGCGCGCTGTCCGGCGGCAGGCTGCGCTGTCAAAACGGATGGTGTTCTTGTCGCGCACGCAGCAAGTGTTTCAGCTTTGGCACGTGGTTCATCGCCCTTTCAGCTATGCGTTTGTCGTTTTGGCGCTATTGCACATCGTCACGGCCATGCTGCTTGGCTATCTATAGGACAATATCTCCGCCATGAATAATCTGGTCGCTTTCGTCATTGCTGCCGCCGTGCTGCTGTTCTTCATGAGCCGCTATCTCAAGGACATGAGGAAACAGCAAATCGAGGCGCGCGAGGCAACTGAAAAAGGGAAACTGCGCTCCGATGGGCCGCACGCCCAGCATCCGCACATCGACGCCGCGCATTGCATCGGCTGCGCAGCCTGCACGGCGGTCTGCCCGGAGGGTGACGTTCTCGCGATGGTCGGAGGCAAAGCTGCTATCGTGAACGGATACAAGTGCATCGGCCACAGTCTCTGCGCCGAAGTTTGCCCAGTCGGCGCCATCACCATGGTCATGGCCAGCCCGAGTATGGGCGCGGACATGCCGCGCCTCACATCCGGATACGAGACCAGCATCCAGAATCTCTTCGTCGCTGGTGAACTCGGCGGACTGGCGCTGATCAAGAATGCAATCATGCAAGGGCGCAATTGCGTCGACACGATCGCGAGCCGTATCTCTCCCACACACGCCGGCGGAGCGGTTTCCGACATTTACGACGTGCTGATTGTCGGGGCCGGCCCAGCCGGAATCAGCGCCTCGCTCCGCGCGATCGAGAGGAAGCTAAATCACATCACGCTCGATGAGGGCGAACTAGGCGGGACGGTGGCGAAGTATCCGCGCCAGAAACTCGTCATGACCAGTCCCGTCGAGTTTCCCATGTATGGAAAGTTCAAGAAGACTGAGCTCTCGAAAGAGGATCTCATCGCTTTCTGGAATAAGGTGCTCGAGCGCGTCGATTTCAATTTCCGCAAAGGCGAGAAAGTCGAGGACATTCGAAAGGGAGACGACGGCGTCTTCGCGGTGACAACCGCGCGATCCCAATATCGTGCGCGCGCGGTCGTACTTGCCCTCGGGCGCACAGGCGCCCCCCGGAAGCTCGGGGTCAAGGGGGAGGAACTGCCCAAGGTGATGTACCGCCTGATCGAGGCCGATCACTATATCAACAAGCAAATCCTCATTGATGGTGGGGGGGACAGCGCCATCGAGGCCTCCATGGGGCTTGCCCACCAGGTCGGAAACAAGGTCACCCTCTCATATCGCAAGGAAAGCTTCACCCGCATCAAAGAGCGCAATTCGGGGAGCATTGCCGATTGCATTCGCCAGGGCAAGCTCGAAGTGGTATTCAATTCGGTACCGGTAGAGTTCAAGCCGCGAGCTGTGGTGCTGGATGTCAATGGCAGCCCCCGCGAGAT
>PKUY01000300.1:4078-4644 GCA_003131705.1 Acidobacteriota bacterium | reverse complement strand
CCGCGCGGCATGGCGCTGGGCGTCACGATGCAGCTGCCTATCGACGACAAGCACACTTACACGAAGGAGTTTCTCGAATCGCAACTCGCCGTCCTGATGGGTGGGCGCGCCGCCGAGGAAATTTTCCTCAACCACATCACCACCGGCGCTGGAAACGACATCGAGCGCGCCACGGAAATTGCCCGCCAGATGGTTTGCGAATGGGGCATGANNGCGAAATCGCCCAGCACCGCGATTATTCCGAGGATACCGCGATCAAGATTGACGGCGAGGTACGCGGCATCGTTCACATGGGCTACACCCGTGCGCGTAATATCCTCGAGACGTATCGCGATGCCCTCGAACGCGTGGCAAGGGCTCTGCTCGATCGCGAAGTTCTGGACGCGACCGAATTGAAGCTTTTAATGGATGGCAAGCCTCTGCCCGCGAAGCTGCCTCCGCCGCCCCCGGCAGCGCCAGTAGCGACCAGAGAGCCGCAGCTCACGCTGCGCCCCGAACCGCGGTCGATACCCAATCTGAACCCGGGTGAGAAACCCGCTCCGGCGTAAATTCAACAGCCGCCGCGC
>PKUY01000300.1:0-4047 GCA_003131705.1 Acidobacteriota bacterium | reverse complement strand
AGCACGGCGTCGGGACGCACACGATCGCGCCCGCTCTGTAGCCTGCGGAATAATCGGAAGGCAGCGCAGAGCTAGTGAGCAAAATGACGGGAATGTGCTTGAGGCGCAGAGTCTTTTTTACGATAGCGCAGAGTTCCGTGCCCGAAATACCTCGGCCTTCGGCCTCCGCCAGCAAAACATCCGGAGTATCGCCCTGAAGTATATCGAGCGCTTGCTCTGCCGTTGAAACAACGACGACCCGATATCCATCCTGCTCGAGCAGATCGCGAGTCCCTCGCGCGATGACTGGATTGGATTCAACCACGAGAACGTTCACCTGATCGGGGTACGGCGTCGACACTCGAGACCCACTGGCATCTTCACGTCCGTCGAAATGCACGGCGACGGCGTAGCGGAAATCGGGCTGCAGCATATTCCGGACGACCCTGGCCTTCCGCGCCAGGTTGATGGCGCCAGGTGACGTCCAGTACGGAAACATCACGTCGAGGATCTGTCCAACCCAGTAGCCGCCGCGCGACGACGACCAGAGAAGACCGTTGCGCGTGACGTCAATGCTCTTGGCCATGTCTTCAAATGCATCGAGCGTTCCCACCCCGCCGCGGACGTGAACACGGGCCACAATTTTGACGCGGCAGAAATCCCGCCGGTCCGCGCCCGATCCAATTGGATGCTTCGCTGGAGATGTCGCAAGGGGGCGGTCCACGGTCTTTGCGTTCATGGAAATCGTCTCCTGCGTAGGTACTCGAGATTCAGGGAGGGTCCTGAGGTCTACCTGAGCAATCGGTTCGCTGGTCTTGATGCTTCGAACTGCCGCTTCAAAATGGCGTTCGAGCCGGCGACTCAAAGCGACCGGCACGTTGCGCGACTAATCCATCGGCTTGCCGCGCCGAATTACTTAGCTCAAAACGATCATTGTTTACGAATTCCGTACCATTATTGTGAGGCAGGCGCTTAGGCAGGTTTTACAGGGGCAAATGACTTGACCAGACACAAATTGGCGTAGAATATCGGCATGGCGAACCGCTCCAAGGACGCGTTCGAAGTCGAGTGCCCCTGCTGCAAGTCGAAGCTGACCATAGATGGCTCGCTCGAAGTGGTGCTCTCGCACATACCGCCCGTGAGGCCGCCCTCGATCGATCTTGACGACACGGCGCGGCTGCTGCGCAATCACACGGACGCCGTGGAAGCGAAATTTCGTGCCTCCGTCGAAGCCGAGAAAACGAAGGAAGACCTGCTTGCCCGCAAATTCGCCGAGGGCTTGAAGAAGGCGAAAGACGCGCCCATCGAAAAGCCCATCCGCGATTTCGACCTCGATTGAAAAACTTCATGGCACCGCTGCGCCTTTCGCGGTTCGATAGAGTTCGATCCGGAGCGAAGCACGGTTTCTCTTTCGCGGCTCTCTCCGTTTTTCTCGCGGCATTTCTACTCTCTGTTTCAGCAGTTCGTTCGCAGGCCGTTGCTTCGCAAGCGCAGAAACAGAAAACGACGAAGCGTCCGCATCAGCTCGACCGGGGAATCAGATGGCAGCGCGATCCTGTCACCGGAGAACTGCGCGCCATTTCGCCGGACGGCGCCGCCAACGACCCGAAGGTTAGCTCGCCGTCAGATCCTCATGCGATGAAGATTCGCACGCAAATAGTTCCGGTAACGTGCCTTGTGTCCACGGCGGATGGCGCCGCGCTGCCGGGGCTGCAGCGAGAAGACTTTCGCGTCTTCGAAGATGATCAACAGCAGCCAATCGTGTACTTCGACGCTTCCAACCAGCCTGCGAGCGTGGCCCTCGTGATCGACGCGAGCCCCAGCGTGCTGCCCGACTCGGAGGAGATGAAGCAGGCCGCGGATGCGCTGATCGGTGCGCTTGCCCCGCTCGATGAGGCGGCGGTGGTGGATTTTTCGGCGCACACGTATCTTCAGCTTCCGTTTTCAGACGTTCGCGAGGTCATCCGCCGCGCCGTGGCGCGCGTCGATGTGCGGGAGCTTCTAGGCGACACGGGCGGTTCGAACATCTACGAAGCGGTATATCTCGCAGCGAAGGAGCTCTTTTCGGGTCGCACCGGCCGCANNATAGCGGCCTCGGATTGACACTCGATCCAACCAGCGCTGCGCCGCAGCCCGGCCAGCCCTCCGACAAACTTACATTCGATGACGTGGCGCGAATGCTTGCGGCGCAGGACATTCAGATTTTCGCGGTCTCCACCGAAAATCGCCCGAAGGTGATGACCGCCGACTGGCTCGAAGCGCATAAGGACGTCACTCTCATAACGCTGGCCGCACGCGCGCAGGGCATTCCTCCCTACACGCTATATCTTGCCGAGTTGGTTCGCCGGTCGGGTGGACAGCTCTATTTTCTGCGCGAGGCCCAGACCATGGCGGACACGTTTCGCCAAATCGCCGCCCGCATACGCGCGGAATACACGCTCGGCTTTTATCCTGGCCGTGATGCCGAGGGCAGCGGTGCAAGCCCCGGCTGGCATTCGTTGCGCGTGCAAGTGGCCGACCAGCCGGGAGCGCATGTTTCGCATCGCGCCGCCTACTACGTCCCCTCAACGCAATGATTTCTTCCACGCACGGCAGGTGTTTTCGGTAAAAGCTGCGGGAGGTTAGATTTCGGGGGAGTGCATCGCGACCCAAACGAACGCGCCCAGGACCGCGATGACCAGAACAAACGCGGCGATCGAAACAATCGTGACAAGATCGAACGCACGATTGCAGACTCCCGCAAGTTTTCTCAAACCCCACAATTGACTGATTGCCAGCGCGCCGAAAAAAATCACCGGCAGCACCGTGGTGTAGGCGTGGGACAAGGACGGCACAAATCCGAAGCCGGCGACAGCAACGACGATCGGGATCGTCACCCAGACGAGGCCTACAATCATTTCCCGTACTCGTTCGCTGTGGATTTTAGACGAGGCGCACAAGCAGGGTCAATCGCATCGCGAAAGGGCAGCAAGACTTACAATGCTTGCAGGAGGAGTTAACTATGAAACATTCCCTGCGGTCGAAACACGTCAGCACCGGCGGTGCTGCGATTATGGCCGGCGCCGTTGGCGCAGTGGCTATAGGTGCGTTCGCGATCGGAGCGCTGGCTATTGGCCGATTGGTGATCGGAAGAATGCTAATTGGAAAAGCCAAATTCAAGTCTCTACAGATCGGGGAGCTTACGGTGACGCGTCTTCGCGTCTCAGATCTGACCGTAAGTGACTCGCTCAAACTGCCTCCAACAGCCTCGCTAGAGAATGGAGAATTGGACTGATAACCCGGACGGAACAACTAGCCCAAGTTCCGCAGTTTGAAGAATAAATACCTGTGTTTTCAATGCGGACATGGCCGAGTCTTCACTACACTTGGGCCATTTCTAGCGAGTTGGGAAGGTGCAGATTCAGATGTTGCAGCAGAATCGCCTGATGCTGGGTCGGACGGCTGATGCAACGCTTTCGGATGGTTACTCCGTTTCGCGTCGGTAACACAACGTCGACCAGGGTGATGTCCGCCAACTCCTGGAATACTTTCCGCGGTTCATTGCCCAACCCGGCGCGTTGGCAAAGTTGCGCCAGCGTCTTCCACAATACAAAGGCCAGAAAGCACACCAGGATTTGCGCTTCGACCCGCTCTTGTTTCTGGTGCCAGATCGGTCGGAGTTGCAGATCCGTCTTCTGGATGCGGAACGCGGCCTCGGCCTCGGTGAGCTGCATGTAAGCACGCCAGAGTTCTTCNNGTCCGTCACGTTGCTGCGCAACACATAACAACCCTCACTGAGTCGTGCCCACTCCCGCCAGCGATCGATTCTTTTCCAGTGGCACTTTGCAAAGCCGTCGACATCTGGATCAATCTGGACTTCAAACGCTCCCGCCGCTCGTGAGTTCTGTCCCAGCAATCGCCCGACGCGCTGCCCCACGGCTGCCGGCAGCTGCTTGCGCTTTCGGCAGCTGGCCACGATCTTCTCCAGCCCCTCCTCGATTCGTTTCTCGAACCGCTCATGCATGGCCTGCTCTTTCTCTTTCCTCTGCGCACTCCGGCACAGAAGAAATACTTCCTCGCCACCAGGGG
>PKUY01000268.1 GCA_003131705.1 Acidobacteriota bacterium | reverse complement strand
CTGTCACATTACGATACATCCGGCCGGGTGCGCATGGTGGACGTCACGGAAAAAACACCAACATCGCGGACCGCGATCGCGCACGCGTTTGTGCGCATGCAGGGCGCAACGGTCGCGACCATCCGGCGCCTCAAATCGCCGAAAGGAAGCCCGCTTGAGGTCGCGCGGATCGCCGGAATCACGGCCGCGAAACGCACTTCGGAGCTGATTCCGCTTTGTCACCCCCTCGCGCTTACGCACGTGGATGTACGCGCGAAGCTATGCCAGAATGGAATTGAGATCACGTCGGAGGCGACCGCGACGGGACCAACGGGCGTTGAAATGGAAGCCCTCGTGGGCGCGTCGGTCGCGGCGCTGACGATCTATGACATGTGCAAGGCCCTCGAGCGCGGCATGGTGATCGGCAAAATCTATCTCGTGAAGAAATCCGGCGGGCGCAGCGGCACCTACGTGCGTTCCAGTCCGCACGCTGACAACCGTACCCGGAAGAGCGGAAAGCGATGAAGCCGCTTAACGACGTCAAAGTCCTGGTAGTGGACGATAACGCGCAGATTCTCGACCTATTGATGAAAGGGCTCACGCCGCATTGCGATGCCATCGCGGCGGCCGACGGTGCGGACGCTTTGCTGAGAATTGTGGATGACCCTCCTGATCTGATCCTGTGCGACTACCGAATGCCGGGTCTCGACGGCCGGCAACTCTACGAAAAACTTCGCGCACGCCAACAGACGAAACAGATTCCGTTTATGTTTTTGGCCAGCCGCAGCGATGTGGAAGAAAAACTTCGACCGATCATCGAAGGAGCGGAGGAGTTTGTCGTCAAACCCTTTCTCTTGAAAGATCTCGTGCGGCGCACGAAAAAAGTCATCGACCGGCTGCATCTCGAGAAACTGCAGAAACGTGCGGTTCGGCCCGGCGTGATTCAAGGGCGCCTGGAGGAGATGAGCATTCTGGATCTGATGCAGTCGCTGGAAATGGGGCAGAAGTCCTGCCGGCTTACCATTCGTCATGGGGACGATACCTGCGAAATGTTTTTTGCTTCCGGGCAGTGCGCCGACGCGCAGTTGGGCGCGTTCGAAGGCGAGGCAGCGGTTTTTGAAGTGGTGCGCTGGCCCGCAGGAGATTTCGAGATCGATTTCAACTCCGCTCCCGGACGCACGACCATTTCCCGCACCACGACCGGATTGTTGATGGAAGCGCTGCGCCTGGTGGACGAAGGGCAGCGGGATGCGCCGACCGAAGGCGTCGAAACCGCCGGGTAGCGCGAAAACTTATGCGAGTCTCCATTCTCACAATCAGCGATTCCGTGGCAGCCGCAAAGTCGGAAGATCGATCCGGGCCAGCGGTGATCGATCGCTGCCGTCAGCTCGGCTGGAGGATTGTATCGTCCGCCGTGCGCGCCGACGATCGCGAAGCGATCGAGCTATTTCTCAAAGAGGCCGCCGATTCGAATGACGCCGATGCAATTCTGACTACCGGTGGCACGGGCCTGGGTCCGAGGGACGTTACGCCGGAGGCAACGGAAACGGTCGTTGACCGTGTGATTCCGGGGTTTCCTGAACACATGCGCGCGGCGGGGCGCGAAAAAACTCCGCGAGCGATACTTTCGCGCGGCACCGCCGGAATTCGCGGCAAAACGATTATTCTCAATCTTCCCGGCAGCCCGAGCGGGGCTGTCGAATCGCTTAATGCTGTCGCCGATCTGCTGCCGCACGCCGTGAACATTATTCACGGCGCCCGCCACGATTCCGAGCCGCTTTCCTAGCTCAGCCAAATAGAAGCTGACACAAAGTGAAGCGTGCAAACTTGAACGGGTGTGCGCTACACTCCCACTCCGTTTGGGACATTCAAGAACCGCAATCAATTATTAACAAAAATTTAGGAGGGAAGCTCTATGAGTGCTAAGCGCAAGACGGGTGGGAGCAAGTCAAAGCCAAAAGCAAAACCGAAGAGGAAACATTACCGGCGAATCGCCACGGAAGAAGCGTGGTCGATACCCGAGCAGATGGATGCCCAGCGCGAGCTGGTGGCTAACGCGCAGGAATACGATCCCGATCTTTTTCTCTGGAAATTCCAGACGGATCCGAACGGACCGATACACAACCGGCTGCTCGATCTGTTCGACGAGCGTTTGCGTCTGATGGACGAATACGATGTGACCATGCACTTGCTTGCCCTGACCTCCACCGGCGTGCAAATGATGGACCCGGACAAAGGCACGGCCGTCGCTGCCATTGGAAACGATCGTCTCGCTGAAGCCATCCGCAAACGTCCGGACCGCTTCGCTGGCCTCGCGACCGTCGCTCCGCAGGATCCAGCCCGCGCAGTGAAAGAAATCGACCGGGCGATCACGAAGCTCAAGCTGAATGGCGTGATGATCAACTCCCACACGAACGGCGAATATCTCAGCGATCGCAAGTACTGGCCGATTCTGGAGGCTGCCGCCGGATTGAACGTGCCCATCTATATTCATCCGCGTTCGCCGATACCACTGATGGCCAAGGCGTATCGGGAGGATCACCTCGAACACGCGATCTGGGGATACCAGGCCGAGACCGGACTGCACGGGTTGCGCATCATCACCAGCGGCGTCCTCGATGAGATTCCAAACCTACAGCTTGTGCTTGGACACATGGGTGAGGGAATTCCGTATTGGCTTTATCGGCTCGACTTCATGCACGGAAAAGTCAAAGTTGACATGGGCAGGCGTAAACTGAAGCTGCAGCCCAGCGAATACTTCAAGCGGAATTTCTACATCACTACGAGCGGAATGAACTGGGATCCCACGCTGAAGTATTGCATCGAGGTTCTCGGAGCGGACCGGATCATGTGGGCGATCGACTACCCTTATCAGGATCACCCGGACGCCGTCGATTTCATGGATGCGGCCGCGATCTCCGAAAAACACAAACAAATGATCTATCATGAGAACGCGGAACGTGTTTTCAAGATCAAGAAGTCCTGAGGAGCATCCGTGGCATTGCAAGACCCCGATTCGCGCAAGATTTCTCCAGACACATCAAGGGCATTTGCCGTTGCCTGGGCCTTACCTTTCGAATTAGTCGTGCCGATGGTGCTATGCGGTGCAGTCGGGTATTTTTTGGATCGTTGGCTCCATACGAAGCCGGCGCTGCTTCTCGTGCTTGGACTACTCGGCCTCGCAGTCGGCATTCGGAATCTCGTTAAGAGTGCGAACCTCCTGGACAAGAAAGATGGTGGATGACTCCGAATCGGTCTCTGTCGAACTGCGTATCGAAAGGTTCATTATCTTACTCGGTGCAGTGATGACGCTTATGGCGGTGATCGGCTGGGGCAGGGGTGCCGGCGAAGGCGCGGGCCTCGGCGCCGCGCTCTGCTGGCTGAATTTTCGCTGGCTGCGGCAAGGCGCCGCCGGGGTCATCCGGCTCGGGCTCGCGCAGGCTGGGGTAGAGCACGTGAATATTCCGAAGAAGATCTACGCTAAATTCTTTGGACGGCTAGTGTTGATGGTGGTAATTGTCTATGCTATTCTCACTTGGCTGCATTTGCCTGCGCTCGCGGTAGTGAGCGGGCTCACGACGGTGTTTCCGGCCATCATTCTCGAACTTGGATTCGAAGTGATGCGCGGCCACCATCGCTGGAACGCACCGTAATTCCGATTTGAGCAAACAAATACCTAGGGAGATCCATGGGCGAAGAGCGAGTCCTCGGTGTAACCAAGTTGGTGAACTTTCTGCTGGGCAAACCGGCAGGTGTGCTTCTGGGGCTGTTGCACATCCATTCGGCAAATTCGGAATATCCCATTTCGAATTCAGTTGCGATGGAGCTCGTCGTACTCCTGTTTGCTGTGATCTTCTTCCTGTGGCTCAAAGCGAGAATATCCGCCGACCGCCCTGGTGCAACACAGCAGTGTATGGAACTGCTTTTGAACAATCCGATGGGCGTAGGGATCAAGGATCTGCTGGATGATATCGTGGGGCACGGCGCCGAACGTCACATTCCGCTGCTTGGGTCGATCGGCATATTCATCCTGATGTCAAATTTGGCCGGTCTGGTGCCGGGATTCATGTCACCCACGGCAGAAAAGACTGTTCCGCTGGGCTGCGCCACGGTCGTCTTTCTCTATTACAACTGGTTCGGCATTCGGAAGCACGGCCCCTTAGGATATGCGAAAACGCTAATGGGGCCGGTGCCGGCCGTCTCGCCCATGATGGTCGTGATCGAAACCGTGAGCCACTTTGCGCGGTTGCTTTCGCTCACGGTCCGGCTTTGGGTGAACATGATGGTGAGCGATTTGATTTTCGTTTCGTTCCTTGGGCTTTCGATTGGGTTGTTCACGTTTCTGGGCCATTTGAATCCTGTGGGGTATGCTTCAGCTATCGTGCCAATCGGAATCCCATTAGGGCTATCCGCGTTCCACATTTTTGAAGCGTTCCTACAGGCATTTATCTTTATTATTCTGTCGGTGGTTTATCTCGGGTTTGCAGTTTCCGAGGAGCACTGAGCTGGAATCAAGAGCTGTCAGCGTGAGACCGTTCGCCTCCCAAGGCTTGCGGTAACCACCTCCTGGCGGTCCACATTATAAAGGGAGAAAAACATGTCGAAAAAAGCGGTGTGGTTTTTGTTGGCAATTACCATTGCGTTGGTATTCGCTCCGGTAACGTTCGCGCAGACTACGGAAACGGCAGCTAAAGCAGTTGACTGGATCGATTTTGCGGCGGCTCTTGCCCTAGGCGTGGCGGCCGCGGGTTGCGGTCTCGGCCAGGGCAAGGCGACTGCGGCAGCTTGCGAGAGCACGGCACGGAATCCAGGAGCAGCCGGGCCTATCCGAAACGCCTTTATCATTGGCGTGGCGCTGATCGAGTCGCTCGTGCTGTATGCGCTGCTCATCGTCCTGATCAAGTAGATTTCGGTAGTTCAGATTTGAGCCCCGAGCTCGGAGTAGCCGAGTCTCGGGGCTTTTTTTTGCGCAAACCGTTGCCGGTTACACCGATGGTTGCCGAGATCGAGCGAATGGATTTGGGTAGCTGGCGTCGAAATGTGCGCAGCGAGCTAAAAGGTCTGCGTTAGGGAATCCGCGGCGGCTTTGGCGAAATCCAGGACGCGGCCTGGCAGAATGCCGAGGTAGAGCGTGCCCGCGGCTGCAATGAATAGGGCAAAGACTAGCGCCGGCGGCACGAGAGACGGAGTGTATTCCGCGGATGGCTCCGAGAAATACATCGCGATCATCACGCGCAGATAATAGTAAGCGCCAATCACGCTGTTAATCGCAGCAATTATAACCAGCCAGATAATCGGTCTGCTTCCCACGCCGAGCGCCGACTGAAACGCAAAGAGTTTCCCGAAGAATCCGGCGGTTGCCGGCAAACCGAGCAGCGAGAGCAGAAACAGCGAAAAGCACGCCGCGAGAACCGGCTGCTTCAATCCCAGCCCGGCATAATCCTGAATCGCCAGACGTTTTTCACCCTGCTGGCCCAGGTGCGTAACGACGAGGAACGCGCCCACCTTCATGAGGACGTACGCCGCGAGATAAAACAGCACAGCGGCTACGCCTGCGGGAGTGGACGCGGCGAACGCGACCAGAATGTATCCCGCGTGAGCGATCGAGGAGTAGGCGAGCATGCGTTTAACGTTGGTCTGCACAAGAGCGGCGAGATTTCCGATGAACATTGTCAGTATCGCGGAAACCCAGATGGCCCAGAACCAGATATCCGAGGATGATCCGAAGGAGACGTAGAAAACCCGAACCATCAGCGCGAACGTCGCGGCCTTCGGCGCAGAGGCGAGCAGAGCGGTGACTGGTGTTGGCGCACCCTCATACACGTCCGGACCATAGATTTGGAACGGCGCCACCACGACTTTGAATCCCAAACCAACGAAGATCAGGCCGAGACCCAAAAGCGCCAGCGCCGGCAAGTGCCCGGCAACGGAATGCTGCATAAGTCCGGCCGGAATTTTGTCGATAAGAGTCGTCCCGGCGGCTCCGTAAACCATGGCGATGCCGTAGAGAAAAAATGCCGTGGCGAAGGAGCCGAGCAGGAAATATTTCATGGACGCTTCGTTGGATAGCAACGAGCGGCGGCGGAATCCGACGAGGACGTAGGTCGAAATCGAACTCATCTCCAGGCCAATGAATGCGGTGACGAGTTCGTTCGCGCCGGCGAGAATGCCCATTCCCGCAGCCGCAAAGAGAACGAGCGCGTAATATTCGCCGCGCTGCAGGCCTTCCTGTTCGAGATAGTCGAGTGAACCGAGAATGGCGAGTGCCGCGGCGACGATGACGACGATATGTACAAAAACACTAAAGGAATCGACGACGATCAGGCCGCTGTAAGAATGGCCAGGGAAATGCACCGCGAGGTGGACGGCTGCAAGCGCTGCAAGTGTGCCGATAAATCCGATCCAGCCGAGCACACGTTTGCGCGCCGCGGCTATGAAAGGGTCCACGACCATGAGGGCCAGACCGAAAAGACAGAGAACGATTTCGGGCGCGAGCCGGTGAAGATTCGCGAACTGGTCGGCGGGGAAGGGCGTCACTGCTGCACCCGCCTTTCCGCGATGCGCGCAAGCACCGGTTGCGCGTGCAGCTCCGGCGACACGTTGTCCTTTTGCAGATATTTCTGCGTCAGGGGCGCTACGGGAGAATCAAGCACGTGACGCGAAGCATCTTGCGGCGGATTTGCCTGCTCGATCACGTTTTTCACCGAAGCTTCCATGCGGCGCGTGAAGATTGGGGAAGCGACGCCCATGAAGATAATGGCCACGGCCATCGTTGCGAGAATCACGCGCTCGCGAACCGAGGCGTCCGGCAGAGTGCGATTCTTCTCCACGGTGATTTCACCGAGAGCGACACGCTGGTATGCCCACAGCAGATAAATCGCGGAGAGCACCGCACCGCTCGCGGCCCAGGAGGCCCACGCATGGTGTCCTACGAATGTGCCGATCAGGATCAGAAATTCGCCGACGAACCCGTTGAGTGGCGGCAGGGCGAGAGACGACAGCGAGATAAACAGGAAAAATGACATCAGCACGGGCATCGGCGTGGCCAGGCCGCCGAACTGCTTGATTTCGAACGTGTGGCGGCGGTCGTAGATCATGCCGACGCCGAGGAAAAGCGCGCCGGTGGAGATGCCGTGGCTAAGCATTTGGTAGACGGCGCCTTCGATCGAGGTGACGTTGAACGCGAAGATCCCGAGAATCACAAAGCCTAGGTGGCTTACCGACGTGTAGGCCACGAGGCGCTTCAAATTGGTTTGGACGGTCGCGACAAGCGCACCGTACACGATACCGATGATCGCGAGAACGGCGATCGGCTGGGCCATCTTATGCGCCGCTTCGGGAAAGAGTGGAACGCAAAAACGGAGGATGCCGTAAGTGCCCAGCTTCAGCATCACGCCCGCGAGGATCACAGAGCCTGCCGTCGGCGCTTCGGTGTGTGCGTCCGGAAGCCATGTGTGCAATGGGAAGAGCGGGACCTTGATCGCAAACGCCAGGAAAAACGCGCCGAACAGTAGAAGCTCGGTGTGAGGCGGCAGCATCACCTGGCCTGACTGCAGCATTCCTTGAATGCCCTGGACGCCGGAGAAGCCCGGCAGATCGAACGTGCCGGTCAGGTTATAGAGCCACAGAATCGCGACCAGCATCAGGATCGAGCCGAACATCGTGTACAAAATGAATTTCACCGCTGCGTAGATGCGGTGGTCGTGTCCCCACATGCCGATGAGGAAATACATGGGAATCAGCGTCATCTCCCAGAAGACGAAGAAAAGGAAGAGATCGAGCGAAACGAAGACGCCGATCATGGCCGTTTCGATCACCAGCAGCGCGATGAAGAAGCCTTTGACATTTACCTGGACCGATTGCCAGGAACACAAAATCGCGAGCGGCGTGAGGAACGTGGTCAGCAGAACCAGAAACAGGCTGATGCCATCGACGCCCAAGTGGTAATGGATGGCCTGGCCGATCCATGGGTGGAATTCCTGGAACTGGTAGTTTGCCGTAGTTGTGTCGAACCCGCGAAGCAGGAGGAGCGAAACCGCGAATTCCGCCAGTGAAGCCGCGAGCGCGATCCGGCGAATCCAAGCGTGATCCTCCGAACGTAGTAAGAGCAGCGCCGCCACGCTGAAAAGCGGCAGGAAGGTGATTACCGTGAGCAAAAGAGAGTGTGTTCCCACGCTAGCGCGCCACCATTCCGAGGATTCCGAGCAAAAGCACGGTGAAGCAGACCGCGCCGATAACGACCCACGACGCGTAACTGCGCGTGTTGCCGGACTGCAGCCGGCGGAGCTGGCCGCCGGATTCGCGCGCCACGCGCGCGGTGCCGTTCACGGTGCCGTCGATCACGCCCTCATCCACCACATGCCAGAGCACGTTGGTTGAAATCCAGAGCAGCGGGCGGACGATCAGCGCGGCGTAGAATTCGTCCAAGTAATATTTATTCAGCAGGAGCGTGTACAGGCCGTAGACGCTCTGGGCCACGCGCTTGGGCAATTCCGGCTTGCGAATGTAGAACCACCAGGCCACGAGCAATCCAAGAATGGCGACGATGACCGGCCAACCCAGCAGTGAGCGCACCAAATCCATCGCGGGGCTCGCGTTGTCCGAAAATGCACCGTGGGTTTGCACCAGTCGCAGTTGCTCATTCGACGCGCCATCGTCTGCCAGTTTCGTCTGGAGGTCCGCGGAAGCGGCATCGGGCGGCGCATAGGCCGAAAACACCGGATGCAAAAATTCTTCGAAGTGATCGACACCGCCGATGAGACGCGGCGCGGCAAACCAGCCGCCGAAAATTGAGAGGAACGCGAGAACGATCAGCGGCGCGGTCATATTCTTCGGCGATTCGTGAACGTGCACCTTGTGCTCGTCAAAACGCGCATTGCCGAAGAAGGTGAGAAAAACGAGTCGAAACATGTAGAACGAAGTCAGTCCGGCGCCGATGAGGCCCATCAACCAGAGCGATATGTGGGCGTGCGGACCGGAGCTTGCGGCTTCGAGAATTTCGTCCTTGCTGAAGAATCCGGCAAAGCCGGGAATGCCGGCGATGGCGAGCGTGGCGATGAGCATCGTCCAGTACGTGATTGGAATCTTTTTGCGCAGGCCGCCCATTTTCATCATGTCCTGCTCGCCGCCCATGGCGTGGATCACGCTGCCGGCGCACAGAAAGAGCAGACCCTTAAAAAACGCGTGGGTCATCAGATGGAAGATGCCTGCGGCATAGGCGCCCACACCGCAAGCCAGGAACATATAGCCAAGCTGCGAGACGGTGGAATAGGCAAGCACTTTTTTAATGTCCGTTTGGACGAGGCCGATGGTCGCGGAGTAGAGTGCCGTGACCGCTCCCACGATGGCGACGACGAGCATCGCGATCGGCGAACGCGAGAAGAGCGGATTCATGCGCGCCACCATGTACACGCCGGCGGTGACCATCGTGGCTGCGTGGATCAGGGCGCTGACCGGCGTNNATCGCGTCCGGCAGCCAGACGTACAGCGGCAACTGTGCGGACTTACCGATCGCTCCGGTGAAAAGCAGCAGGCAGATCGCGGTGAGGACACCGATCTGCGAGGTGCTTTCGGTGGTCATGCCCGACGCTTGTTTGAAAATGTCGCCGTAGCTCACTGAGCCGAACGTGGCGAAGACCAGCAAGATGCCCACGGTAAACCCAAGGTCGCCGACGCGCGTGACGATGAATGCTTTCTTGCCTGCATCTGCTGCCGACTTCCGCAGAAACCAGAACCCGATCAGCAGGTAGCTGCACAAACCCACTCCTTCCCAGCCGACAAACATGACGATGAGATTCGCGGCCATCACGAGCGTTAGCATGAAGAACATGAAGAGATTGAGGTAGCAGAAGAATCGGTAGTAGCCGCCCTCGTGTTCCATGTAGCCGGTGGAATAGACGTGGATGAGCATGCCGACGAAGGAGACGACCAGCAGCATTACGACCGTGAGCTGGTCCACCTGCAGGGCAAAATTCACGCGGAACGGTCCGGCGATCATCCAGGTGAAATAATTTCCGACGAAGGGGATCTGATCCGCGGCGAGATGGGAAAATTCGCGAACCAACTCCGCGACCGCCAGAAAGGCCAGTGTTACCGAGCCGATAGCCACGGCGTTTACGGTGGACCGCGGCCAGAGCTTGCCGAACAGGCCATTGATCGCAGCACCCGCCAGGGGCAGCGCGAGAATGATCCAAAGATGGTCGAGTAGGAGCATCAGAACTTGATTNNAGATTTATGCGTTCAACGTTGAGCGACTGGCGGTTCTGCGCGAGCATGATCACGATGGCGAGACCGACCGCTGCCTCCGCAGCCGCGACAACAATTACAAAAAAGACGAAAACGAGCCCGTCGAGCTGGTTTTGCGCGCGCGCGAAAGCCACGAACGCCAGATTCACGGCGTTGAGCATCAGCTCGATGGACATGAAAATCGTAATCACGTTGCGCTTGAATACAAAGGCCACCACGCCCAGCCCGAACAGGATGGCGCTGAGCACCAGATACCATGAGATGGGAATGACGCTCATTCTTCCTTCCTCGCTAGGACCCAAGTTCCGAGAATCGCGATCAGAATCAGAATCGAGGTCGCCTCGAACGGAAACAGATACTGCTGGAAAAGCAGAAGCGAAAGTTTGTTGGTTGAGGCTGCTTCGCCGTTGGCCGCCGGGCTGTTTGCAATCGCCTTGCCGGCTTCAGAATGTGCCAGCCAGTGCGCGATTTCGAGCATTAGGAAGAAGCCGAGCGGCACGCCCGCAAATTTTGCGATCTTGCTGAAGTCGGTGCGTTCTTCGAGGCCCGCGTTCAGCAGCATGATGACGANNCCATGATGGCGCCGGCATAGACGATGATCTGCACCGCCGCGATGAACGGCGCGCCCAGGAGCAGGTACAACACGGCGAGCGACATCATCACCAGGATCAGCGCCAGCGCGCTATGAATTGGTTCGTGCGCCAGAATCAGCGTCACCGCGCCCGCAACGGCAAGCAGCGCGCACACAAGAAACATGATGAATGGGATGCTCATCGGTGTCTCACCAGCAAGGGCCAGACGATCACGAAGGCCGTGATGACCAGGTTCGCGAGCGATACCGGCAGCAGCAGCTTCCAGCCGAACGACATCAGCTGNNGAAAATGAACACGAGGACCTTGGTCGTAAACCAGAATGGTCCCTGAATGTAAGGCATCACCGCGGGAATCAGACAGAATGCGCCTCCGCCGAGCGCGAGCATCGTGACCACAGCGAACTGGAGGCGGGCGATTCCACGCATATTGACGACCGTGTCAAACGCCGTGTAGCAGCCGAGCAGCAAAAGTCCCGCGCCGGGCAGATACAGCTGCCAGGCCCAGCTATCGGGCAAGGGCGAGAGCCAGCCGCCGAAAAAAAGAATC
>PKUY01000259.1 GCA_003131705.1 Acidobacteriota bacterium | reverse complement strand
TCAGGCCCAAGATTACCGCGAGGATGGACAGTACTGCGAGACTTGCGATTGCTAGTTGTTTTCTCATGTTCGTGTGGTGTCCTTACCCGCACATAATGCGAACGCCGCAATTGTCGGGGTAGAGCGTGCCAAAACCCATCAGCACGTCGAACCTGTTGACCATGCGGGATTGGATCGGATCAAACGCGCGAATGAAGCGCACGCTGAGTCCTGTCTTTTTGTCGCGGGTCTGTGATGCCAGTTCAACGGCTTTCGGCATCGCGAGCTTTACGCCCACCATCGCAATTGCATCGCGGTGGAGTGCGAGAGCCTGACCGCCTGTTTTCCCCTGCGGAGAAGCCGTGCCGGGAAACAGCGTGATGACCGCTGAATCGACAGGCAGAGCGTCCACGTTTTGATACTGGCTATACGGGCTCGAGGCGAGCACGCCGCCAGGACCAACAATCGCCGGGGCAATCTGCACGTAATCGTTGCCGCTGCCAACCGCAACTAGCGGAGCGGTGACAGTGAACTGCATCGTGCCGAGCACGCTGGAAGGCCCAACCGTGCGCCGCGACATCGGGTTGACGAAGTTGACGGCTGCGATTGAAAGCACATCGCCTACGTTTAGCGTCTCAGCCGCCGTCAGGTTCACTCGCAGAGACGAGCCGGACTGTCCGGTCCCATCGACCGTGAACAATCCCGCCGTGCCTGCCGTGCCTGCCGTGTGCTTAAACAGGTTGACCGATTCGTACCAGTCAAACCCGGACAGCTTCCCCATCGACCCTTCCTTGTACTGCTCGGAAATCTCGGAAGTCGGATTGAAGAAGCTGGCGAGAGCCGGAACGAGAGCCGTACTGACCGAAGGCGGGATAATCATTCCCTTTTCCTCGGGCGGGCACGCTTTCTCAATCAGGCGTTCGCGAGCTTGCTGGAACACCGTCATGCTGTTGGGATCTACTCCCAACACGCCAACGATGTTGTTGAGGTTCTGGTAAGTAAACAGCGCAGCGCGAGTATCAATTTCGTTCGCAATCTGCGCCATCGCCGGCTCGATATACTCCCGGCGCCAGGCGTCGGACCCGCGTTCCATCTTCAACGCTTCTTCCACGCTATCCCACTGGAAGTCAACGCCGAAGATTTGGTCCACGGTCACGGTGGTGAAGTTGCGCGCGATGGCCTGTTCTTGGTAGCCCAAACCGTCGCGGATGATGAAGCGTTGAGGGTTTTTCACGCGGACCGTTTCGCCTACGGCGAATTCGCGCGTGAATTCCTTGTTGTAGTCGGTGTTCATGAACTGCGCGATTTCCAATTGGTTTAGGAGAATCCGCAGACTCTCCATCGTGACCCAATCGGCAAATACAAACTGGTTAGCCATTCGGCTCTATCTCCTCAGTTCCTTCGTTTGGCTTTCAATTCTTTTTCATTCGCCGCTTGGCGGTAAGCGTCGAAGTCGTTCTCGGCCAAAGCCTCTCCCACGGGATCGTGGTCAACGTCTTGGCGACTGCCGACTTCTCGCACNNTCATCGGCTGTCAGTTCCGCTTCCATCAGCACAAGTTCTCGTGCCGCGTCCACGGGATGCATCGCGTGAATCGCTTCAAGGCGTTCGGGGTCCTGTGCGAGCGCGTACAGGATCTCGGTTCCAATATCGGATTTCAGCACCCATTGCTCGACCGCGCTTCCGGCCGGAATACGCAGGTTTGGATCAAGTGCCAATTTGTCGAAGTCCGCGTGTACCTTTCGCGCTGCATCGACTTGGCCCTGCCACGCCTGCACGGTTTTCTGTTGACGTGCTTCGGCGCTCTGCTTTGTTGCCTTTTCTGCCTCGGCCTTTTGGAACGCCGCTATTTTCGTCTCGGCCTTCCAGTCGGCTAAGTCCTCAAAGAAGTCTTCGATGGTTTTGTATTTCGGTGCGCCCTTCTCGTCCTTGTCCTCCATCGTTGGTTTGAGACGAATCTTCTCATCCGCAGGCTTCGCGGGTTCCGCAACGCGCTCGACAGGTGCCTCTTCACTGCGGATCGGAGGTTCCTTGCCTTCGAGTTTCGCTTCGAGTTCCTTCACGCGGTCGCGCAGCGCCTTGTAGCCCATCTGATTGGGCTTGGCGGCTTCAGGCTTGGCGGCGCGGAAGTTCGAGGCGACAGGCNNTCTTTCTCGGCTTCCTTCGCGGGCGGCGTTACGTCAACAGGCTTCTCCGTGGGAAGTTCCCCGGATTTAAGCCACTCTCCGCGCTCGTCTTCGGTCAGGTTCTCTACTTCCGCTGTTGCCAACGCGGATTTATCGTTGTCTGTCATTGTGTTCTTTCTCCTTGTGGTAAACTGTTCAAACTATGACCATTAACGCTAATACGGTAAGAACTAGAAGATGGCGAGAAAAGCATCCGGGAGCTTCTGCCAAAAATTCTAAAGAATGGCGGGCGGCACATCCCGGATACCAAATAACTTGGAGACGAAACAACAGAGACAAACAGAATGAGTACCGCCGTAACGACAAAACAAGACGAAAAGCAAATTCCGCAGGAAGCTCTCTCCGATACGCTCTCAGGACTGGTAAAATAATCAGGCCGGAACAGTGCGATTCCTGTCATACAGAATGCAAGCCAGACGGCCATCATTTTCGAGGATACGACTTCCCTCTTGATGTCCAGTGGCTCTGTCGTCCTTGTCACGAAAAGGCCCATCATCCCTGAGCGCCGTTTCCGTTCTGTGATTCTTGCTGCGCCGCTTGCTGTTGTGCTTGGATCGCCTGCTGTGATTGATCGGCTTCGTGGGAATGATCCACGGCTTGTGTCGCGGCGTCGTGAGCCGCGCCATGAACTTCCTTCCAAACCTCTAAATACATTTGCTGGCGCTCCGAGAGGCTCTGAGCCTTCGTCTCAATTTCCGCGATCAATACCTTGGTATCGTTGTCGAGCTTGGCCTTCTGCAACATGAATTGGTTATCAACCACTTTCCCGTTTTTCTCTTGGTACAGCTTTTGTGTCTCGGCCTGTAGTCCCGCGATGAGTTGCTGGTATTGCTGGTTCTGCGCCTGCATTTGCTGAAGCTGCTGTTGCATCTCCGCTTCGGTCTGCGGCGGGGAAATGATTTCCGACATCTCATCTCCCAGGGGCCCGACATCCTTGAGCTTAATAGCGAGCGCGAGAAGTTTTGCCTTGGCTGCTGGCTCAATCGGCAACGCTTCGAGGTTTNNTTTGCATCAGCGTGTCAACGAAGTCGCTGGCCTCTTCGCGCTGGCTCTGGAACGATGGGCCAACAGAAATAGTCACTCCGTGAGTTCCCTTGCCTGTTTGCGCTCCTTCAGGCGAAGAAAGGTCGTTCATCTTGACCATCGAGTGCTCGCCGTTCTGCTTACGGACCGCCACGTCGCGCGTCGTATCGTAGATATGGTCGATCAGGTCGTCAATTACGCGCCCGCTGAACTGTAACGCTCGGTCATAGTTGTCGATGAAGTGGAAGCTGCCCTGGTCAGCCTGCGACTGGATATGCTCAAGCGCCACACCTGACTTTTCGTTCTGGCGCTGCGCCGCTGTCGGCAAAGGATTGATGCCGATGGCTGCTTGAATCGCGCGGCGCGATGCTTCGGCTGCAAGTTCTAACTGCTGAAGCTGTGGCTCGTAGGGCTGGCGCGTAGGCGGCGGTAGAACGGTATCGCCGGTCTGTTCGGTTTTCGCCTTATACTGAAGATAGGCGATTGGAACCGTGTTCGCGGTCTGCCATTCCGATTCATGCCCGTCGAGTTGGCCTTCGACAGCAACCCACGGCGTCTTCGGAGTCATTGAAACGAGTTCCATCTGCGCCGTGCGGATGTAGTCGTAAAGCATCTGCGGGTCGCGCGCGAGCCGGATGAGCGACATCAGCATCCGCTTCGAGCCGCTGCCATCGTCAACCCACAACTCCTTGCCGAATACCGGGATAATCGGAATAAACTTGCCGGCCCAATCGTTGGTTTCGAGGACTTCCACGCCGTTGCAGATATATTGCGTGATGACTCGTTTTTTGCTGACGCGATCCTTTAGAATTAGGCGCTTGTCAAACGTCTTTGGTACTTCATCGGCCCACATTTCCATCGGACCGTTCTTCGTCTTGACCATGTACAGCTTGCGGTCTTCCTCTTCGGCCTTCCAGTACTCCGCGATTTGGACAGGCGCTTCCCGAATCCAGGTCGGTGCGGCTTCGGACATCTCCGTCGTGAAGTCAGTGATCTTGGCCTTCGGAAAGCGTTTGCGGAATTCTGACTTGGGAATGAGGTCGATGACGAACGCATCTTTGCCGTCCGAGCAATCGACTTCCTTTGCGTCGTAATCTAGAAAGACCGTATCGGGATTCGGCACGCGCTTGATGACTATTTCTTGGTCGAATCATTTGTGATTGACGTACTGCGTTCCGATGCGCCAGAAGCCATAGCTGCGCTGGAAAGCACTCTCGGCTCCCGTGATGTAGGCTGTCTGCGCGTTTGATTTGTACTCGATGCCGCGGATTAGACTCGCGCGGAATTCGGCGGTCTTGTCTTTGGCTCCCGCACCTTCTGGGTTGACCTTTACCGCGCGCTTATTCTGCCGCACGTCGTTCACGAGCGCGTTGACGTACTGGCCCAACTCGTCAAGCGTGATGCAGGGCCGATTGACCGCTTGCCGCGCGCGCTTCTCTTTGGGGTCCCACGGGTCGCCAGCGATATACCGCATATCTTCTTTCGCGGCTTCGCGGATTTCCTGCCAACAGTCCTGCAGATAGTCGAACCGATCCAGCATGTCTTTTACAAATGGGTCGGTGACCTGGTAGGTGTTGACTGTGTTCTTTGGTTTTGCCATCAGACGAGTTTTACGACCTTCGGTGCCAGCCCCAGGCCGGCGTGAGCGCCCTGCTCGAAACCTTTACCGAATCCCCTTGAGTAACCTTCACGGAAAGCCGCCTGCAGCATTTCGTTGATCCGCTCCATAGCGATCCCGGCCAGTTCAGGAGCGGCCTTATCTGGCCCAGGTGTTTTTCTTTGGTCTTCCAATGTGTTTGCGCCAGTCGTAGGTGCTGGATTCTGTTTCTGTTTTCTTGAGCGCCGCGCTGCCCTTCTTCGCGTGGCCCATTTGCGGGTTAGCGTGCAGTTCCGACTTCATCTTGTCCTGCTGCTCGGAGGTGAGCGGGGAACCCTTCGAGAGCAACTTCTTGACCTGCTTACGAGTCCAGGGCACGGCTATTCTCCTTCGGGTTTGTCCGTGTTCGTCTCGCCGTTTTCATCCATCGGCATTCCGGTATGCTTTGCCAGATGTTCGTGGTACGCCATGGGATCGTCGGCTCCGAACTTGTGGATTTCGGGTTCATGCTCCAACGACGTGAAGTGATGTGCAACGGTCACGCCGCCGCCCATCGCCGGATGAATCCGCAAATGCTCAATCACCTTCGGCGCTGCGAGTTTCGGCTTGTCGCGCCAGTTCATCTTTGCCGAGCTAACGTCTTTTGCCATG
>PKUY01000167.1:1776-5324 GCA_003131705.1 Acidobacteriota bacterium | reverse complement strand
CGGGGTCTTCGCGCTCGGGCGAAAAGGCGAGATAGAAATCGGTCGCGACATCTTTGCCGCTCGCGCCCCCGTCGATCGGGCAGCGCAGCCCGCCCTTTTCGAGTATCGGTAGCACGAGTTCTTCGGTCGTGCCGGGATACGTTGTGCTCTCGAGCACGATGAGCTGGTTGCGCTGCAGATTCGGCGCAATCGCCAGTGCTGTATTCTCAACGTAGCTGAGGTCCGGCTCNNCGATCTTGACCTTGTCGAGATCGAATCCGGTAACCTTCTGGCCCTCGTCGGCAAACCGTAGCGCGAGCGGGAGACCCACATAGCCGCACCCGATAATCCCGACCTTGATGCCCTTCCCTGCAAAAAACTCCGGCTTGCGCTCCGCGCTCATCCGTTTCCTCTCCTATGATGGCACTTGATTGCTCCGAGGCAGATGAATTCGCCCGGGTACACGCTGCCACTCGCACGCAAGAGAAAAGCATAACAGGAAGCCAAACGACCTGGGAAGTTGCCTCCCTCACTTGTGCCGATTGCTGCCGCGTGCATGTCCGCGCGCACGTCGAGCGACAGCGCGTATCCCAATCCGAGGATAACGCTGAACATCTGGGCGTTCGCCGGAATATAGAGGTTAAAGTCGGCAACGCTGTGCACGAGAAGAGCGCTGGTGCTTCCGAGAGTCCCAATCGAGAGCGCGCGCGTCAGGCTCGCCTGCAGCATGCGAGCGGCAAGCCAGAAAAACAGAGAAAACAAGAGTTCGGCGCACGGAAGTCCCATTTCAGATGTCAGCTCGAAATAATCGTTGTGCGCGTGGTCGGCGATGTAGGTGAGCCGAATGGATTGCACATTCGCGAAAGCGTACTCGAAGCTGCCGAGGCCGACGCCGGTCCACGGATGCCGCTGGATGAGTTTCACAGCGTCTTTCCAGAGTGCCACGCGGCCCTCGATGCCGCCGCTGAGATGTTCGTTCCGCGGAAGCTGCTCGAAACGCTCGACGACGGGACCAACTCCCACCCATGCGGCGGCGGCAACTCCGCCGGCGAGCAGGAGCAAAATCAACGCGACGGGCAACGGGCTGTGACGCCTGTCGGTCCAAACGACGCCCGCCATCACGCCGAGCGAGACCAGCATCGAGATCAGCCCCATGCGCGAAAAGTAAAAGACGAGTGACACGAGGAGGACTGTGGCAATTAGGAGCAACAAGAAACAGTCCAGCGGCTCTGACCTAGCGAGATTTTCGAGGACCATGCGCCAGGTGGTGCGGCGCGATCGATGGCCGGCGCTCTGCCATTGATAAAACGCGAGGCAGAGAGCAAGCGGCAAAATCATTTCGAGCAGGCCCGCAAAATTATTGTGGTTTCATACCGTTTCACCGGGTACCCTGCAAACTCTTGGCCAATCGCACGAAGCTATTTCTTGCCAGCAGAAAGGTCACGTCGTTGTCATCTCTTTGTGCCTGCGTTATGCTGCCCGACAGATGGTTGACATTCATTGCCACATACTTTCGGGGCTTGACGACGGCGCGGAGTCGCTCGAAATTTCTTGCGCGATGGCGGAGATGGCGATCGAGGACGGCGTTACACACGTCATCGGGACGCCGCACGCGAGCCAAAATCACCCTTTCGTTCCCGAATTGGTACGCCAGCGCCGGGATGAACTTCAGGCTCGGTTCGAAGGCCGCCTTATTCTTGCCACCGGATGCGATTTCCATCTGAGCTTTGAGAACATTCAGGACATACGGCAGAACTCCAGTCGCTATACGCTCAACCAGAAGAATTATCTGCTGGTCGAATTCGCCGACTACTCGATTCCGTCCTCACTGGACCAGGCGCTGCACGAGATGCAGCTCGCGGGGCTGCGGCCGATCATCACGCATCCCGAACGCAATCCTCTGATTCGCGCACAGCCCGAGCGACTGTACAAATGGCTGCGGCAGGGCTGCTACGCACAGGTGACTGCTCAATCGTTGCTGGGCAAGTTTGGAAAATCCGCGCAGGAGATGACAGCGCACTGGCTCGATGCAAGGGCGGTGCATTTTGTGGCGAGCGACGCGCACAATATCACCTCGCGTCCGTTGCGTTTGAAAGCGGCGTTCGACGAGCTAGCGAAAACTCGGGGCGAGGATGTGGCGCAAGCCCTCCTGGTCGACAACCCATTGGCTGCATTCGAAGGCCGGCCACTGCCCTACGTGCCCGAGCTCGCCGACGACATTGGCGAGAGTAATTCCGCATCTCGTGGGCAAAGCCGTCGAAAACGTTTTTGGTTTTTCTAACGAGGATTATGTGTGGAAGGAAATCGTTCCGCGGCGTTCGGCGAACCGCCAGCCATTCTTCGTCCGTACGTAGCGGTCCTTGTATGTGCCGATCAATTGTCTCGCCGACGCTTTCCGTCCGAAGTCCGGCGCCCCCGGATCGGATACATCCGAGGTAAACAGCAGAACCCGGCACGTGCCCACGGCACGGTCAGCTGATTCAACTCGCACGCGAATGTTCGAAACGATGTGCTGCGTCAGCCGATTGCGCGGGCGAGATTCAAACATGGCGACAATATTTTCGACGCCATGGATAAGCTCCTGCGGATTGGCGGGCCGTGTGAACGCTGCATCTTCCGCAAAAATATCGCGAAGGCGCGCGTATTCCTGAGTGTCAACCGCATCGGCATAATCGACGGCCAGCGCGTGACACGCCAGCTCTGCGTTGCGAATTTCGGTTTCGCTCAACTCGGCCATTACGCGTGCTCCAATGCCTTCGCGTGAACGGCCGGAGCGCCGGACGCGGGTCCTTCCCACACGCCAGCGGGCACGAGTACGCTGCCGCGAAACAGCGCGCGTGCCGTGCGAATCAAACTGCTGTGCACGATTTTCAGTGGCGTACGTTTTTCGTCCACTTCGATCTCGAGCAAGAATTCGCCGTTGGGATGCTCGACCGACAATTGCTTCACCGCGCCTGAAGGCACTGTCGCAAGCCCGGTGGTGACTGAACCGGGCAGCACGCACGCGGTTCCAACCGTCACTGCTCCTAAAACTCCGATGGTCGCGTGGCACTTGTGGGGAATAAATGTGCGCGTTGCAACATGGCCGCCCTCGCGCGGCGCGGCGATCAGCGTCATCTTGGGCACTACTTTGGACCGCACGTCGCCCAGGCCCATGAGCTCGCCCGCCGCGAGCCGAACTTCTTCGAGACGCGCCTTGAACGCTTTGTCGGCGTTGAGTTCGGCGGGAGTCTCATAGCCCGATTTTCCGAAATCCGCGGCGCGCAAAACGACAACTGGCATTCCGTTATCGATCAGCGTTGCCTGCACGCCGTTGATTTCGTCGAGCGCACGGCCCGTGGGCAGCAAACTGCCGCACACCGACCCGGCTGTATCGAGGAAATCGATTCGAATCGCGGCGGCAGTCGCGGGCACGCCCGCGATTGCCGCGGAACCTTCGTACGACACTTCACCGCCTGGCGTGGGGATGTGCGCTACAGCGATATTTCCGGTGTTGACCATGTAGATTGCTATGGGCGTCACCCCATCGCGCGCTGCTACCAGGCCTCGCTCGATCGCGAATCCGCCGA
>PKUY01000167.1:0-1675 GCA_003131705.1 Acidobacteriota bacterium | reverse complement strand
GGACCCTTCGACGTGCCGCCGCGCATCAGCGTGCAAGGAATGGAAGTTTGTAACACGCGTGCCATGTGACCGGCCTTCTCCTTTACTCGTTGCGTTTACTTGTATTCCAGGCCGAGTTCGGCGATTTTCTTTCGCAAACTGTAGATATCGAGTCCGAGCTCGCCTTTGGCAAGCCGCACGCGAACCAAGTCCTCTTTGTCCACGCGTTGCTTCGATGCGGCGGCCACTTCGCTGGCAGCGGCTCGCTTCACAACCGCCACGCCGTCATCGTCCGCAACGATCACGTCACCCGGCTCGATGTAAGCTCCCGCACACACGACCGGAACATTGACCGACCCCAGCGTCGCCTTCACAGTTCCCTGCGAACTGACCGCGCGGCTCCAGACCGGAAATTTGATTTCAGACAGCGGACGAACGTCGCGGCATCCCGCGTCGATGATCAGTCCCTTTACCCCCCGCGCCTGCAAAGATGTCCCAAGCAACTCGCCAAAATAGCCGTCCGTACAAGGAGACGTCGGGGCAACCACGAGAATATTCCCAGCGCGGCAGAGTTCGACCGCGACGTGGATCATAAGATTGTCACCAGGGGGCAATGAGACCGTGACCGCAGGCCCGGCGATCGCAGCGCCGGGATAAATTGGCCGCATATAGGAAGCCAGCAATCCGCAGCGCCCCTGAGCCTCATGCACCGTGGAAACGCCATATTTTTCTAGAGCGGCGACGGCATCTTCGGGAGGTTGTTCCACGTGTCGAACGGCAACCGGTTTGTTCATGCTAGCTCCTTGGTCCGCAGATCAGCTCTGCCGAGTTTGAGCAGACGATCATGGCAGTTCTGTTATCCGTGACGATTCCTTTTATCTTGGACTTGGATTCTACGGATGCTTAAGGCTTCGCGTCAACCGCACGTGAAGAGGCCGACGCGGAGGATTCTCTGATCGAGATTTGCAGCCAATCGGCCATCGCCGCGGTCACCTCTTCGGGCCGCTCCATCGTCGACATGTGCCCGCAATTCTCGATTGCGACAAACTTGCTTTGCGGAATCAGCGCCGCCATAGCAGTATGCCGGCCAACGGGACTCCAAGCGTCTTCGCGCCCGCACAGCACTAGCGCCGGACACCGGATAGCGGACAGCAAAGGCGTAGCGTCGGGACGCTCGAGCAGAGCGTTATTTTGCGCGGCAAAGATTTCGGGAGTCTTGCGGCTCAACATATCGATGATTGAGGCGATCAGTAGCCCATCCATCAGGCGGTCAGGGTGGACCATTCCTTGCACCCACTGGCGAGCCATCGCCCGCATACCGTGTGATCGCGCGATCTCCACAAACGCGGAGCGTTTGGCTTTTTCCGCTTCACCCGCCTCGCCCGACATCCATTTTTCGTAGCCGGTGTCCATGATCGCGATCGCTGCCACGCGCTCGGGTGCGCGACGNNTCTCTGCAAGGGCGCGTGCCTGGTGTTCCCATACTTCGGCGTCGCACACCAGACCCGGAAGCAGCAGAAGATGTGGCGGAACAGCTTTCATGGAATTGTCGCAGCGTTTCGAGGGAACGGCTGAACATAGAACAGCGGCGACGCGGTTGTCAACTTTGTATCCCTCGTTGTATCCCTTTTTACTGCCCGCAATCCACTCCGTGGAAAGCTACTCATGCATGTTCTGTTGAGCCTTTTTGATAGTG
>PKUY01000042.1:3023-6703 GCA_003131705.1 Acidobacteriota bacterium | reverse complement strand
TCAGTAGTGTCCCAACGTTTTGCCTCTCAGCTCCCGTAAATTATTGATGAGAAACGCATAACTGACGAATTCTCTTGGTCTCGATTTGAACTGCGAATGCCGCTTCTGCCACCCTGCGAAGCGCGATTTCGCGGGGGCCATCGATGAACCGAGGCAAGCTGGTGTTTGCGCAGCTGATGCAACATCTTCCGTTGACTACCTTCCGTCGTTGCGTCACCCGCTATCGGGGCGAGTTCAAAGTGAAGTCCTTCTCGTGCCTGGATCAGTTCCTGTGCATGGCCTTCGCACAGTTGACCTATCGGGAGAGCCTTCGGGACATCGAAGTTTGCCTGCGTGCACAAAGTTCCAAGCTTTATCATCTCGGGATTCGTTCGGCGGTGGCTCGCAACACGCTGGCCAATGCCAACGCCGTGCGCGACTGGCGCATCTACGCCGATTTCGCCCAGAGCCTGATCGCCATCGCCCGACGGTTGTATGCGCAGGAGCCCTTCGGCGTCGATCTGCAAGAAACCGTCTACGCGCTCGACGCCACCACCATCGATCTGTGTCTGTAGGTATTTCCGTGGGCCGTGTTCCGCTCGGCCAAGGCAGCCATCAAGCTGCATACGCTGCTCGATCTGCGCGGCAACATCCCCACCTTCATTCACATCAGTGATGGCAAGGTGCACGAGGTCAACATCCTTGACCGACTGTTGCCTGAACCCGGCGCTTTCTACATCATGGATCGTGGCTTCCTCGACTTCGAGCGCCTCTATCGCTTCCACGAGGCCGGCAGCTTCTTCGTGACCCGTGGCAAGTCGAACCTCAAGGTCCAACGCCGCTACTCGCATCCGATCGATCGCTCGACTGGCTTGATCTGTGACCAAAGTGTCGTCCTTACTGGCTTCTACTCGCACCAAGGCTTCGAGGCGCCGCTGCGCCGCATCCGCTTCAAGGATCCTGAAACCGCCAAGACCCTCATCTTTCTGACCAACAATTTCGTCTTGCCAGCACTTACGATCACCGAACTATACCGCTGTCGCTGGCAAGTAGAGCTCTTCTTCGAGAGCTCGACATGATGCACTCCTTTGGATGCTATGGAATTTCAAGGGTCAATTGCGTTGAATCGACCGTTGGTGGGGGTGCTGAATGCTTCCGTCCGGCCACGCATCGCTCGACGTCCGCTCTGCGCAGAATCCAGGGTGCGCCCGTACAGGCCTGCGTCGCCGGCAACTGTTTCAGCCGAATCAGCCGCAAAACAGTGGTCGGCGTGACGCCGAGGACGACGGCGACTTCACTCACGGACATTTCGTCGCGCGCGGGCCGCTCTCCCTCACGGTAGACTGGAATTCCATGGTGGTTGCGCAGCGAGCAGATACGCCTCGCCGTCCAGATCTGTCCATGTGCTGTGCGGCGTTGATTCCGATTCAGAACTGCGGCGATTCGCGCGTCTGGTTCGATCCGCGCCAGTGTGCGAACGATTTCCACGGCATCATCGTCGGTGACATACCGATGCCGACCGGTGTGATTCTTCTGAAACTCTATCTGTGTGTGATCTCCGCCTTGCCAATGCAACACGAGACGTATAGTCTCGCCCTCAGACGTAGCAATGATCTCTTTCAGCGCGATACGAAGGAGCCGTTTCTTGTGTTCCGGCGAACTTTGCGGATCATCCCAGAGTCTGGGGAGATCCCGTGCAAGGGCCAGTAGCTCTCGTTTCTGCGCGTCGCTCAGTGGGCGCTCGCGACTCCGTTGCAATGTCGCGAGCGCCGCTTCGAGGTCCGCCTCCGTGGTCAACGCTTGGTTCCAACGACGTTCGAGTTCTGCGGCCACGAGCCGATTCGCCGGATCCACTCCATCATATTGGCGTCGTGCGCGTGTTACTTCGTAATGCGCGTGCTCTAATGCCAACGCCTTCTGCTGAATCCGCTCGTCGCTGGCGCCCTCCAGAGTCCCAATCGCCTCAATGGCCGCTTCGATGCCGAACGGCGTCAGGCATTGCTGCAGTTGCTCTGAAACGAAGCGATCGGCACGAAGCCCGCCGAACATTACGCAACACGCGTGATCGCGATTGAGGAGATACCCCGAGCACTGATACCTAATCACGCGTGGACGGGGATATTGCGCCAGCAACTTGGCGCCACAATGACCACAGCGCAACAGTCCAGCCAGCAGGGCCTCGCCATGTTTGACCGGTCCACGCACCGCACCACCTCTCGCACTTTCGTTGTGGGCAATCATCGTCTGATTGCTCTGATAAACATCCCAGTCAATGTAACTCTCGTGATGATCCATGATCAACACCGTCCAGTCTTCGCGACGGCGCTGCTTCTGTCGACGGACCCGCTTCTGTCCGTCCTCAAGCCGCACTATCGCCTTGCTGCGCCCATACGCGTAAGCTCCGGCGTAGACCGGATTCTTCAGTACACTGAGCACGGCGTGATACCGAGCGGGCTGCCAGACGATCTCGCGCACGTCTTCTGGCCCGCGGGCGACCGGCAACTGAATTTGCTGCTGATCAAGCCAGAAATAGACCTGGCGCACGCTGCCCAACTCCGTAAATTTGCGAAAGATCAAATCGATGGTGGACCTGATCCTGGCATCGGGATCTTTCTCGATGCGGTCGTCCGATCCTTTGACGTACCCAATGGCAGCTCGTCGAACCAAAGCGCCTCGCTGCGCCTTCTGCAGCAGTGCCGCGTGCGCACGCTCGCGGAAACTCGCAACTTCCATCTCGCTGATCGTACCCTTCATGCCCAACAACAATCGATCGTTCGTGAGTCTGGGCTCATACACGGCCTCGGCGTCGATCAGCAGCGCACCGACGACACTGCAGAATTCCAGCAGGGTATGCCAGTCCCGGCCATTGCGCGCCAGCCGCGACGCCTCAATGCTGAACACGGCGCCGATTTGCCCATCACACAGCGCGCGCAATAGGCGTTCGAAGCCGGGGCGGCGTGTTCCGCATCCCGAGATTCCGAGATCGTCATCGATTACATCGATGTCTCCCCAGCCCAGAGCTCGCGCACGATCGACCAGGCCATATTGCCGGCGTTGACTTTCAAGGTTGTGCTGCACTTGATCAGGCGTGGACTGACGGATGTACACACAGGCCCGCCGGGCCAGATGATCAGCGGTGATCTTGTTCATCGCCGCCCTCCTCGTGGATCATCTTGGCCAGTGCCTGCATCCACTGCACCAGCGCTTGGCGTAGCTGCTCTTGCACGTCCAATGGGAGTCGTACGGCGGGAACGGCGGGAGCTTCTTTGAACAGTTGTCGTTGGCGTTTTGCTCGGGGCTGCGGCATCGTGATCCTCCTCGGGCACATTGTGCACATGCGAGGAGAAGCAAGTCACGGTGACGCGGCTTAACTCGAGCAGCACGCGAACCGGCAGGCGCGCAGCGGAAACCATCTTCCCATACGCAGCCTCGGGACGCGTCATCCAGACCGGCACCGCCAACGGTCTGCCGTCGGCGCGCCGCACGACATAGTAGGCTTCGTCGTGGAGTTCGTACAGCCTGACCACCGGCAGGCTCTGTGTACGCAAAGGATGAAAGCGGTAGTAGATTGTAACTTCAGCAGGGTGCTGTTGATGGGCGGTATGTCGTTCAGTTGTTCAAATGGATCAAGCAGCATCTGCGAATCAAAGCTTTCTTCGGAACTTCGGAGAACGCGGTCAAGTCACAAATCTGGATTGCCG
>PKUY01000042.1:0-2975 GCA_003131705.1 Acidobacteriota bacterium | reverse complement strand
CATAACGTTGGGACACTACTGATTTATCTTATGAAGTCAAACGGCGAATCAATAGGGTATGTAGTGCAATTGGAGTACGGACCTCTCGTGGTCGGGACTTCGCTTGAATATCTCACATCAGATGACGGTAGGAACTTTGTCCATGCACATTCGAACGGCGAAGTCCTAGATGGCGGAATTGTCATCGGCTCGCCCGAGACTGATCCCGAGACTGTCGCGGCGTTGCGATTACTCGTGAACGAGTGGAAGGGCCAACTAGAACAAGCCCCGTGAGGAGACATGAACCTGTCGCGGTTCCTGGTGCCGCATCAACTCTGCCTTCGCTGCCTGAAGTTTTTTTGCTTTGTCCATGAGTGGCAGGATAGCATTCTGCATCGAATACCCAATCATGCCCTACTTCGAATCATCGGTTGGGGGAAGAACCAAGTCCACCATAGGCCGTTGGAATTGCTGTTTGCAATAAGGGCAGACGACGGTGGCTACGCCCACGGCCGGAACTTTCCCTTCGGGAATCGGAGCTAGAGATTCCTTTTTACAATCTGGGATCCTCCGTCTTTTCCGGCGGTAGATGAAATCTCAATGCATCGCAAATTCTAGATAAGCTATTTCTGGGTTCACGATCTTCAGTTCAACACCGATGAGAAGAAGGACATGTTTGCCTTCTCTATCGGACTTCGCGGGGAGGAGAAGGCAATCCGTGATAACGTGAACCTCATCAATCATTGTGTCACTCTCAAGCAAACAGAAAAATGGGTCTTCGCCTTGTTCTGGCGTGCCAATTTCATCTTGGCTGACCGGCATACATAGGGCATCGAAGAGGGTCTTAATCCGAATGTCGATGTCTTCTCCCTGCATCACGATCCGACCGGGTTGTTCCCGGCGAAACATGAGAATGTCGAGATTGCACGATAGTCCGTAGTCTTCATTTACGAGAGGCACAAACCGAAAGCCAAATTTCGAGAATTTGGTCGCCAAGATGGACGACCCTCATCGGGTCGTCACTTTCCCGTCACCGGGTTCTTGTAGTGATACGGCGGGATGAAGACGTCGGGATACAGCTTGTAGGGTTCGGTCGTCGGCTGGTCCGGTGGCATGCCCGCAATGGGTCCCGGCGGCGGATTCCCGCCCTGATCCCAGCCCTTGTAGTAGTCAACGTAATAGGTCATGTAGTAGTGCAGCTTCTTGATTTTCCACACGCCGTCTTCCTTCACGTACTCGTTCTCGTAAGTTCCTTCCGCCCACTGCGCGCTCCGGTGCAGCGCGCCGAACTGCTCGAACGCGCGCCAGCGGCCCTTGGCCGTCTTGCCGTCCGGATCGATGTTTATCTCGGGTTGCAGCTGCATGTGGTTAAAGAGCGTTCCGTACTTGAGATCGGTCAGCGTGTGCAGATACGCGCGCACGCGGTCCTGGCCGACCCACACGCCGCGCAAACCGATTTCGAGAGTGCCGTCCTTCGCAAAGAGGTCGGCGGTTTGGTCCCACTGGCATTTGTCAACGTAGTAGCCGTAAGCGGTCTGCAGATTGGAGATCGAGATGTAGTCCTGCGAGGCCTGGACGGATTTGGTGATCGCGACGACCTGCACTTTCAGCGCTTCGACTTCGGCCGCCAGATCTTTTTTGTCTCCCCCTGCCGTGGCAATTCCAGCCGGGCAAAGCAGCGCAACCACCAGCAAGATTTGCAAAACTCGGATTTTCATGTGAACAACGCCTCCCTCTTTGGCGCGCCGCCGGGGCGCACAGCACGGGAGAGTATCAACGGGCGATTGCGCGTGCAAGGAACGCTTGCGCGCGGCGGGAGGCGTTCAAAAGCGGAAACGGCTACAAGAGAGATTCGTCGGCGGGCTGAAAACGCCCGCCTCGGGATCACACTCTTCGCCGGATTGTCACTTGGCGACGATGGGGGAAACCTTGCCCCAGTGTCCGGTGAATACGAAAGACGAAGCGGGCCTGCGCTCGCGAGGCGCCATTTCGCCCTTCTGCAACTGCTCGGAGAGCGAGGCAGGGTCGCCTGGATATCCGATGGCGAAGCCGGCGACAACCTCGTGAGTCTCTGGAACGCCGAAGGTTTTGCGGGCCTTTTCCGGGTCGATGCCGGCCATCTGATGTATCTGCAGGCCGAGCGAAGTCGCTTCGAGCGCGAGATTCGCGGCGGCCTGGCCGACGTCATGAAACGCGTGGCGGTTCTGCTCGCCGTTGTGCGGAAATTTATGCGATGCGACGCTCAACGCGACCACTGGTGCGTTCTTCGCCCATCCCTGATTAAACTCCACGAAAGTTTCGAGAACTTTTTGATAATTCTCGGGATCGTCTTTTGTGGCGACGATGAAGGACCACGGCTGCGCGTTGTACGACGAAGACGCCCAGCGGGCCGCTTCAAACAGGCTGCGCAGCTTTTCGGTCTCGACGGGGCGGTCGCCAAACGCGCGCGGGCTCCAGCGATGCTTCAGCAAATCGTTAATCGGCGCGGCAACCGGAGCCGGCTTTTTGTGATCGGACATGATTCCTCCTCAGGATTGTGGAAGCATTTAACCACGAATCGGATGCGCGCCGCCAACCCAGGCATTCGCGGAAAAACGCTCCGCGTCGCTACACCGTTTGTTTTCGCGTGGAATCGAGCGAGTACGACCCCGCGCCGTGAACAGCCAGTATCAGCAGGCCGCCCATGATCGCGAGATTCTTTTCGAACATCGCCAGGTGGCCGGCTTCCAGCACGCCATCAAACGCCCAGAAATTATGAAAGATCACGGTCGTCGGGATTAAATACAGGAACAGTACCCAGGCCGCGAGTCGTGTGTAGAAACCAGTCAAAATAGCGATTCCGCCGAGGAGCTCGACCAGCATGGCCAGGCCGATCGCAACAGCCGGAAGTGGGATGTGATTCGTTGCGGCAGCTCCTGTATCTGCCGAAAACCCCATGATCTTGCCGGTAGGGGGTGGTGTAAAGATTGTTGTGTAAACGGTTTCAGTTTTTCTTG
>PKUY01000315.1:5285-8798 GCA_003131705.1 Acidobacteriota bacterium | reverse complement strand
TGTCGCCCATTCTTGTTACGGCTCGACCCTATCACGCATTTCGGCGATTTTGTGGCCACGCTCGTTGCAATCTTGTTAAACCGCGCTTTACACATCCCGCGCACCATGCTAGTTTGTATTCCCGTAACCGCCGAAGATAGCGCCAGGCGGCAGGGCCATCGATATCGACCCTCCGAACGTTTTTGTCTCCATAGCCTTCCGACCAAAAATTCAACCGAACCTTCTTCTGCGGACAACGCATAAGGAGCGAACCACGCGAGGGGCTGGGTGCTAAAACTTCGTAAAGTCGAGTTGCTGGGTTTCAAATCGTTCTGCGAGAAGACGCCTATCACGTTCAGCGGCACCGGGATCACCTGTATTGTCGGTCCCAACGGCTGCGGCAANNGCGGCAAGTCCAACGTGGTGGACGCTATCTCCTGGGTGCTTGGCGAGCAGAGCCACAGAATGCTCCGCGCCGAGCGCATGTCCGATTGCATCTTCAACGGCACCGCTAAGCGTCCGCCCATGGGCATCTCCGAGGTGACCCTTACCCTCGTTGACCCTGAGCTGTCTGACGCCGTAGCCAAAGTAATCGACGGCGAGCCCGAACCAGCTTCACTCGCAACCGCGAACTCTCCCATGCTGGTCGAGGATAACTGCGCCCACTCGCAGTCGCCTTCTCTGGAATCCGTTGACGGCGCCGAAGCCCGCGCCGAAGAGACGCTAGAGGAAGACGCCCCCACCGCTCGCAAATTTGGTAAAAAACGCCCAGCCGAAAAGCCGTCGGTTACGCTCCGTCCCGGCGAGGTCGTCGTCGGCCGCCGCCTCTATCGCTCCGGCCAAAGCGAATACCTGATCAACGGTCGCGTGGCTCGCCTCCGCGACGTCCAGGAAATCTTCATGGGCATTGGTCTGGGCCCCGATAGCTACGCGATCATCGAGCAGGGCNNACTATGTACAAAACCAAGCGGCGCCTCGCGGAAACCAAGCTTGAGGCTTCAAAGATCAACCTCTCACGCATCAACGACATTTTCGTCGAAGTGGAAAAGCAGCTCGCCTCGCTCAAGCGCCAGGCTTCCAAGGCCCGGCGTTACGCGGAGCTCCGCGAACAAATGCGCGGCCTCCTTCGCATCGTGCTCGCCAGCAAAGCCGAGCATCTCGACATCGAAGCCGCGCGCCTGGAAAACCTGTTGCGCGATATGGACGCGGCGGAGGAGCGCGAATCCCACTCCGTGCGGGAACTCGAATCCGAACAGGAGCGCCTGAGCTCGCGCACCTATCAACTCGACGTCGAGCTGCGCCAAACGCAGAACTTCCTCGGCCAAACCGCGCTCGAACTCGATCGCGCCGAAAATCGCATCACCTTCAATCGCGAGCAATCCGCACAGCTCGAATCCCGTGCCGCGCTTCTCGCAATCGAAATCGAGCAAGCCCGGCGCCAGGCTTCGGATCTCGCCGCGCGCATTGCAGCGGAGATCGAATCTGTCGCCGCGCTCCGCGCCCAAACCGCATCGCTCGAAGCCGGCTTGCGCGAATCGACCGAACAAGTTTCCGCCAGCGGCGCTGATCAGGGACGTCTGGAAAGCCGCATGAAAGAGCTTCGCGAACTCGCGAGCCGCCTGGTGGAAGAATCCGCCCGCGGACAAGCGGAGTCTCTGCAGGCCGAAGAAGCAGCCGCACGCTATGCCGCGGCCGAAGAGCAGCGCTCCGGCGCCGCGCGCGCCATGGAGCAGGAATGCTCGCTCCTGAAATCGTACGTGGACATCGCCGACACTACCTTTCAACACGCGGAACAGCGCGCGCAGCAAATCGGCGCCGAAGTGCGCGAGGTGCAGTCGCGTCTTGTCGTCTTTCGCCACACCCAGCAGGAGACCAGCCAGCAGCTCGAACAGGTTCGCCAGGAACTTTCCGCCGAACGAGCGCGCCACGCGTCCATTGAACAAATTCTGCGCGAGCGCGCCTACACCGCCGACGCAGTGCAAAAGCTTTTCAATGCCAGCGGTACGGAACAGCTGAACGGCTTCCGCGCTGTGGGATTGCTCGCCGATTACGCCGAGGTTCAGGAAAAATACGAAGGCGCGATCGAACAGTTTCTTCGCGAAGAACTTGAATACGTTGTCGTCGAATCCTTCGACCAGGCCCGCGCCGGCGTCGCACTGCTGCGCGACGAAATGGGCGGCCGCGCAACATTCTTTGTGGATTCGGTCGGCAGCCTCGACATCGACAGGATGGAAAACGGCGCCTCGATGCCGGGTAATTTCATCGCCCGGCTCGATCGCCTCGTCGAATTCCGCGAGCCGCTCGGTCCCGCGACAAAGTATTTCCTCAAAAAGCTCCGCACCGCTTACATCGTCGAGACGTCCGCGATCGCCGAGCTGATGGCGCACGATAATCCGCACAGCTATTTTTTGACGCCCGATGGCACCTGCTATCACGGCCGCATGGTTTCCGGCGGACGCAAAGGCGAGGCCGGGCCTCTTGCCTTGAAGCGCGAGCTCCGCCAGCGCGAAACGGAGGCAGCGCGGCTTGAGGGAATCGTCCGCGATCGGCAGGAACAGTTAACGCGTCTTGAGGAAGAAATCCTGGCGTGCGACGCGCACTATTCGACGGCAACTGCGCAGCACATGGAAGCTGAAAAATCTCTCGTCGCCGCCACTCATCAGCGCGATCAGGCGCAGCGCGAATTCCTTCGCATCGATCAGCAGCTCGCGACAGAACGCGACGAAATCGCCAGGCTTCGCGCGGATGCCGAATCCGCGCGCGCGCGTGCCGAGCAAGCTCGCTCCGAACATGCCGAGGCTGTTCGTTCACGCGCCGCCGCCGAAGCGGAGTCCGCCGAAGCTGCCGACAAGCTCGTAAATCTCCGCCGCGATTTCGAAGCGTTGCAGGAGCGCGTCGTCGCGCGGCGCGAAGAGTTGGCCGCGATGGCCGAGCGGCTCGCGAGCGCCGAGGCCATCGAACAGCGCCTCGCTGGCGAATCCGCCCAGGCGAACGACCGCACAATTTTGCTGCTCCAGCAGCAATCAGCCATGTCCTCGGAGGNNGTCGCTCGACGACCTTCGCGCCGAGCGTAGTCAGCGCCAGATTGAACGCGCGCGTAACGATGCCGACCGCGATTATCTCCGCCAGACCTGCGTCGCCGAACTAAACGCTCAGCCCGAGGAATTAATCGCGCTCGAAACGCAGCTTCTCGTGGGCGAAGAACTCGTCGCCGCCGAAACAAATTACAACGAGATGAAAGCGCGCGTCGAAGCCATGGGCCCCGTGAACATGATGGCGCTCGAGGAATTCCAGGAATGCGAGCAGCGCGAGGAATTTTTGCGTCGCGAGCGCGACGACCTCGTGCAGTCGATTCAAAACACGCAGCTCACCATTCAGGAGCTCGAGCAGGTCTCGCGACAGAAATTTGAGGAGGCCTTCCACTTCATCAATGCGCATTTCGCCATCGCTTTCCAGTCGCTCTTCGGCGGCGGCACGGGCGAGATGCGTCTCAGCGAGCCGGACAGTTCCGGCGACGCCGGTATCGACATCGTG
>PKUY01000315.1:0-5268 GCA_003131705.1 Acidobacteriota bacterium | reverse complement strand
GACGAAGTGGACGCGCCGCTCGATGAAGCGAACGTCGGACGCTTCAACAGAATGCTCGCGGAAATGTGCGGCCAAACGCAGTTCATCGTCGTCACGCACAATCGCAAAACCATGGAGATGGGTTCAGTCCTCTACGGCGTCACCATGCAGGAGCCCGGCGTTTCGAAACTCGTCTCCGTCAAATGGGAAGAAGACGTTGCCTCGGTCGCGCCCAAGCAGGCCAGCACCGCAAGCAACGCCGCCTGAAGCTTCAGCGGACCTAGAAGCTTCTACTAGTGGCCTGTACCAACTGATTGTGTACTGATGTGGCGCGATGGATCGGCATATTTCCACGTCACGGTACGGGGCGATTTGTTGTACTGGCGGATGTATCGCAAGAGTTTTCTCTTCAGATCAGAGACGGAAGTGAATATGCCTCGTGCGATGACGTGGACGCGATGACAGTCAATAGATGGTTGTTACAGTCCACTAGAAGCTTCTACAATTCAGCCACGGAACCGCGAAAGCGTCCCGCAATCGCACCTGGTGACGCGGATGCCACGCTGATTTCCCGTTGCGGCATATCCACGCATGAAAAATTTTGATCCACTGCATCGGCCTCTTAGCGGTTGACAACAGTCCGCCGTGCGCTAGAATACCGCCTCCCTGAACTGAGGGCGCAATCTGGATGGCTTCTTCGCAAATGTTCGCCGTAATTTTGCAGACAGATTTTCCCGGGCTTAAACTCCACGGGCGCGGAAAGGTCCGCGACATTTACGATCTCGGCGAGCGCCTGCTGATCGTCGCAACCGACCGCCTGTCCGCCTTCGACGTGATTCTTCCCACGCCGATCCCCGATAAGGGGCGCGTTCTCACCCAGCTGTCGCTCTTCTGGTTTGAAAGACTCGCCGGCGTGATCCCAAATCACGTGATCGCCGCGACAAATTTCACTGGCGAGCTCGCAAAATACTCCGCAGCCCTCGAAGGCCGAGCCATGCTCGTCCGCCGCACCGAACCGGTGCCTATCGAATGCGTCGTGCGCGGATATATTTCCGGATCGGGATGGAAGGACTATCAAAAAACGGGCCAAATTTGCGGCATCGCATTGCCCACGGGCTTGCGCGAATCCGACCGCCTGCCCGAGCCGATTTTCACGCCGTCGACGAAGGCCACCACCGGCCATGACGAAAACATTTCCTTCGAAGAAACAGTTTCGCGCATCGGTCGTCCGCTTGCCGAGCGCCTGCGCGACACGAGCCTCACGCTCTATGGTCGTGCCGCCGAACACGCCGCCGCGCGCGGCATCATCATCGCGGACACAAAATTCGAATTCGGACTTTTCGGTCCAGATCTCATCTGGATTGATGAAGCTCTCACACCGGACTCCTCGCGCTTCTGGCCNNCCTCGAGCGGATCGGCTGGAACAAGCAGCCTCCCGCGCCCGCGCTTCCGCCCGAAGTCGTTGCGGGCACGCGCGAGAAATACAGAGAAGCCTATCAACGCATTACCGGCCACGCACTCGACTGAGGTCCAGGGAATACATTCATCCTCAGAGCATTGCTGCGGAGCGTGCACACGTGAAAGAGCAATTGGAATCGCTGGTCGGAATGATGGTCGAGCGCGGCATCCTGCTCGAAGAAGCTGTCACGGAGTTCGAGAAAAAGTTCATTAAGCGTGTGCTGGAACATTCCAAGGGAAACCAGTGCCGCGCCGCCAAAATTCTCGGAATTCACCGCAATACATTGAGCCGCAAAATCACCGAGTACCATCTGGACCACAACGGCCGTCGCCGCTGATCCTTCCCTATCGTCTCGTTCCCTCGAAGATGTAACGATCTCGTGAGCGCCGTCGCAAATTCGCCGGGTTTCTCTGCGTTCTTTGCGTAAGCCTTGCCGTCGCTTGCGTACATTCCGCCACGCGTGTGCAGCGCGCGCTGCGCGCGCAAAAAAAGGCCGGCCCGTTTCCGGACCGGCCTTCGTAAACTTCAAATCGCGTGCTTCAGTTACGGTTTCGGCGCAGGTTTATGCACGGGGCGCTTGGTCCCTCCGGTCTTTTCAGGAATCGTCGTCGGATCGACCTTCACCTGATCCCAATGCAAAAGGAACGGAGTCGGATCGTAGCTGACTAGCGTTCCCGAGAAACGAATCGGATCGTCCTTCTCGAGTCGGACAACATCCGGTTGGGGTGGCACTGGAGCCGCCGCCCCAGCAGGAGTCGCACTCGCCGGTTTCGCCGCGATCCATACCTTCACATCCATGTTCGCGGTTGTGGCTGCCTGCATTTCGTCGGAATTGGCGCTGGTGAATACCATGAAATCGACGTAGGCGTCTGACTTCTGAACGTCCACGATCTTGCCCACGACTTCCGGAAATTCCGCGCCGCAGATCGCGAGCCACGTCATCTTCGCCTTGTCCCCGCCCGCGCTCAGATCCGTGATCACCGTGATGATCGTGCTCGCTTGGCTGATTTTAGCAAGATCGTCGTGGCTCGGAATCGTATAGGTTGCGGGACGATCCGGCGAATTCGCGCCAAGTTGCAACAATTCGTTCAACTGCGCATCCACCTGGCTGTCGCAGCCCGGCTGCTCGTACGCGAGTATCCTTGAACGGAGATAATCCTTCACCTTCGAGTCGTCGGGAATTTTCAGATCGATGGCCCGCGCCAAATACCAAAAGCCGTCGAGTGACTGAGGAGGAGTTTCCGCGAGCAACGCAACCCCCAGCCTGTAGCTGGTCACAGCATCCTTCTGATTGATAGCCAAAGCCGCTTTATACGCTTGAACAGCCGCTGGATAATCCTTCAACAGTGTATCCGCCATGCCTGCCGCCGCTTCTAGGTAGGCGATGCCCGCCTTCACCTGATCGTCGGTCACCTTTGAGTTCGGTTGTTTCGTCAGGTCGGGGAAGAGCTTGACGCCCATCAGCGCCGCGTCTCTCTCCTTCACGAGCTGATCATGTGCGTCGGCCGCTTTCGCATCGAAACCCAGCGGGAATAGTTGGACGCGAGCTTGAAGCGCTTGCACGCGCAAAGTGAGCTCCGCCTTGTCGCCAAGTGCAATCAGTTTGTCGCAGTATTCAATCGCCTTGGCGTAATTCTTCAACTGGTAGTAAGCCGCATAGTAGAACTGATACACGTACTCCATCAGGGTTGAATTCGGAAACTGCGCCACGAACGCGTCCAGCATTTTGATCTTCGTTGCCGGATCTTTTTCCGCTGCGGCTGCCTGCTCGGCGTTGTACTCGGGGAGCGTATAGGTCGGCGCCTGATTCGCCGCCGCGTCCTGGGCGGCTGCTGGCCGTGAAAGCAGAGATACAACCATAAGGGCGGCCAGAATAATTGCCATCCCGTTCAGACACTTTCGCGTGATCACGTCTCTGCCTCCTGGATTAGCTCGTCTTCGGGTGGCCGGTCAAAGTCTGAATCTCGACCCCTGGGGAATGATCGAACACGTCACGGAAATCCACGGGATTATAGGAAAAGCTTTCCCCGTGTGCAAGTCCAAATCCGTCTAGCCTGTTCAGTCTCGCCCATGTTCGCATCTCTTGGCCGTTTCCCCTACATGATAAGATGTAAAATCTCAGCGACAAGTCGCCTGGACCACTCATGGCCACAAAGAACCCACTGGAAGGCAAAGTAGCCCTGGTTACTGGAGCGAGTCGTGGCATCGGACTCGCCATTGCGCGGAGCCTCGCGGGAATGGGCGTCAAGCTCGGCCTGTGCGCCCGCGAGTCCAAAAGACTNNCGGGTGTGGCTCGCGAATTCGAACGCGAAGGGATCGCCGTCCTCGCTGTCCCTGCCGACGTGACTCGCCCGGCCGATATCGCCGCGCTCGTTCAGGCAATCGAGCGGACGCTCGGCCCGATTGAAATCCTCGTTAACAACGCCGGAATCGGATACTTCGGTCCCGTGCAGGAAGCCTCCGAAGTAAACTGGGATGCTGTGTTGGACACCAATTTGAAGGCTGTGTTCCTGCTGAGCAAAGCGGTGGCGCCCGGGATGATCCAGCGCCGCGCGGGCTACATCGTCAATATTGTTTCGCTGGCCGGAAAAAATGCCTTTGCCGGCGGTGGCATTTACTGCGCGTCGAAGTGGGGTTTGCTCGGACTCACCGAGTGCATGGCGGAGGACCTCCGCCCTCACGGGATTCGCGTCAGCGCTGTCTGCCCCGGCACCGTCGCTACGGATTTTTCTCCCCACACGGGAAAAGACCTCAGCAAAATGCTGCGGCCGCAGGACGTAGCGTATGCCGTCGAAATGATCCTCGCGCAAGCGCCGCAAAGCTTTATCAGCGAAGTCCTTCTGCGCCCCACGCAGAAGCCGTGAGCCCTTGAACTTGAAGCGTTTTCATCCATACCGCATCTAAGCACATTACAAGTTGAAGAATGATCTGTTTCCGTAAACCTCGGAAGGAGAAAAACCATGCTTCAGATTCGCCGCTCGGAAGATCGCGGCCATAACAAAATCTCCTGGCTCGATAGCCGGTTCACATTTTCATTCGATCGATACTATGACCCGGACCACACGCAATTCCGCTCGCTGCGTGTGATCAACGAAGACGTGGTCGCGCCCGGTGGAGGTTTTCCTACGCATCCTCATCGCGACATGGAAATTCTCACCTGGATTCTGGATGGCGCGCTCGAGCACCGCGACAATACGGGGGGCAGCGGCGTCATCCGTCCCGGTGAACTCCAGCACATGACCGCCGGCGGCGGAGTGATGCACAGCGAGTTCAACCCGTCTCAGAAAAATCCCGTGCATCTCCTGCAAATCTGGCTCTTGCCAGATCGCAAGAATCTAAAACCGGAATACGAACAGGTCGCGTTTACGGACGCCGAACTCCGCGGCAAATTTAATTTGGTCGCGGGCCCGAAAGCTCCGGTCACAATTCATCAGGACGTGAATCTTTACATCGCGCGGCTCGACAAAGGCGCCGAGGCGAAGCACTCTCTCGCGCCTGGCCGCTACGCCTGGATCCAAATCGCGAGCGGCGCGGTGAAACTAAATGGTACCGATCTGAAAGGCGGCGACGGCNNACCGGAAGTCCTCGCCTTCGACCTGGCCTAACTCCTGCCCGCGTTGCGACTGGCGCTCCTCCCCGGAGTTTGCCAGTCGCGCACTTGCTTCAAACCACGGATTCGGTTACAACGCCTCTGATGAAATCGGCCACGTCGGGGAGCAATTTCCACAAGGAGACAATTCATGTCTGATTCTTCCGGGAGCATTCTGCCGGCAATCGCGCGGTTGCTCATGAGTGTGGTTTTCATTTTGGGAGTGCGTCCAGGAAAGGCA
>PKUY01000141.1:4470-4714 GCA_003131705.1 Acidobacteriota bacterium | reverse complement strand
GTTGGCATCGCAGCCAGGAATCGCGTGCCGTACTGTCTGTTGTAGGACCAGCACATTTCAATCCCAGCAATCTTCGCCAACGCGTAAGGACGATTCGTCGGTTCCAAAGGTCCCGTAAGTAAGTATTTTTCTTTGAGCGGTTGGGGGGCGAGTTTTGGATAGATGCAGCTGGATCCGAGGAAGAGCAGGCGGCTAACTCCGGAGCGATACGACTCGTGAATGACATTCGTCTGAATCATGAGGT
>PKUY01000141.1:0-4456 GCA_003131705.1 Acidobacteriota bacterium | reverse complement strand
CCTGCGCGGAGGCGCCGGACGAGCGCGGAACCGACCAGTCCTCGGTGACCTGCAACGTAAATTTTGGCTGAGAGATTCACAGTTCACTCGTGGCGATCGTAAACACGATGCCCACTCCTATTCATGATCTGGTCACGTTCCGCATTTTTTAGATCGGAAGCAACCATCTCGGCTTGCAATTCGCGGAAAGTTATTTTTGGTTTCCAACCCAGCTTGGCTCGCGCTTTGCTGGCATCTCCCAGAAGGCTCGATACTTCAGTTGGCCGGAAATAGCGAGGGTCGACGGCGATGATCCGACGACCTGTTTCGTCGACTCCCACTTCATCGAGGCCATGCCCGCGCCAATAAAGTTTCATTCCCATTTCTTCGGCTGCTGCGTTCACAAATTCCCGCACAGTGTATTGGGCGCCTGTTGCGATGACGTAATCTCCAGGTTGATCCTGCTGCAGCATGAGCCACTGCATCTCGACATAATCTCGCGCGTGCCCCCAGTCGCGTTTAGCGTCCAGATTGCCGAGGTATAGGCAGGTCTGTAATCCAACTTTGATCTGCGCAAGGCCGCGCGTGATCTTGCGTGTAACAAACGTCTCACCTCGGATCGGAGATTCGTGGTTAAAGAGAATACCGTTGCACGCATAGATTCCGTATGCTTCGCGATAATTCACGGTAATCCAGTGGGCATACAGCTTCGCGACCGCGTATGGCGAGCGCGGATAAAAGGGTGTTGATTCCGATTGAGGGGTTTCTTTGGTCAGTCCAAACAATTCAGACGTCGAAGCTTGATAGAAACGTGCCGAAGTTAATCCTTGGGCGCGTATCGCCTCAAGAAGCCTCAGCGTACCAAGACCATCCACATTCGCCGTGTACTCGGGAGTTTCAAACGAGACCGCAACATGGCTCTGCGCCGCCAGATTGTAAATTTCATCCGGCTGCGCTTTCTTGACAATCTGCATCAGATTATTCGAATCGGTCATATCACCGTAATGCAGGAACAAATGGCGACCTGTATTGTGCGGATCCTCATAGAGGTGATCGATGCGCGCGGTGTTGAATGATGAGGCGCGCCGTTTGATACCGTGCACCTCGTATCCTTTGGCGAGAAGAAATTCGGCGAGATACGCGCCATCCTGTCCCGTTATCCCGGTGATCAGTGCTTTTTTCATGTCAGACCTCTACCCATCCGAATTACTCAAATTTCTTAATGCCAAGCTGCTCAAGGAAAACCAAGACTAGAAATTCCGATCCGTAGACTAAGTACCGGCGCCAGAGACGCCTCGGTTCCTGCAAAAGCCGAAAGAGCCACTCCAGACCGTTCTCACGCATCCATTCGGGTGCTTGCCGTTTAGTTCCCGCGAGAAAATCGAAGGCCGCCCCGATACCTACCAAAACTGGGACATTAAGTTTGCCACAGTGCTCGTACATCCAAGTGTCCTGCTTAATCTCGCTGAGGCCGACCCAGACTACATCTGGGGATGCCGCATTGATCATTGCTACGGTGGCTTCGTCTTCCTCGGGGGTAACACGACCGAAAGGAGGCGAAAAGGTACCTGCGATTTGTAACTCCGGTATCTGCCGCCGAAGGTTTTCCGAAAGCCTTTCCGGGAGGCCAGATGTTCCGCCGTAAAAGAAGTGGCGATAACCTTTCGACGCCGTCTCCTGGCAGAAGGTCATCATGAGCTCGGGGCCGTACACTCTGCGGCGCAGAGGGAACCCGCGTAGTCGTCCCAGCCAAACGAGCGGCATCCCATCCGGCACCACAAGGTCAGCGGAATTCAGGATGTGCTTAAAGCGGTCATCGTGCTGCGCCTCAGTGATCCCGTGCATGCCAGTGACCGCAACGTAGTGGCAGTTCTTCCGTTCGCGAACCCATGCCGCCACGTGCGCGATCACGTCGGGTATCTGGACCGACGAGACCGCAACGCCAAGCACATTGAATTTCAACGGCATTTTGAGTTTGAGCGAACGTTCATCGTTTATAAAACACCTCTTCTAAGATAAACAACAAGGTAGTTTGGAAATACCGGGAGTCAGCAATGCAGCGAATCATGAGGAGACCCGTTTAAAACAGATGAAAACAGCGCACACTTCTCCGTGCAAAAACGTGTGGTGAATCGGCGCGATCCAATTGAGAAGGAGATTACTCATTTCCGGTTTTCAGTACCAGCGATTCTTGGTGCAGAATGTGCGCATCGTTGCGCTGCGCCATAATTTTGAAGCTAAGAAGTGCGCGCAACTTTCTATTCGCCCCCAACATAAGCTTTGTACGTCCCACTGGATAACGTTGCCGGCTGATCAGGAACCCATGTTGCTCCAAAACCTCGGCTATGGAACGGTCATCGAGGCCAGTGCGGGCATGGTATTCCGCAAGATCGCCTGGGCTAGCGACCGCCCTCTCATGGTCCGCGTGTCGTGCAAGCGTTAGCTTTCGAAAACGGCGCACAATGCCCGGGAAGAAGTCCTCCCTGTCGTGAAGAATGTTTGCCAGAATCGTATCAAGGTTATAAAAACAAGACGCCAGGAGCCGCGAAGATGGCGGAACAGGATCAAAGTTGGAGTAGAAAAATCCGCCGGGTTTTATGCGTGGCGCAACTTCCTTTACAACGTCTTGCGGAGAGTACAGGTGATGAAGGACGGAACTAAAGGCAACCACATCAAAGGTGTCTTGGGAAGATGATAGGAAATGGTAGATCGAATCGTTCACGAACTCAGCGGTGTACCCAGCCGTACTGACGTTGGCTCTTGATACCTCGAGCATGTCAGGCGACACATCGACAACAGTGACGATCCATCCCCGATTCAACATTTTGATGGTCAGATTTCCGCTGCCGCCGCCGCAATCAAGACATCTGATGCGTCCAGGTGGCAGAAGCGCCTTCATTTTATCCAGGTCAGACTCCAGCATCCGTTGGTAAAATTCTTCCGATGCACACGATTCGTACTGGTCATATTTTTTCGCGATCTCTTTGTAGAACGCGACATTTGCGGAAATGACCTGGCTGCCCATTGACTCAGGACTCTGCATGTCTGGACGTCCTCTCCAAAGCCTGACGGTAAATACTCATCAAGTTCTCGTAACCGCGTTCCGCAGTGTATTTCTGTTCGAATCGCGTGTGCGCTGCGCGTCCCATCTCTTCCATCTTCTGCGGGTGAGTCCATGCCCATTGAACTTTTCTAGCTAGGNNCCTCCGCCATTGCGCCTAATCGCGACGCAATTACGGGTAATCCGCACGCGAATGCTTCTACAATAGCCAAAGGAAAGCCTTCATACCAAATGCTCGGAAACAAAAGAAATCGGGCGCCACGCATGAGTGCAATGATTTCTGCATGTGCGACCGGGCCAAGCAATTCCACTCTCTCTCTTTTTTTCTCTTGGAGCAATCTCGCAATTTCTTCGCGCATTGGTCCGTCACCCGCGATTCGCAAAGGGACGGGTATTCCTAGCCGGACCCAGGCCTCCAACAGGACACGCAAGCCCTTCTCCTCGGACAGCCTCCCGACGAAAAGCGCATATGTGCCGGGGTCGCTCTTGCGTTTGGGATCGACGCTCACAAAGTTGGGCTTCACAGCAATACGCTCGGCCGGCAATCCTCCCTCAATGAGCTTCCGCCGGGCAAACTCAGAAAGGGCGATGTATGCATTGACCTTCGTTTGCCAGGTTCGCATCGCACGGTGTACGGTCAACATGACTGCAACGGCACCGGATGCCAAGGTGCTGTTGCGATAACATCCATGGACAACTCCAGGCCATGGCACCGTCCGCCCAAGGCACTCCTCGCAAATAGTGCCGTCGCGAAAGAATGTCGCCGCAGGGCACAGCAACCGATAGTTATGCAGTGTTTGCACGACAGGTACGCCAGCCTTTTCGCAGGCGTAGTACGCTGCGGGCGAGATTAGGGGGAAAGTATTGTGAAAATGCACCACATCCGGTTTTTCCCTAGCGATTAGCGTCGTCACCTCGCGAACAGCTCTAGCCGCCCACACTGTTTCGATTANNTCATCGTTATGCCGTTGGTAGCGCACCACGGTATGTCCGTTCGCCTCGAGTACTTGCGCCTCTGCTGCCACGACGGCGTCCTCTCCCCCGCGTTGCTGGTAGGCATTGTGCGCGATCAGGATCCTCATCGACCCTTCACTGCTACCCCGAGGAGAGAAGTTTTTCCTTGTTCCTCGAAAACGACTGAGCAAGCGATATCGCCAACCGCTGCCAGTTCCAGAAACGCTCCATTGCCTTCAACATCATCCGAAATGAGAATCCCGCCAGGACGAATAGAGGGCCATGCAGCAGCAAATTCATCACGCATGTTGCGGTAGGTGTGCAAGCTGTCATGGATGAACAGATCTACCTGTGCAAGGCCGGCCAAGACCCCCGGAAGGAGCCGACGCGATGTGCCACGATGAAGCGTCCACCGGCCTCGTAATTCTGAGGGTATGAGCCGGCCAACATGGGTGCCCGCAT
>PKUY01000438.1 GCA_003131705.1 Acidobacteriota bacterium | reverse complement strand
CGATCTAGCTTTCCGGCGCTTCCGCGCGCGCCTGGGCGATTTTATCGAGTGTCGAGTGCAGGCTTGCGGCGTCCTCGACGTTGAAACAGCGCACCGAGCGATCGATCTGCCGCAATAGGCCCGAGAGAACTTTCCCCGGTCCTACTTCAACAAAAATGTTCACTCCCTGGTCGATCATCTCACGCACAGATTCGAGCCAGCGCACCGGAAGCGTCACCTGCCGGATCAACGCTTCGCGCGCTTCATCGCCGGAGGTGATTGCTTCGCCGTCCACATTGGTGATCAGCGGAAAACGCAGCGCATTGAATTTCACCGCGCGCAGGTAGGGCTCCAGCCGTTGCTGCGCCGGCATCAGGAGCGCGCAGTGAAACGGCGCAGACACTGCCAGGATCACAGCCCTCTTTGCGCCCGATTGCGAAGCAATTTCTACGGCGCGTTTCACAGCCGCCGCCCCACCCGCAATCACTGTTTGCTCCGGTGAATTCATGTTCGCTGGAGAGACCACTTCGTGCTCCGCGGCCTTCTTGCAAACGTCGGCAACGTCCGCGGGAGACAATCCCAGAATCGCAGCCATCGCCCCCTCGCCCGGAGGCACAGCCTCTTGCATATAGCGTCCGCGCTTCCGAACAAGGGTTACCGCGTCGAAAAATGTAACGGCGCCCGCAGCCACAAGGGCGGAATATTCTCCGAGACTGTGTCCCGCCGCGAAATCCGGCGTGATTCCTCGCGTCTCGAGCGCGCGATAAGCGGCCACGGAAACAGTCAGGATCGCCGGCTGCGTATTTTCGGTCAGCTTAAGTGCGTCTTCGGAGCCTTCGAAGCACAATTTCGAAACTGAAAACCCAAGTGCGGAGTCCGCCTCTTCAAATACGGCGCGCGATTCGGGGAAATTCTCGGCGAGGTCGCGGCCCATGCCGGGATACTGCGAGGCCTGGCCCGGGAAAAGAAGAGCAAGCTTGCTCATGGGGTTGTGAGTTTCTTCCGGCTCAGCCGCGGGCGGCAACAGCGGCGGCAGCCGAAAGCTCCTGTTCGATTTTCTCATTCACACGCGAACGGCAGAGTTCGGCCGCCACGCGGATGGCATTCTTGATCGCGTTCGCATTCGACCGGCCGTGCCCGATGACCGTGATGCCGCGAACTCCAAGCAGGGGAGCGCCTCCAGTTTCGGAATAGTCGGTGCGCTTGCGAAAATCGTCGAACGCGCGTTTCGAAAGCGCGTAACCAATCTTCGAACTCAGGCTGCTCTTGATCGCTTTCTTCAGCATCCCGCCGATGTGCTCGACCAGCCCTTCGCTCAGCTTTAGCGCGATATTGCCAATGAAGCCGTCGCAGACAACCACGTCCACGTTGCCCCGAAACACGTCGCGTCCCTCGACGTTGCCCCTAAAATTGAGCGGCAACTGTTTCAGCCTGGCCGCAGCTTCGCGGGTAAGGTCGTTGCCTTTTTCTTCTTCCTCGCCGATCGAAAGTAGCGCGATGCGCGGCCGCTCCACACCCCATATTGCCCGATAGTAAATTTCGCCCATAACCGCGAACTGCTCGATTTGCGCCGGTTTCGAATCGACGTTCGCGCCCACATCCAAAATCACCGAAATCTTTTCCTTCATGTTCGGGAAGGCGGCGGCGAGGGCCGGGCGGTCAACCGAAGGCAGTGTGCCGAGCACAAAACGCGCTACGGTCATCACCGCGCCCGTGTTGCCGGCGCTGACGAGCGCATCGGCCTTGCCATCGCGCACCAGGCGCGCTGCCACGTGCACCGAGCTCTCCTTCTTGCGCCGGAACGCCTGCGAAGGGGAATCGGTCATCGTGATAACGTCCGTCGCGTTTACGACCTCGATGGGTAGATCGTGAATCTTGTGCCGTTTTAATTCCTTGCGAACTTCCGCCTCAATGCCAACGAGCAGCACGCGCACCCCTAGCTCGCGGGCGGCTAGGATCGCTCCCTCGACTTCTACGCGAGGGGCATGGTCGCCCCCCATCGCATCTAGAGCAATGGTGATCATCTAAGTACCGGCATGCAGAGGCAGGCGAGGGAAAGTTAGGCCGTCTTGGCCGCGGTGTCAATCACTTCACGACCGTTGTAATGGCCGCACTTGGGGCATGCGCGGTGTGGCAGCTTTTTCTCATGACAATTCGGGCATTCGCCCAAGGTGGGCGCATGAAGATGGTCGTGGGCGCGGCGAGTGGACGTGCGCCTCTTAGAGTGTCGTCGCTTTGGATTCGGCATTCCAGCTCCTCGTGACAAGCCGCCACTTAAGGCAGCCTGATTGCAAACCAATAGTGTAGCGTTTTATTGCTTTTTGAACCAGTCCTGCTTCAATCGGGCGAGAGGTGCGAGCCTGGGGTCGGAGCCGTTCTTCTCGCAACGGCACTCCTCGTTGTTGAGGTTGGCTCCGCAGTGAGGACACAGCCCGCGGCAATCGCTTGAGCAAATAACCTTTATCGGAAGCTCGAGATTTACCTGTTCGGCGAGGATATCGGCTAGAAACAGGCCATCCCCTTCGAAGAACGCGATTTCGGTATCGTCGAAATTCAGGTGAAATTCCTCGTCCGGATTCATCGAAGTCATGGGACGGTAAAAGAGATCGAAATTGCGGCTGATCTCTTCGATTACAGTGTCGAGGCAGCGCGCGCATACAAGTTCGACCCGCGTGTGCAGGTTCCCAACGATGCGGATCTGGCCCTCGACGAGTTCCGCAGTGGCGCGGATTTCGAGTGGCTCAACTTGACGGAATTCGCCCGAATGGAAATCCAGCGTTCCCGGAGCATAACTTTTCCGGATGCGCGTCTTTCTGAGGGCGAGTTCGTTTACATCCAGAAACATTGCATTTCCCCACGTTTTTTTGAAGTGAAATGCCATTATAAGACTGGTGGCAGCGATGTCAAGGAAGCCCCGCCGCCAAGTGTCGCGGCTGACACCACATAAACAACAGCAACAACCACTCAGCATGCCATTACGCTGCGAGGCCGGCTAATCTGCACTTCCGAGCAACTCATGGTGCTGGCGCAGCAGGAAGTGATCGGTCATGCCTGCGATGTAATCGCAGACCACTCGGTGGCGCGGCTCGTTTTGCGCCTGCTCGGCGTAGTGCCTGGGCATCCGGTCGGAATGGACCAGAAAGAAGCTGAACAGAGCATCGAGCGCTGCAACTGACCTGTCGCGTTCTTCGGAGATCGCGGAGTGGGAATATACGCGCGAGTTCAGGAATTTTTTCAGACTGGCGTTCTTGCCCGCAGTGGCGAGTGAAAGTCCGGCAAGTCTCTGGGGCGCTCTGCGCACATCTTCGACGGTTTGCACGCCGGCGGCCTCCACCTGGCGACGCGTGTTCTCAATTAAATCGGTTACGACATGGTCGAGGATGTGCTTGAGCGCTTCGTTGAATTTCAATTTACGCAAACCGCCGGGATGGCGACGCTCCACATCCTGATAAGCCGAGTCAAAGATTGGCACTTCCGCCCGGAGTTGATCGAAATCCAACAGGCGGGCCTCGAAACTGTCGTCCAAGTCGGCTGTGTTGTAGGCGATTTCGTCCACCAGATCGATGATCTGCGCTTCGAGCGGCGGGCGTTCGTCTAAAAGGTATTCCGCGAGCGCGGGAAACTCCGCGGGCGAATAATCCCGCGAATGCTTGATGATGCCCTCGCGCACTTCAAACGTGAGATTCAGCCCGGCGAAATCAATGTAGCGCAGCTCGAACAGCTCGATGATCCGCAGGGCGTGAAGATTGTGATCGAAGCGGTCACCGTGCTCGCGCATGCGCGCGTCCAACTTCTTTTCACCGGCGTGACCGAAGGGCGGATGGCCTATGTCGTGAACCAGCGCGAGCGCCTCGGTAAGTTCGGCATTGATCTGCAGCGCGCCCGCCACCGTGCGCGCGATTTGCGCAACTTCGAGAGTGTGCGTCAGGCGGTTGCGGAAATGATCGGAGAAGCGCATGGTGAACACTTGCGTTTTTGCTTCGAGGCGGCGGAATGCGCGGGAATGGATCACGCGATCGCGGTCGCGCGCATAGTCGTTGCGATAGGGATGCTGCGGCTCGGGGTGACGACGCCCTCGCGAGCGCTCCACGTCCATGGCGTAGGATGCAAGCATTCTTGAACCTATTTTAGTGCTATCGCAGGGATTCTTCCTATTTTCTGATACCGCCGGTGGAGTGAGGTCCTCCCCAAAAACTGGTCCAAGTGGAAAGAGAGAAAATCCGGCAAAATGGGCGGCTTGGATCCGGCACTCCGGGCACCTACGAAAGAAAGACGGCCGCCTTCAGTGAAGGCGGTCGCTACGAAACCTGTGCGTGAATCTGTATTCGTTTAGAACCGACTGGCTCTACTGACATCCGCTATTTCACGCAGAGTGGCACTTTCGAGACAGCTGAGCAGGCGTAGCGCGTCTTGTATGTCGGGAGATGGCACGCAGGAAAAGAGCCGGCGCTACACAAACCGATCCTGCGCAGCGGGATGACAACCAAGGCACTTTTTCAGCAAACTGCTAGGATTTTCCTGGAAGGAGAGCGAGCGCCTGGTCCGCTTGTTCGGCAATCGGCGTGTTGGGGTAATCGGACTTGATCTGCCCGTACAGCTTGGCAGCCTCGGACGGATTCTTGGGGCCGTAATGCTCAGCTAGCGCCAGCATGGCGACCGGTTTCGGCACGAGCGTCGTCGGCTTGTCGATCAGTTGCTGATAGAGCTTGGCGGCTTCGTCACCTTTACCCGTACGGTCATCGAGGTCGGCGAGCTCGAACCGCGCCAGGGAAGCTACTTCCGCGTCGCTGCTGCCCGAGAGGTCCTGAAGAAACCGTATTGCATCGTCATTCTTATCCAGCTTCTCGGCGCTCAGCGCCGCGTAGTAGCGCGCGAGCTCACCCGGACGCGTACGCGAATATTTCGAGGCCACGCCGGAGAATTTCTGCTCCGCCTCGGTAAATTTCTTCTTTTCGTCCGTGTAGGTAACTTCGTCCGCACTCCGTGGAACGCCGACGGGAGTGTGGAAAACCTTCATGGCGCCATCGAAGTCCGCCGAAGCCTTGACGGTTTGGCGCTCGGCATAAGTTCTCCAGCCGAAAATACCGAGGGCAACCACAATCGCCGCAATCAGCAGATACAAGCTGAGCTGCCGATGCGACAAGACGGCCTGCGCGCCCTGCGCGAACGTGTCGCGCACTTCATCCTTTTTCAGTTCCTTCCGAGAAAGATGCTGTGCCAAAGCTAGACCCCCAGCGAAATTTCAGAATCGAATCCTATCACAAACCTGCGCGCGGGCCTCATTGCCACCGTGAGTGCTGCCCTACCCGCTTCCCCTTCGGCTCGACTCAGGGCAGGAAGGCGACCGCTCTATAAACTGCGGCGCAAGAAAGATTCTTCGTCGCCCGACAGTGCGCGCCAAAGACCAAAAGCAGATCCCTTCACCGCCCTCCGCAAACGACGCGGCTGGGTTCGGGATGACAATGGTGCAAGTATGTGGACTCAGCGGAAGCTGCGGACGGCGGCGTCTTCGTCGGCTTGCACGTCGAACACCGTGAAGAGTCGCGTGATCTGAATAATGTCGTGGACGCGCTTGGTGAGGTACACCAACTTTAATTCGCCGCTCGCGCCACGAACAGTCGTGTAAGCGCCGACGAGCTCGCCGATGCCCGAGCTGTCGATATAGTCCACGTCGCCCAAATTGAGGAGGATTTTGAGGTGGCCAGTATCAACAAGGTCGCGGACCATTTTGCGCAGCATCGCGCTGCCTTCGCCAAGCGTAATCTTGCCGCTGAAATCAACCACTGCCACATCGCCGACGTCGCGGCATGTTCCTCGTAGGGCCACAGGCACCTCAGTAAAGAGATTCTACTCCGGTTGGGGCCTGCCGTTGCCGGAAATCGGGTGCGGGAGTTTCTTCGACATCACCAGGTCGCAGCCACCCGTCTGTGCGCGCCGCACGGCGAGGTCATCGGTAAATGCCCGCATCAGGAAAATTCCGCGCCCGGAGGTCCGGAGCAGATTCTCCTCGGCAAGCGGGTCCGCGACCTCGCTCAAGTCGAAACCGCATCCTTCGTCCACGATATGGACGATCATTGTTTCCAGCTCGAACTCGACTGAGAGAAGTATTTTTTTCTGCTTGTCCTGGCAGTTCCCGTAATTGTAGGCGTTGACCACGCCTTCGCGCAAGGCCATCCCCAACTTGTGGACGTCGTCTTCGCCAAAGCCCGCAGCTTCGGCGACGCGCATCACGATGCTCTCTGCGAGGTCTACGCTTTCGAGCTGCGTATCCAGCGAGACTTCGAGACGTTGAGTTTTGGCCGCCATCGAAACGTGATAACCCCAAATAAAAGCAATGTATGGGTATCACAGGCGATACTTAGCCGTCAATCCTATGCTGCATGTATGGAGGTACTTGCGGCCCCTAGGCCCAGTACGTACGGTCGAGGGTACGGTATTGGATCGCTTCGCTCAAATGCTTTGGCTCGATCGCTGGGGCGGCTTCCAGGTCGGCGATTGTCCGCGCGACTTTTGAGGATACGGTCATGCGCGCGGGCGGGCGGAGAGACCCAGGCGCTGGATCGCGGTTTCGAGCAACTTTCCTCCCTTCCGTCGAGATTGCGCAGTACGTGCGAATCAGCCTCGATGGCATCTGCGCGTTCGCATAGAGATTTTTCTCGCCCTTGTAGCGTTCGAGCTGAATCTGCCTCGCGCGCATCACGTGCTCGCGAACGCTTGCCGAGCTTTCGATCTCACCCGCGCCGCGCAATTCCTTGTATTTCACAGCGGGAACCTCATTGTGAATCTCGTCACGCATCCGTCTTCGAGCGGCTGGCGCATCACTTCGAACACGTTGCGCTGGAATTCCGGCAGTTCATCCAGGAAAAGCACGCCGTTGTGCCCCAGCGACACTTCTCCTGGCCTCGGTATGGCGCCACCGCCGATCAGGCCCGCGTCGCTAATGGTGTGGTGCGGCGAGCGGAATGGCCGCGTTCCGACCAATCCGCGGGCGTCCTTGAGCAAAAGCCGGCCACACTGTGGATGCGCGTAGTCTCAATGGCCTCCTCGAGCGACATGGGCGGCAAAAGCGGGGAATGCATTTCGCGAGCATCGTCTTGCACATTCCGGGCGGTCCGATGAGCAGAATGTTGTGGCTCCCCGCGCAGGAAACCTCCAGGGCACGCTTCGCCGCCATCTACCCGCGCACGTCGCGGAGGTCAACCGCATATCGGCTCGCTTCCGCCAGCATCTGCGAAGTATCGACCTCGAGGGGCCGGAACGACTCCGGCGCATTCATCAGGTCCACCGCTTGCGGCAGCGACTTGATTCCAAAGACGCGCGTTCCCTCCACGACTGCCGCTTCCCGCGCGTTCGCATCCGGCACGACGAGATTTTTTATGCCGCGTTCGCGAGCAGCCAGCGCCGCGGACCGAGCGTACGCTGCCGTCAAGCGACAGCTCACCGAGGAACACGTAGGAGTCCAGCAGCTTTCCGAAAAACGCGCCCTGGCAGCCTACCAGTCCCAAGGCCATCGGCAAATCGAATGCGGAGCCTTCCTTGCCGATGTCGGCCGGCGCCAAGTTTACGGTAACAGTCTGGTAGGAAGGGTAATCGAAACCACAGTTTCTCAGCGCCGCTTCCCATCCGCTTCGGCCTTCCCTCGAACCGGGGCGGGTCGGCTCCTGCATTGTCGGTTTCGGGGCCTGCTCAGCGTTTACTCACGTTACGGCCTGCACGCTCGCCAAGTCGGCTTTGCGACCCTCTGCACCAGAGGCTTCAGCAGTCTCGTTGCCTCCACTGCTGCTCTGATTGCTACCGGGTGGAGCGAACCAGTTCCCGGGCGAGTTTACCCCCGCTGTGCACCAGCGCCTTTTCACGGCGCACCCGGCAGCCCGACTACCTTAAATTCCAACCTTGGCCCGGACCGACGTCCACCTCCGCCTCTACGAGGCAGGCGTCAATCCCAAACACGGTGGCGCTGTAAGTTTTGAAGAGCATCCCAGGAGAAGGGCTAGTCTTAGGGCGCAGAGCCTAGCTCAGAATATTAGTTCGCGCTAGTGACACTCCCCGCAGCGATGGCAGTACTCCGCACAACTACAAGAAATACGCATATCGCGACGCATGAGCCATGACAGCCGGGAGCCGCACAGAAGCGCCGCAAAGGAAGCAAATCAGGCGTCGGAAAGCGACTCGTCGAAGCCAGCACCTTCCTTCTTCTCGGTTTCCCCGACTTCGAGGATTTCGCCGCAATCGAGGCACTCCTCGTACTGGGCGTCTTTATCTTTGGCGACCAGCTGTGTGCGTTTGTGTTGGCAGGCGGGAAGCGTCATTGTGGCAACCGGATCGAACTTGCACGATTATAGCATTCACACGTAGCGTCTCGGGCCTGCGTCGGTTGACAAAAGCTGCGATTAAAACTATCAGTCTCTTGTAATTGTTTCCGTGCCGAAGTACTGGAAGCGAGATTATTTGACCACTGAACAGAGCACGCAAAAGCGGTTGGGCAACGCGCTCCTTTACGGCATCGTCGCGCTGCTGGTCTATCTCGTCTATCTGATCTTCGCTCCGTTTCTTGTGCCTCTCGCCTGGGCGGCAGTTCTTGTAGTCGTCTCCTACCCGGCGTACGAGCGCCTGGCGCGGCGCAGCGGTCCGACGATGGCGTCGATCGTCAGCACCGCGGCCGTAACACTGATCCTCATTGCGCCGACGCTGCTTGTGATGGTTGCGTTCGTGCGGCAGGGTGTAGGCGCCGTGCAGTCGATACAGGTCGAGGTCGCCAACGGACACTTCGCATGGGTGGGCAATCTCTGGAGCCGTTTTCAGGACCGATTTCCCGAGCTGGGTGGCGACGACCTAACCACCTCGCTCAGCCGCTATGGCGAGGCAGCCGCCGGGTTTGTGGCGGCGCGCCTCGGCACGATCATCAAGCACACGGCCGTATTCGTTTTCGACCTCGGCGTCACCCTCCTGGCAATGTTCTACCTCTATCGAGACGGTGCGTCCATCGTCGAGCGGCTGCGCGAAGTTTTGCCCTTCGAGCTGGCGCATCGCGACCGCATGCTCAGCGACGCGCGAAACTTGATCTTCGCCAGCGTCACATCGAGTCTGGTGGTTGCGGCGGCGCAGGCCGCGCTGGGCGGCCTGGCATTTGGCGTGACTGGAATCACGGCGCCCATTTTCTGGGGCGTGATGATGGGATTCTTTTCGTTCGTCCCGCTGGTTGGTTCCGCTCTCATCTGGGTTCCCATGTCGATCAGCCTCATGGTCGAAGGACACGTCGGCCGTGGCCTGCTGCTCATATTTTTCTGCGGCGTCATCGTTGGAGTGGTGGACAATCTAATCCGCCCTTGGCTGATCAGCGGGCGCGCGGAGATGGGCGGTCTGATCGTCTTCATCGGCGTGCTAGGTGGAATTAGCGTATTCGGGTTGCTGGGTGTCGTCCTCGGTCCGATTGTGGTCGCCACCGCGGCAAGCGTTCTCGATTTATATAGTCCCAGTGCACACGCTGGAAACAAGTTGTCCCGGGCGGGTGGGAAGTAACTGGGCCTCGTGTTAGAGTAACGCGCTCCGGAAGAACTAATGGAACGCCGCATGGCCAAAACTTCAAATCCTCAGCACGCGAGCCTGTCTCCGGACAAACTCCGGTGGCACTGCGACCCTGCAAATGTTCCGTTCGAGACCACAGCGGAAATCGAGCCGACCACAGGCGACATGGGGCAGGAGCGCGCGCTGCGCGCGCTGCGCATGGGCATCGAGCTGACCGCTTCCGGATACAACCTGTTCGTCTGCGGACTTTCCGGGACCAGCCGCGGCGGCATGATCGTGCGGATGATCGAGGAGTTACATCCGCAGAACGAGCTCGCGCCGGATCGGTGCTACGTCAACAATTTCAAGAACGCCGACCGCCCGCGCCTGCTCACGCTGCCGCGCGGCCAGGCGAATGCTTTCAAGAAAGAAGTCGAGTCGGGAATCGAATTCTTGCGGCGGCGCATCCCGCAAGTATTCGAGGGCGAGCCGTTTCAGCGCCAGAAGACGCGCATCGTCGAACGTTTCACGGTGCGCGAAAAAGAATTGATGGACGATTTCACCCGGCGAATCGCGCGCGAGCAGTTTGCGCTCGGACGCATGCAGGTGGGCGCCGTTGCGCTGCCGGAAATTTTCCCTGTGCTCGACGGCCAGATGGTGCCGATCGAAGAAATCCCCAAGATGGTGCAGGACGGAAAGCTCGAAAGTACCGCGGCCGAGGAGCTCGAGCGAAAGTACGACCAGTTTCGCCAGGAATTTACGATCGTTTATCGCAAGACGCTTTCGCTCTCCCGCGAACTCGCCAGCGAAATGAGCTACCTCGAGCAGGAAGCGGCCTCCGTCCTCGTGGACGGCGTCATCGAGGAACTCAAGGAAAAATATCCCAGCCAGCAAATTTCCGAATACCTCGAGGAAGTTCGCCATCACGTTCTCGATAACCTGGATCCGTTCAAGGAGCGCGAGGGCGAAGACGAACAGCCGCCTTCCGAGGGCGGCGCCCTGCGTCCGGAGCGCTCCGAGCGCGATCCCTTCCGTGTGTACGGCGTAAACGTCATTCTCGCCCACAGCGAGAATGAAAAGTGCCCGGTGATTTTCGAGACGATTCCTACGTATGCGAATCTGTTCGGCACCATCCATCGCAGCTACGATGCACGCGGCGGTTGGAACTCCGATTTTATGGACCTGCGCGGCGGCTCGCTCTTGCGCGCCGACGGCGGATTTTTGGTGATGTACGCACTCGATACGCTTACGGAAACAGGCGTGTGGCGTACACTGAAGCGCACCCTCAATCACGGCAAGCTCGAAATTCAACCTGTCGACGTTTTCTTTCCATTCGGCACGGCCGCGATGAAGCCCGAGCCGATTGACGTCCACGCAAAAATCATTCTCATCGGCGATCGCGATATGTACGAAATGCTGTACGACTACGAGGACGACTTCAAAAAAATCTTCAAGGTCCGCGTGGAATTTGATGAGGAGATGAAGTGGAGCGAAGAGGTCTCCCGCCAATACGGGGGACGGCTGCGAAAGCTCGTTGACGACGAGAAACTGCTGCATTTCGACCGCTCGGCCGTCGCCTCGATCCTCGAACACGGTGTTCGCCTCGCCGGGCGCCGAGGTAAGATTACGACCCGCTTTTTCGATCTCGCCGATCTGGCTCGAGAGTCGTCTTATGCCGCCAAACATGACGGAAGCAAGATCATCACCGCTGGACATGTGCGCAAGGCCCTCGATGCAAAAATCGACCGGCACAACCTGCTAGAAACCAAGATTCGCGAGATGATCGAGCAGAACCTCGTTTTCATCGACACCACTGGCGGCCGCCCCGGGCAGGTCAACGGCTTGAGCGTTCTTGAAATCGGGGGCTACGCATTCGGTAAACCTGTGCGCATTACGGCATCGGTCGCGCTCGGGAAGACGGGCATCATCAACATCGAGCGCGAAGCAAATCTGAGCGGCCGGTTTCATGACAAGGGCGTGCAGATCATCTCGGGGTTCATGCGGCATACCTTTGCCCAGGACAAACCCCTGTCTCTTTCCGCGAGTCTCTGTTTCGAGCAGTCCTATTCTGGCGTCGATGGCGACAGCGCCAGCTCTACCGAAATTTACGCGCTACTTTCCGCGCTCGCCGAGCTGCCGATCCGGCAGGAGTATGCTGTGACCGGTTCGGTAAATCAGCAAGGGGACGTTCAGCCAATCGGCGGCGTGAATCAGAAGATCGAAGGCTTCTACGACGTATGCCGTTTGAAGGGCCTCACCGGTAAGCAGGGCGTACTCATCCCCGCGGAAAATGTCGATGATCTGATGCTGAATGATGAAGTGATCGCCGCAGTTGCGAAGGGCTTGTTCCACATCTTTCCCGTTTCGACTGTCACACAAGGAATCGAAATCCTCACCGGAGTTCGCGCCGGCAAGCAAACTCCCGCCGGCAAATTCGAGGCGAACAGTGTTTTTGGAAGAGTGGACGCGCGCCTGCGCCAGATGGCCAACACGCTCAGCAAGTTCAAGTCTTAGTCCTGCAGATAACCTCGAGATACCTACTAAAGCAGGCGGCGCAGCTGAATCGTAACTGTGAGGGTCTGACCATTCCGCTGGATAAGCAGCTTGTGTTTGTGACCGGCTTCGCGGAATAGTTCGCGTATACCAGGCAGCGACATATCGGCGGCGGCTTCATCGTCGATGCCGGCGATAACGTCACCCTTCTGAATTTTGGCATCTGATCCTGGCGTACCGGAACGCACCTGCGTTACTTCAAATTCCTTCAGCCCCGGTCCCTTTGCAGCAATCGATATCCCGCTCATGTCTTCCAAATCGTCTCTACGAAGTTCACGGCCCGGAGTGAGAATGATTTGCCGGTGTGGATAATCGAAAGTCACGGTGAAGCGCCGCAGCATCCCTCCGCCGATTTCTCCCGCAAGGTTCCCATCGCGATTGGTGGACGAGTTCCCTTGTTCAAAGGCAGCGATTGACCCTGCAACGCTGTAGGGGCCTATCTCGAATTCCTTCACCTTCGAATACACCGCATCGTCAGCGTCGAACGGCAAGTCCTTAGCGGGAATCGCCCGGGCATGCGACGACAAAACGCGGTGCGCCTGTGCGAACTTAGCCGAAATTACGAAGGATGCATCGAGCGCGGTGTTCACGCCGAAATCGCCTTCCAAAGTCTTGTCTCCTGTGACGCTAAACTTCGCATGCACGACGGGCATGCCGCCGACAAAGGTAATGTGAAAGCTCGTCCCTTTCCCTGAATACCGGTAAGTAGCGGGATCGTAAATCCGCAATGTTTGTCGCGCGTAATCGACTTCAATCACGGTGCCCGCGAAAACATCGTTACCAAGTGTTCCTTCATAGGCGCGCCCCACGCGCGCGCCGAAACCTTTCTCCGCGGATTCGGCGAGAGTCGGAAGCGAAATATCGACGCCGCTCAAATTGAGCACCGGGTTTTGCAGGTTCGTTATGCCAAGCTCCGCCGCGCGCGCTGGATCTGCTGACGAAACTGCGGCGCTCGAATCAAGCTCGAACAGCGATGGCTGGCCTTGGTTCACGTGCACGGGCAAGAAGACGAGATTGCCGATGAATGTGGCGGGTATCTCCGCCGCATTTCCTCCGAATTCAAATCGCGCATCCCCAACCGGCTGCTGCGTCGGCGCGGCATTCGCTTGCGCGTGCGCCGCCGTTCGCGATACCAAGCTCGTCACCAGCGCGAATAGGGTCGCCGACAAAATTGCAATAGGTCGGTTCATTCCACGTCCCCCTCCAATCTCCGCCGCTAACCACCGCCCGCTCATTTCGCACCGCAGCGCGCGTTCAGAGTATACAAGTCAGGGCGCTGGGGCCATATATCCCGCGCGGGCGGACACGCGGTATTCGTTTTGCTTCGCTGAGGGATTCGCCGTCCGACCGCTGCTTTCGACCACATCGACTGTGATGGGATGAAATCGCCCGTCGTGCGCTGGTGCGATGCCAATTACGTATTGATGCCGCAGCGCGGACGCAATCTCGTGATAGATCGAAACGAACTCGTTGCCCGATGCGGGAAAATAGGCGCGTCCTCCGGTGATGGTCGCAACCGAGAGAAGCGCCTCATCTGCCTTCGCAAAGCTGGCTTTGACGTCGACTCTGGGCGCTCCTTCTGATTCATCCGCGTCGGCCTTCGGAGCACGCTTCTTTGCCTTCGATTTTTTGCTTGGGCTTCCGCGCAATGTGCCCGCCAGCGACACGCAATAAATCACAACATCTTCGCCTCGCAATTTTCCAGCCAGAGCTTCCCAGCGAGCCGGAGGAGAAGAATCGAGCCCGGTGGTCAGAATGACCATCGATCTCTTGCCGGTTACGGGCGCCAGCCAATCGACCACCGCAGAGAGCGAATCGTAAAAATTCAGATCCCCCATGCCGATCGTGTACTGAACTCCACCAAGTGCCGCAAGCACCGCGGATTTATCCGCTGTAAATCCCGAAATTGGCCGGGGAGCCTGGTCGTACGTGACGAGTGCCACCTGGTCGTCCGCCGCCAAGCCATCGAGAAGCGCGTAAGCAGCGGCGAGATGTTCGTTATGAATCAGGTACACGGCGGGACTCGTCTCGATCATCACCAGCACCTGCGCTGGAGCTTCCACGGGCGCGAAGAAAATGATCGGCCGTTCGGTGCCATTATCGAGTATGCGAAAATTGTTCTGCGAGAGGCCCCCGACAAAATCTCCGCGCTTGTCGATCACACTGGTATCTACCTTCACGAGTTCGGTCGTCGTCTGAAGGGGAGTTTGCGCCACCGCGTTTGATTGCTGCGCTTCGCAGGAGCGAGCTGCAAAACCGCATAGAGAGGCGGTGGCCACCAATAGAAGAGAAGTCGCCAAAACAAAATAAGTGGATTTACTGAATGTACGAATCAAAGTACACGCCGCCGGAGTCCTTCCACAATCCGCTCAACACCATATGGAGGTGGCGCGAGACCACTTCGGGCTTCAGCCAGCTCAGATCGGGCGGCGGACCGTTCTTTTCCTTCGCGGACTCCGCCGATGGCATTTCGAGTTTCGCCAGGAGCTTGTCCAGCGGAATTTCGGTCAGGTCCGTGGCACTCTCCGCCGAAAGCTTCCCAGGAAGCAAGGACCGCAGTTGCGAATATTCCGGGTTCGCAAAAACTCCGCCGGCCGGGGCGACGGCCAGTTGAGAACCGAGCCGTTGCACCGTCTCGCGCAACATCGCCTTTCGAGGCGCAATCAATACCATCTGGGGTGTCACCGCCAGNNCGGTTTGCGGATCCGTGTAGGGATACGCGACGTCCAGGTACGTGGCAGATCCCGACGAATCCTCCGCCACAACCATGGAGCCAATCACCGCTCGCAAGACGCGCAGCACTGCATCCGAGTTCTGGATTGTCACCGCATACAATTGTTCAATCGAGCCGTCCGCTGAATACGATGATGCCGATGCAACTTCGTCTCGTATCAACGCCAACGCATCGGCAATCGACATTCCTAAAAACTTCTGGGCCGCACCCTCGAGGATCAGGATGTTGCCGCTCTGTTGCGGAGGCAGCATGCCCATCGCGGCTCCGCGGAACAACTGGTACATCGCAAGCAGATTGAAACGCGATATGCTGAAATTCGAACTGCCGTTGACCACCGCCTGCGTTTGAAAAGCATCGGTGCTGGCGCCTTCCAGGTCAAACAGTCCCCCTGGCGACGTGTCGCCCAGAACCGCTCCGCGCATGCGCGTCGCTTCTCCCGCAAAACTGAGTCCTCCTCCGGCAACGTGAATCTTTTCGAGCTGGATATTCTTTGTCAGCTTCGACATCGTTTTGCCGTTCGGTCCACGGGGGCTCAATTCATCCAGGTTGGGAATGCGTCCGAACCATTCGACCGCAGGATCTGTCCCGACAAATTTCCGAATCTCCTGATACTCCAGGACCTGCGCGAGCGATGTCGCCGGCGCGTTGGCGCCACGAAAACGTCTCACGAGGTCTTCTATAACCTGCTTTTGATCCGACCCCAGGAAATAGTTGTCCGCCTGTGCGCTGTAAGAAACATTCTTTCCTGCCGCCTGAACTTCCACGGTCGTTCCACCGAAATCATATTTCGTTATTTCGACGGGCACCTTGCTGGCAGCCCGGCCCAAGTCCTTCCACTTTTGAATCAGATCCCTTTTCCCAGTCGCGTCGTAAACCACAAAAACTCCGAAGTGCGCCAGCGTGCCGTCCTGGGTCGAAGCTTGCGATTCATTTGGAATGGCGGCGACGCCGAATGCCGTCGGATTGTCCAGGAACGAAATCACGTCGGGCAAAGTTACGCCGGAATCCTTGACGCCCGGTTTATACCTCTCCTGATGCAGACGGCTCGCCAGGGACAGCCAAGCCGGGGCGAAAGCCGGGTCTTCCATCAACTGCAAAACGTGGTTTTTATTGCCGCCATCGCCGAGGGACTGTTTCCCGTGCCATTGGATGCAAAAAACGGTGTCAGGCGACAACCGTTGCGCCATCGGCGCAGTCTGCGCAAACAGCGCCGAACTCGAGGAGACAACGAGAATAAGAATCAGAGCCACGAAATATATGCGCCGCCGGGAAATACAATTTCGGATCGTGTTCACGCATGCCCTCCTGCGCTAACGTTTCGACCTTCCGATGACCCCATGCGGGCTAAATAGAAACGGTGGTTTGGCCTGCCCATTAGCATGACATGGGGCAGACGGAACCACCGTTGAATATCCTAACGAAGTTCGCTATGCACCAATGTCGAACTACTGGTTCGCCGGAGCCGCAGCAGGCGGGGCCGCGGTCGCTGATTTCGGCGTGCTTAGGTAGCCCTTCGCCGAATCTTTCGTGAGATCGAATACCACAATCTCGTAAGGGGCGCGGGCGCCATGCACGTAGAACTGGACCGGCTCGCCGACCGTCTTATCCTTCTTCTCGATGTTCTTGTCGTCGGCCACCACATTCATCGTGAAGCGGTAATGCTTCGTATCGGTCTTCCGGAGTTGCACCTGAATCGGACCGACATGATCCGGGCCCTTGGCGGATTTGTTGAGGGTGAATTCGAAGATGTCGCGCTCGCCCAGCCGCTTCAGCTCTTCGACTTCGTCGTGATTTCGCGCGATCAAGCCGCTCTGGACGCCCAAGTCGCCGACCGTGCTCTGCAGCTTGTTCTTCGTGGCCTCGAGATCAGCTTTCGTGGCCGAAAGATCGGTCTTCGTCCCGCTGATGTCGGTGGCCACCTGTCCGAATTTTGTCGTGGTATCGGTCTGGACGGCGCCAATCTGTTCGCGGAGCTGCACATCGCTCTTCTGCTGATCCTTGCGAACACTCTGCGCGAGTCCGCGGGCGCGAGCCAACTCATCCTCGGTCAACCCGAGTTTCTGAGACGTGACGTCCAACTGCCCCTTCAGATCGGCGATCCGTGAATTGGTTTTATCGACTTCGGCGGCCAGCGCTTGTGTTTTCTTGTCCGCGTCGTCCTCGCTCTTGCGCAGAGCTTGGCGCTGTTCGTAGTTTCCGTAAAACAGGTAGCCGACCAGCGCAAAGGCCACTACAAAAAGAACTGTCACCCAGCGTGGCAGGATCGCGTCAACTACATGGCTCTCGGCGGGTGTATTCGGGGTCGAACTCATCAAGCCTCCTTGCAGAGGCGGAGGACGCCGCTCTCTGATCGGCCCGAATTATCTCCGAGCCGGGGAACGAAGTCTATCCCCTGTGCGAAACCTGTTGCCACCGTTGCGGGGCCAGCGAGCTTCGACGGATGTGGTCAAGCCGCCGCGCGGCGTAAAATCTCCGGTCACGCGGCACCACGCAGGGTGCACTGCAGCAACGGTATCGCGCAGCATCCGGTTTACCGCGTTCTCGTAGAAAATGCCGAGATTGCGATACGCGAGCAAATACATTTTCAGCGCTTTCAATTCCAGGCAAAGCTTGTTCGGCTGGTATTGAATCGTGATCGCGCCGTAATCGGGCAGGCCCGTCTTCGGACAGATCGAAGTGTACTCCGGCACGCGAATTGTAATCTCGTAGCCGGGAAATTGATTCGGCCACGTTTCGAGCTTCGGTAGTTTCGTGTCGATCCCGGCACGAGCGTGCGCGGCTGTGTAGTCAGGCATTCGCGTTCCTTTCGAAAAGGGTATTTTACACCGCTAGGAGATTTTCTTTACCTTTACAACTGTTGCCCCAGCGGGAAGTTTCGGATATGCTGGCGCGCCATACGGAGGAAGTCAGCCAGATGATCTGCCCGCAGTGCCGCAGTGCTGACTGTCTTCGTTCGCGCCGCACAGGCGTAGCAGACTCCCTCGGCACCGTGGTCGGGCTGAAACCCTGGCGCTGCCAGACCTGTGAATTTCGATTCCATGCTTCGCGAGTGGCCGTCTCCTTCTCCCTCCATGCCCATTGCCCTCGATGCGGAAATTTCGACCTTGAGCGCATCGCGCGTCACCGGGTACAGGATGGGGTTCTGCTGTTCCTTCAGCGTTTCCTCGGATTTCCAGCGTATCGCTGCGATCCTTGCCGTGAAAAGTTCTTCAGCTTGCGGCCTTTTCGCCGCATCCTGCCGTCCATTGTTCCCGCCGCAGAACGCAAAGTCGTCAATTCCTGACGCCGTAATCGCGTAGCGACCGCGTCAATCTCCGGCCTCGCGAGGCAAGAGATTCCGGAGCTTTGTTCCCTAAGGATTTTTTCGAGGATGGACGCGAGTAATTAAGTGCGTGGGACGTTGCGATATTCCTCGTCGGCGGGAGGCTGCCGCGAACGAGCTCCGGGCTCAGTCTTACTCGACTACCCGAACCTCGGCAGAAGGTTCGAGGCCACCCAGTGATACCAGCAACCGCCGCAGTTTCGACCGGTCGTCGAGCCCCATCCCGACCATCTCGAATCCGGCCTGATGCGAGCGCACAAATCGCACCACGGCCTGCATGTTGATCGAGCGGAGCCCGGCCGGAATCTTTAGCGTCGCTTCGGTTCCTACGGCAAGCTGTATGTCACCGCTCAACAGTCCTCCCTCTAAGCTGAGGACGCTGATGGCCGACGAATACTTCCCGCGTTGTGAAGTAATCACGGCGGGAACGTTGCGCGCGAGCCGAATCCGGCGATACCGGCGATGCCGCACCACATCGCGTCCGGGAATCGGATCCAGAGGCGCGAGCGACATTACCTTCGCGTCCAACCCCGAATGTGGCAGGAACTCCTGCATCCACTCCGGATCAAGTTTCATCAGAGCCTGTGCTGCTGCCATGCGAATTTCCTCCGGATAGGTCCAACCAAACGCCTTGCGGGTTTCCACGAATTGCCGAAGATGCCCAGTGGCAGTGGCTGCGCGCATCCGGCCCAGTGCTTCAATCGCCTTCACGCGCAAGTAATCCGGCCCTTGCGGCAAGATATCTCCCTCGGCCAGCCGCAGCAGCTTCGAAGCCGTGCCCTGGTCGCCGCACATTCCAATTTCGTCGAGCGCCAACGGCAACACCATGGTGTCGAACTCCTCGATCAAATTCGCCATCAA